>CAZBGV010000004.1:7668-31882 GCA_964491485.1 uncultured Woeseiaceae bacterium | reverse complement strand
CGCTCCGCGTCCTCGAGGCGCACCTTGGCGAGCTCGACGGCCAGCTTCTCGTCGCGGCTGTCGAGCTCGACCAGCACGTCCCCTTTCTCCACCTTCTGGCCCGGCTCGAAATTGACGGACACGACCTCGCCGGAGACGGCCGGGTGCACGACAATGGAAAGCAGCGCCCGGGAGGTCCCGACCGCCTCCACCCGCGTCCGCTCGGAGCTGAACTCGAGGGGCTGCACGATGACCCTTACCTGGCGGTCCGCCTGCGGCACGGGCGCCGGCTTCGCGCTCATGTCCTCGGTACAGGCCGCGGCCAGCAGCGCACACAGGGTCGTACCGGCGAGGCGAAGGGCGTGTCGATTCATGCAGATTCCCGCGGGTCGGTACGATCCAGGCTCATGTTCTGACAGGCGAAACCCCGATATTACTGCACCGGGATGCCGTGAGCGCGCCCGGCCCGGAAATCTCCGAGGGTCCACTGAAGACCGGCACCTTCCATCCCGAACGGGAGGAATGCCGGAGGGCACAGTGTAGCGCGAGCGGGCCCGTGAGAACGTGACGAATTGCCGCTCCGGGGAAACGTAATGGACGCTGCAGACGCGCCCGAAGCCGGACCCTCGAGAGCATTGTTTTCATACGTAACCATTGCCTCGTGGCACGACCGAAGCGGGCGGCTTCCTGCCTGCCGGCATCCGCCCCGCTCGCACCGGGCTGTTGCAGGTACCCGGCGAGGGCCGATGCTCGACGAGCTCTCGCAGTGCGACGACGCAGGCCGGGCAACGCGTTCGGCACGACGGTCTCAGTGCAGGTCGGCGATGGTCTCCGCCTGCTTCAGCTCCTGGAAGAGGCGCTTCGATTCCTCCGCACGAGCGGACGAGAAGCGGGCGAGCAGCAGGTAGAGAGCCGGCGTCAGGTAGAGGGTGAACAGCGCGGCGAGCCCGAGGCCGCCAAAGACCACCCAGCCGATGGAGGCGCGCGATTCCGCGCCGGCGCCGTGCGAGAGAATCAGGGGCAGGCCGCCGAGCACCGTAGCGATCATGGTCATCGCCACCGGTCGCAGGCGCACGCCGGCGCCGGCTTCCACCGCTTCCCGAATACCATACCCCCGGTCGCGCAGCTGGTCCGAGAACTCGACGAGGAGCACGCTGTTCTTGGCCATCAGGCCGATCAGCAGCACCAGGCCGATCTGCGAATAGATGTTGACGGAAGTCCCCGTCAGGAACAGCGCCAGCACCGCGGCGGCGATACCGAAAGGCACGGTCAGGGTGACCACAATGGCGCTCGTGAACCCTTCGAACTGGGCGCAGAGAACGAGGAATACGACGGCCAGCGCGATGGCGTACGTGGCGGCGACTTCGCGCGACGTCTCCTCGAGCGTCGCGGCCTCCCCGAGCAGCACCATCCCGATATTGCCCGGCAGCACCTCGTCCGCGAGCGCTCTCAGGTCGTCGACGGCCGCCTGCAGCGGATACCTCCCGGAGATCTGCATGGAGACCCTGATCGCGCGGCGCTGCGCCTGCCGGTCCAGCTGCGATGCAACACCCTCTTCCTTCAGCGTCACTACGGAGGCCAACGGAAGCAGTTGCCCGCTGTCGGTGCTGACATACAGGTTCACGAGGTCGGTCGGATCGTTGATTTCGCCGCTCGATGCCTCCAGCAGGATCGGCACCGCCTCGTCCTCGATGTTGAGGTCGGCCAGCTCGTCCCCGTCGATCATCGCACGCAGCGTCGTGGCAAGGTTGTCCAGATCGATGCCCAGGTCCGCCGCGCGCCGCCGGTCGATCTCGACCGACAGCTGCGGCTGGGTGGGGTCGTACGACACCTCCGGCTGCTCGATATTGGACAAGCGTTCCTCAATGGCGCGTACGAAGGCCTTGGTCGCTTCGAAAATCTCGTCGTAGTCGTTCCCGATCAGCGCGACTTGCAGGTCGCCGTTGCCATTCCGCAGATCGAGGCTGTTCGGGCTGCTGATGGTCACCCGCGCACCCGGGATCTGCGACAGCGGACCCTGAAGGTCCTCGATGATGTCCTGCTGCCCCCGTTCGCGCTCGGCCCAGTCAACGAGAGGCACCGTCACCCGGCTCCGGTTCGGATCGCCGCGACCGACGGCCGTGAACAGGGAACGGGCGACACCCTGTTCGACGAGCGGCCGCAGAATGGCTTCGATCCTGTCCGTCTGGCGATCCATGTAGCCGATCCCGACGCCGTCCGGGCCTTGCGCCGATACGTACAATATGCCGCGATCCTCCGGTGGCAACAGTTCCTTGTCGAGGGTGTTGAAAAGGACGAACGCAAGTACCGCGAACGCGAGCGCGAAGCCGACCGGCACGACGGGACGATCCAGTGTCCACGCAAGCGAGCGCTGGTACCAGCTCTTCAGCCGCTCACCGAAGGCCGCGATGCCGCGGCGCAGGGCGCTGCCGTCTTCCTGGCCCGCGAGCCGCGAGGCCGCGGCCGGCACCAGCGAGAGGGAAACGAAGGCCGAGATCGCCACCGCGACGGCGAGCACGGCCCCGAACTCGCGGAACATCCTTCCGGCCGTGCTCGGCAGGAACGCGATAGGCACGAAGACGGAGATGAGCACGGCCGTGGTCGTGATGACGGCGAAGAAGACCTGGCGCGTGCCGAGCACCGCCGCGGCGCGGGCGCCCATGCCCTGCCTGCGCCTTCGCTGGATGTTCTCGAGCACGACGATCGCATCGTCCACGACGAGTCCGGTCGCGAGCACCAGCGCCATGAGCGTAAGAATGTTGATCGAGAAGTCGAACAGCCAGATTGCCGCGACGGTACCGATCAGGGAGATCGGGATGGCGACACTCGGCACCAGCGTCGCACGCCACGAGCCCATGAACAGCCAGATGGACGCGACGACGATGGCGATGGTGAATACCAGGGTAAACAGCACTTCCGCGACGGAGCTGCGGATGAATTCCGCGTTGTCGTCAGTGATGACGAGCTCCAGGTCGTCGTAGCGCTGGTTCATACGCTCGACCACCCGATGCACGCCGTCGGAAATTTCGATGGTATTCGACTTCGCCTGGCGGACGACC
Source organism: uncultured Woeseiaceae bacterium (assembly GCA_964491485.1). Classification (GTDB taxonomy): domain Bacteria; phylum Pseudomonadota; class Gammaproteobacteria; order Steroidobacterales; family Woeseiaceae; genus IDS-8. The sequence continues at coordinate 28,844 of CAZBGV010000004.1, read as the reverse complement.
CCCAGGCCGACGACGGAACGCCCGTCCAGGCGCGTATAGGACTGCGCATCCTCCGGGCCGAAATAGACGTTCGCGACGTCGCCGATGCGCACATTGCCGCGGATGATGATGTCCGCTGCCTGGCTGGCGGTCACGACCGAGGCGTCGGCCCGTACGATCAGCTCCTGATCGGCGGAGCGGAAGCTCCCCGCCGGCACGTCGAACGGCGCATCCATCAGTGCCGCCGCGACATCGCTCACTGACAATCCGTAGCTCGTCAGGCGCAGCGGGTCGACGACGACGCGCAGCATGCGCTGGCGCTCGCCGAAAAGCTGCACGTCGGCGACGCCCTCGATTGAAATCAGCTCCGGAATGATGTCCCGCTCGGCAATCCGCGTGACCTCGTCCTCCATGAGCGTGTCGGTGAGAATGGCGATGTTCACCACGGAGCCCGAGTCGTCGTCCGCCTTCAGCACCACGACCTGCTCGATTCGTTCGGGCAGCTGGTGCAGCACCCGACTGACCGCCTCGCGCACGTCGGACGCCGCACTGTCCAGGTCCACGTCCGGCTGGAACTCGATGCGCAGGCGCCCCTCGTTCTCTTCCGATGCCGAATCGATGTTGTAGATGCCGGAAACGCGGGCAACCGCTCCCTCGAGAACGCTGACCACCTCCGCGTCCATCGTTTCCGGCGAAGCACCGGGGTATTCCGCGCGGACGCTCACGATCGGCCGGTCGACGTCCGGCAGCTCCCGCACCTCGACGGCGAGCACCGCGGCAACGCCGGCGAGCAGGATCAGGAGATTCAGCACCAGCACGAGAACCGGGCGGCGGATCGAGACGCTCGGCAGATCGTTCATCTGCCCGGCCATGAGGTCATCCAGCGGATCGTCGGCCCTGGGGCCGTCCGGTCGCTTGTCGTCCGATCCGTTCATCGGCCGGGATCAGTCGGCACAAACGGCCGGCTTGCTGCTGCCGGCCGGGCCATCGTCGACGAGCCCGGGGTGGTCGTACACGAGCTCCATGCCGTCGCGCACCCGCTGAATGCCTTCGACCACGATCAGGTCGCCCTCCGCGAGCTCCGAGGACTCGACGAGGATCTCGCCCTGCTGGCGCTGGACGATGCTGACGGGCACGCGCTGCGCCCGGTTGTCGGCCACCGACCAGACGTATGCGCCGTCGGCGCCCCATTGCACGCCGGTCTCCGGCACGACGGGGTACGGGATACCGGGCACGTCGACCGTGACCCGAAAACTCATGCCGGGACGCAGCCGATCGTCCTCGTTGGGGACCAGTGCACGAGCCATGAACGTTCGCGTTGCCGGATCGATACGGCTGTCGATGTCCACGACCTCGCCCCAGGCCGCGGGCCCGCGTCCGTTCCAGGTGGCGAGCTGAACGTCATCCTGCGTGGTCAAACGGCCGCTCAGCGATTCCGGCACGGCGAAAGTGACGAGCAGCGAGCTGCGGTCGTCCAGCGTCGTGATTTGCGTGTTCGGGTTGATGCGGTCACCCGGATCGACGTCGCTGATGCCGACGTAGCCGGAAAACGGCGCGTTGACGGTCCGATAATCCAGCGCGACCCTGGCTCGCTCGAGCTCGATACGCGCGGCGTGTGCGGCGGCACGGGCCGCATCGATGGCGGTCGGCAGGACCGCACCGCTGTTGCCGGTCCGCTGGTAGCGCTCGTACAGGCGCTCCGCGTCGGCCACCCGCACGCTCGCGAGCTCGACTGCGAGCTCCTCATCGCGGCGCTCGAGCTCGACCAGGGCATCGCCTTCCCGCACCTTCTGCCCGGGCTCGAAATTGACCGCAATCACCTCGCCGGACACGGCCGGGTACACGGCAATGGAGAGTATTGCCCGCGAAGTGCCGACCGCCTCGATCCGGGTGCGCTCCTCGTTGAAGCGCAGGGGCTGCACGATCACCCGGACCTGCGGGGCGGCCGTCCGGACGTTCGCCTGGGCCACGCGCTGGCTTCCCTCCTCGCCGCAGGCCGAAACGAGCACCGCGCACAGCGCCGCGGCAGCCACACATCCTCCCCCGCGGGAGCTCCGGGCGAGTGACGGGCCGGGTGCCCTGCGGGCCACCCCATGGGCGTGATTGGACATGAGCTCAAGCATGTGCGAACCCTGAAGACATCGGATCGCGCTCCGGGACGGGCCGCGCAGGGCGGAGGGCGCCGCCACGGGCGCTTGCCGGCACGCGCGGGGAAATCTCCGCCGCATGCCAGCGTAGGCAGGAAAAGCGGTCGAAGCTGTAGCCTGCAGTGCACTGGAGACCGGCTCAAAGTGCACCGGGAAGCTGCACGCCGCTGCTTGTGCACCGCCCGGGTGCAAAGGCGGCGAAAGGAAAATCGCGTGCCCGATGGCCGCCCGGCTCGAAGGCCCACACTCTCTTGCCGGCCAGGCCATCGAACGCGCGAAAATCACGGCATGGACCGGGCCTTCACGGTCACCCGTTGCCGAGCTTCAGGAAATCGGCGATGTCCCAGTAACCGGTGCGGGGCATCGCCACGTCGCCCCGGGTGCGCACCTCGAGCAGGTACGGCCGCTCCTCGGCAAGCGCGGACTGCAGCGCGGATTTCAGGTCGCGCGGATCGTCCACGAGGGCGGAACCGATACCGAACGATTGCGCCATGAGCTGGAAATCGGGGTTGTAAGGCTTGCCGTCGGGCGTCCGGAACTCCGTTCCGTAGGCGTTGTTGAAATACGTCGTCCCGACGGTGCGGATGGTCGAGAAACAGAAGTTGTTGAAGAGAACCCAGAGCACGGGCACGTTCAGCTCCACGGCCGTCGTCAGCGCACCGACCACGGACATCAATCCGCCGTCGCCGACGAGGCAGACCACTTTCCGATCGGGCGCCCCCAGCTTCGCCCCGATGGCGGCGGCCGGCGCAAACCCCATCGTGGCAAGACCGCCGCTGGTGACGAAGGAACGCGGTTCGAGGGCGGGGAGCTGCTGGCCGGCGCCATTCTTGTTCCACCCGACGTCGGTCACGACGACCGCATCGCGCGGCAGGGTCTCCTGCAGCGCGGCCAGCAGCCGCGCCGGGTGTATCGGACGACCCTCGTCCTGCCGCATGTCGTCGAGCTCGCGTTGCCAGCGATGCTTCTCGGCAGCCAGGTCGACCGGTTTGTCGCCGTCGCGCCAGGGCAGGCGGCGCTCCTCTCCCACCGCATCGAGGAGCGCGGCAAGCGACGCCTTTGCGTCGCCGACGAGCCCGAGCTCGACCGGGTAGATCTTGCCGATCTCCTGCGGGTCGATGTCGATCTGGATCAGGCGGGTCGGGGGAATCGCGAACGTGAACTTCGGGTTCCAGGAGCTGCAATCGGCCTCGGCGAATCCCGTGCCGACGGCCAGGATGACGTCTGCATTGCGGGTAAAGTCGTTGGCGACGCGAGTGCCCCAGATGCCGGTGGTACCGAGCGCGAGCGGGTGGTCCTCGGGAAATGCGCCTTTGCCCATCAGCGTCGTCGCGACGGGAATCCCCGTGCGCTCCGCGAGCTCCAGCAGCTCACCGGTCGCCTCGGCCAGCAGCACGCCGTTGCCCGCGAAGATGACCGGCCGGCCGGCTTCTGCCAGTATCTTCGCCGCCTGGGCGATGCCGGCGGCGTCGGCGGCGGGCCTCGCGTGCCCGGGCCTGCGGTTCAGCATCTTCGAAATCGGGGCATCCACGGGACGCGAATAGACGTCCATCGGCACGTCGATCAGGACGGCGCCGGGGCGGCCGGTCTGCGCCACGTTCAGGGCGCGCGGCAGGACGTCCGGCAGCAGGTTCGGGTCGTCCACCCGCCAGACCCGCTTGCAGACCGGACGCAGCAGCTCGGCCTGCGAGGCATCGGCGTGAAAGCGGATCCCCTGGTGCGGCTCCCGCGCGTGATGGTAGGACTGCGTATTGCCCGCAAAGACGAGCATCGGCGTGCAGTCGGCGGCGGCGCTCGCGATGCCGGTGACGGCGTTGGTCAAACCGGGTGAGAGGTGCACGTTCACGACGGCCAGCTTGTGCGATACGCGGAAGTAGGCGTCCGCCGCGTGGCCCGCCAGCTGCTCGTGGCGAAAGGAGACGTACTCGATTCCATGCCGGTGACAGGAGTCGATGAGCGCATAATTCGTGTGCCCGCACTGGCCGAAGACCTTTTCCACTCCCTCGTTCTTCAGGCACTCCGCTATATACATCGCTCCATTCATGAATTCTTTGCTCCGTCTTTCGTAGATGTGTCCTGGCCGGCTGCCGCCGCAGCAGCGTCGATGCTTCGGGGCGGCGGGCCGTCGTAGCTGACCGGGATGCGGATGCGCATCGGTCGCTCACGCGAGTATTCCTCCGCGACATGTGCCGTCAGCCCGGCCACCCGGCCGATCATGAAGACGAGCTTCGCAAACAGCGGAGGAAAACCGAGATCGAACAACACGGCCGCCAATGCCCCGTCGACGTTGACGGGCATAGGCTTGACCTGGCGCGAGACCGCTCTTTCCAGGGCGAGAAGGAACGCGACTCCGGCGCCGGCCTTGTCGCCTTCGCGAGCGATCGATAGCAGCGCTTGCGTGCGCGGATCCGCGGTATGCAGCCGGTGTCCAATACCCGGCACACGCCGGCCGCGGTTTCGCGCGTCCTCCACCAGTCTTGCAGCCGCCGCGTCCAGGTCCAGGTCGTGAGCCCTCGCGAGCTCGAGACCTTCTGCAATCAGCCGCATGCATGCCATGCCCGCTCCGGCGTGCGCGTCGCCTATGGCGAGCACGCCCGCGGCGACCGCTGCCTCCGGCGCCGCGCGATTCGCGCTGGCTACCAGCCGGGAAGCGGCCGTCGAAGGTGCGCCGGGACCATGATCGCTGACCGCGACCAGGACGGCGTCGAGGAGGCGGCGCTCGGCGCTGTCCGGCAGGCGGCCCCTGTGCAGCAGGAAGACCGAATCCGTAAAGCTCGCCTTTGTCATCAGCTCGGAGACGTCGTAGCCTCCGATCCGTATCACGTTCGTTTCCGCGTGCGTGATGGCGGTTTGCCAGGGTTCCTTCATCTCTTCGCCGCGTCAGATGACGCCGGCCTCCTGTAAACCCGCAAGCTCACCCCGCGACAAGCCCAGCTCATCGCAGTAGAACGCCTCGTTGTCGGCGCCGAGCCGTGCGCCGGGGTGCCGGATCTCGCCGGGCGTGGCGGAGAACCTGGGAAACACGTTGTGCATACGTACGCTCTCTTCCCCGTCCGGCACGTCTATCGTCAGTGCGAGCGCCTGCCAGTGCGGATCGCTCTCGATCTCGCGGATCGTCTGCACGGGATGCGCCGTCAGGCCGTTCTTAAGGATGATTTCGAGGTTTTCGTTCAGCGTCCGCTCGCCGATCGCCCTCGAGATGGCTGCATCCAGCTCGGCGGCATGGCGGACGCGCGCCTCGTTGGTTGCGAAGCGAGGGTCATCGAGCAGGTGACCGAGCGAGTAGCCGACGAGAAATTTCTCTGCCATGTCGGGAGTCGAACCGCTCACGGCGATCCATTGGCCGTCGAGAGTCTCGTAGACGCCGCGCGGCGCAGAGTTCGTGGAGCGGCTGCCGGTCCGCGTCCGGACCTTGCCCCCAATGGCGTACTCGGCTGCGATCGGCCCGAGTATTGAGAAGACCGATTCGAACAGCGAAACGTCGATGACCTGCCCCCCGCCTCCATGCGCCTCGCGATGAAACAGGGCGAAAGCAACGGCATTCGCGGCATACAGCCCGGAAAACATGTCCGCGATCGGCGCAGGGGGCAGGATCGGCGCACGACCCGCCTCCCCGGTCATTGCCGCAAGACCGGAAGCGGCTTCGACCAGTGAGCCGAAACCCGGACGCCGGCTGGACGGGCCGTTACGACCCCAGCCGGAAATACGCAGCATGATGAGGCCGGGATGAGCAGCACTCAGGTCTTCCCACCCGAGCGCGTGGCGCTCCATCGTACCCGGGACGCTCGACTCCATCAGGACATCGAAGCCCGGCAGCATTCGCAGAAGCAGCTTGCGTCCCTCTTCCGAGTGGGTGTTCAACGTGATGCAACGCTTGTTTCGCCCGTATACCTTCCACCAGAGATCCCGGCCCCCGGTAGTCCAGCGTCGCAGCGGATCGCCGGCTCCCGGCCGCTCGACCTTGAGCACATCGGCACCGAAATCGGCCAGCAGCATGCCGGCCATTCCTCCGGCAACCATGCGTGACAGGTCGAGCACACGTACGCCTTCGAGCGGTTTCATCGCGCGGCCCTGCGCGCAGCAGTCGAAGACCTCTCCGGTGGGACCTCTATCCGGCGAATATCCATGTCCAGGCAGGAATCGGTTCCGATGCAGGGTAGCCGGTCCCCGTGGCCCGAACCCTAGCCAGCCATGCACAGGCGATGGGCTGAGAATGCACATCGCGGAAAAGGAAACGGCCCGGCAGGGGTTCCCAGGACCGATTGGGGGCCGTCCAAAGTGCTCTCACGGCCCACCCCTGTTCAGGGTCAGCCATGTCGTGACCGATCGTCCGGCGAATACAATTCCGGCAACGCCTTCGTATCGCCGGAAATTGCCAGGTCGCGCACGGCCTGCCGGCATTCTCATGAGAAGGCACGGTAGCGAGCAAAGGATTATGGCGAGAGAGATCACCGACGAAGAGCGGGCGGCGGCGCAGGCGCTGCTGCAGCGCGCTCGTGCCGCCATGGCGGCCGTAGAGCACTACGACCAGGCGGCAGTGGACCGGCTGTGCCGTGCCGTCGCGTGGGCGACGGCCAACGAGGAGGCTTTCGGCAGACTCACGCGCATGAGCGTGGAAGAGAGCGGCCTGGGGAGCGCGGAGGGCGTGCCGGCACGCCGCTGGAAGATTCTCGGCATCCTGCGCGACGCCCTTCGCACGCCGAGCGTCGGCGTGATCGAGGAAATCCCGGAAAAGGGGATCGTCAAGTACGGGAAGCCCGCGGGAGTCATCGCGGGCGTGCTGCCGGTCACGAATCCGCTCGTCACGATGGTGAACATGGCGATCAACGCGATCAAGTGCCGGGACGCCGTCATATTCTCTCCGCATCCGATGAGCAGGAACACGGCGCTGGAGGTCGCGCGCGTGCTGCGCGCCGCGCTGCAGAAGCAGGGAGCCCCCGAGGACCTGATGCTGTGCGTCGAGAAACCCAGTGTGCCGCTTGCCCAGGAGCTCATGTCGATATGCGACCTGACCGTCGCGACGGGCGGGGCGGCGATGGTGAAAGCCGCCTACGGCTCCGGCAAGCCGGCCTACGGCGTGGGGGCCGGCAACGCGACGGTGATCGTGGACGAGACGGCGGACATCGCCGAGGCCGCCATGAACACGCGGATCAGCAAGACCCAGAATCACGGCTCCGGCTGCTCGTGCGACGGCAACCTGCTGGTCGAGGAGTCCGTCTACGACGCGTTTCTTGCCGCCCTGCAGAAAGAAGGCGGCTATCTCGCGAGCGAGGAGGAAAAGAACAGGCTGGAAGCCGTGATGTGGGATGCCCAGGGCCGCCGCACGCTCGATACGGTGGCGAGAGCCGCCGGCGTCATCGCCGCGAAAGCGGGCTTCACCCTGCCCGAGGGCAAGACCTTCATCATCGTCAAAGAGGACAGGATCGGCAGAGAGCACCGCTTTTCCGGCGAGAAGCTCTCCCCGGTGCTCGCCATCTTCCGCTACAGCGGCTTCGACAACGTGCTCGACATGGTGTCCCGGATCCTCGACGTGGGCGGTAAGGGACACTCAGTCGGCATCGCCTCCTTCGATGACGATCACATCCACCGCCTGGCCATGACTGCGCCGGTCAGCCGGATCATGGTGCGGCAGCCGAACGTTCGCGGCAACGCCGGATCGTTCACGAACGGCATGCCGCAAACCGCCAGCCTGGGATGCGGGACCTGGGGCGGGAACATCACCAGCGAAAACCTGAGTGTCAAGCACTACATGAACACGACCTGGGTGAGCCGGGCCATCCCGGAGGACAAGCCGAGCGAGGAGGACCTCCTCGGCGAGTTTTACGGATCGGAGATCTTCTGACCGGGACCCGTCACCGAACTGCCTTCGAGCGGCCGACCCGACTCACCGGGCATTGGCTCGCCGGAGTCCAGGCGAGCCGCGATGGACGCCGCCGCATCGCCGCGCACCGCGTCGCCCCGTCGCCGGTAGCTGCGCGCAAGGAGCCGCCACTGACCGGGGTCGTCGAGGGCCGCCCCGGGTAAACGGGCATGCCGGAGCAGCAGCGCGAAATTCGCGGGCCGCGTCTCGACGTGCAGCTTTGCGGCGGTCGAATACTCGATGAGCATGTTGTCGTCCGTATTCACGGGCACCCCTGCGGCCATTTCGGCGATCCCGGCACGATCCATCAGGAACAGCGACACGAGCCCGATCGCCGAATCGACGCCTGCCCTGCTCAACTCGGACGCCACCTCGGGCCTGTCCAGCAGGCGCCGTGCCGCGCGTTCTGACGGCTCGAGCGGCGAATCCGAGCCGATCAGGACGAGGTCGTTGTAATCGATGGTCGAATAAACGACGACGTGCGGAAAGACTTCCGCAAACGTCTTCAGCACCACCCTGAGATCGCGGCTGTCCATGCCGTAGATCGGCACCCACTGCGACCAGGCGCCTCCCGGCTTCAGCCGCGACCTGCCGAGCTCGAGGAACTCGCGCGTGAAGAGATTCGCAACGCCCGAGATCCACGGGTTCGACGGCTCGCTGACGATGACGTCGTAACTCGCCGGCGCTGCCAGGAGCAGGTGGTTGCGTGCGTCGTTGTGCACCAGCTCGACGCGCGGATCCGACAGCACCGAGTGGTTCCAGGCGGCAAAGAATCGCGCGGCGCGGTCCATGGCCGGCTCCAGCTCGACGATCCGCAGCCGCTCGATTTCGGGCAGCAGGGAGGCGGACCCCGCCGTGACGCCGGACGCGAGCCCAATGACGAGCACGTCCTCGGGCCGCTGAACGAACTGCATCGGAAGCAGCGAAAGCAGCACCTGGGTGGGCATGTCGCCGGTGGTCGAGGCGTCGACCTTGCCGTTGACCGCGAGCCAGCGGTCTGCGGATCCCTTGTACCGGGCGACCGTGACGACGCTCGAAAGTCCCTCTTCGTAGAAGACCAGTTCGTAAGGAGCCACGCTGTAGCGCAGGACTCCTTCGCGGCTGTGGTCCGGGAAGCTTGCCGCGTACTGATACAGCCCGGCCGTCATCAGCAGCGGATCCCACGGCGGGCGCCGCGTGAGGAACAGGAGCGCAAGCGCTGCCAGGGTCATCGCCAGCGCGGGTCGCAACATCGCGGTGCGGCCGCCGTGGAATGCCCGGCCGGCGCACAGGACGAGCACGCCCGCCGCGAGCAAGCCGCCGGCAGCTGCCGCGAACACGGTGCCCTGCACTCCGAGCACCGGCAGCATCACGAAACCGGCGAGAAAAGCGCCCGCCGCGCCCCCGAGCGCGTTGATCCCGTAGACGATGCCGACCGGACGCCCGAGCCCCTGCCCATAACCCGCCACGGCACGTGCCGCCATCGGGAAATGCATGCCCATGAGAACCGCGGGCGGCGTCATGACGAGCCCGGCCAGCACCAGGGACACCCACCAGAGCGCTTCCGGACGCTGTCCGGCACCAAGTCCGTCGAACAGCCGTACATACCAGAATGGGAGCTCCGCGTAGAGATACATCGTGGCGCACGAAAGCGCCGCGACGGCGATCTCGACGCTCGCGAAGGCATGCAGGAGGCGCCGGTGTCCGCCCGCAGCCGCAAGGCGGTCCGCCAGCGGCCCGCCGAGCCTGCCGCCCCATGCAATGCCGAACAGGAATGCGATGAGCATCACCGCGAACGTGTACGTCGAGCTGCCGAGGACCAGGGCGAGCAGGCGCGTCCAGGCCACTTCATAGACGAGGGCCGAGAAGCCGGCGAGGCCGATTGCCGCGCAGACGGAAACCATGACCGGCAGCCGCGGCTCGCCGTGCCGCGGGTGGGCGGCGGGCTTGCCGGCGGGTTCCCGCGTCCGCCTGTCCAGGGAGATCGCGGCCGCTCCGAGCAGGAGGTTGGCTGCCACGGCCAGCAGGGTGGTCCGAAGCAGTCCGAGCTGCGGCAGCAGCAGGAAGCCGCATAGCGAGACACCGGCTACCGCCCCGAGCGTGTTGGCGGCATACAGGGATCCGATGCGGCGGCCCGCGAAAGCGAGGCGCTGCGTGGCGAACCGCGCGAGCAGCGGCAGCGTGGCGCCCATTGCGGAGGTCGGCGGCAACAGCAGGGCACCCATGAGCAGGAATTGCACGAACCCGAACACCGCCGGTCCCGGCTCCGTCGCGCGCCATACGCCGAGGTATACGGGAGTGACGGCCGCCAGCAGGAGCGGAAAAGCCAGCGCATACAGCCCGATGCCGAGCTCCAGCGCGCCGTACACGGCCAGCGGGCGCCGCAGGCGATCGGCATGGCGCGCCATCGCGAAGCTGCCCGCGGCCAGCCCTCCCATGAACGACGCGAGCAGGGTCGAGATGGCATAGGTGGACGCGCCGAACACGAGCTGCAGCTCGCGCGCCCACAAGAGCTGGTAGGCAAGGGCCGTCGCGCCGGATACGAAGAACAGTGCCAGCAGGATCCGGAACGGTCCCGCCGCCGGCCGCTTTGCGGCCGGTTCATCCATTGGGCTTCTCGAGCAACGCTGGCCCGCGAGGAATGCTTCAGTTGAACATGATGGCATCCGCCTGCGCGTCGATGACGCTCGCGTCGATGCCGGGCACTTCCTTCAAGGCGTCGAGATCAGTGAACTTGCCATGCTCTTCGCGCCAGTCGATGACTGCCTGGGCGGCCTCCTCGGGCAAACCGATCACCTGCACGAGATCCTGTGGGGCCGCGCTGTTGATCCACACCGTTCCCCATGCCCACTTGAGATAGCTCTTGATCAGGCTTTCCTCTTCGGAATTCGCCTGCGCTCCGCGCGACACCATGTCCGAAACGATGAAGTCCCATTGGTCCGGCGTCTGCCGGGGCCCTCCGAAGATCATGTCCCAGCCATGGCATTGCGTGCAGACAGCGCCCGTCGTCTCTTCGCCGGCGGCGATGAACGCTTCGGAACCGACGTCTTCGACATCGATGCCTGCATCCTCCGGGCCAGACGCGGTAGCGACGGCGCAGGCTCCGAGCGCAACGCACGCGGCGGCTCCCAGCCATCCGGCTCGTGCGCAGCGGACGGCCCGGTCAAAGCAGCTCTCATGCATTTTCACGCGATACTTCACCATGCAACCCCGACTCATCCGTCAGCGCGCTTCACGCCGCAAGCAATGGTTCACAAACAGCGAGGGCAACGCAAGCCGGGTGGGCGGCGTGATTTGTTCCGTTCCGGCGAGGCGAGCCGCATGCTGGCTCAGACGGAGATCCCGCTCCCCGACTGGGCGAGCGCCACGCGCACCGTGAGGACGTCACGTTTGAGCGCCCCGAGCACCAGCCGGCGCGGCAGCGACAACGCGGTAAGGCCGCGTTCCGCGCCGCCGAGCGGGTACTCCGCCTGCACGTCCATGATGCCGTTGAAACCCGTTTCGCGAAGCACCTCGCCGTAGCGGAAGAAATCGACGACGCCCGTGCCGAGCGGCGTTTCCTCCGAGCTCCACCCCATGCCGCGCGCGAAATGCTCGCCTGCGAGCGGCAGGGGAACCCCGTCGAGGGGATTGCCCTGGCGCCGCGGAGGGCGGCCGAAGCCACGCGGCCCGCGCGGTTGCTCCTCGACGATCTGCGGGCCCGGAAAGGGTCCGCCTTGCACGTTCAGCCCGCCGAGATCCTGCTTCCAGACACGGTCCTTCCAGCTGACCGCCGCCACCCAGGGAGCGGCCGTTCTATAGAGTGTCTCCCACATGGGGCCGTGGTTCGACATGTGACCGGTATCCCAGTGCAGGCCGACATGCCGTGCGTCGAACTCGCGCAGCACGTACAGCAGGTCCCAGACCACGCTGCCGACCGCGCTCGCGCCCGAGCGGGTGTGATACATGAGCGTGGTGCCGTAGCGCTCGTTGAGATCGACGAAGCGTTCGACCTTGCGCTTGATGGCGTCGAGCTGCGGCAGAATCGGCTGGCTGAAGTCGTAACGGTCGGTACCCAGCCAGTAACGAGTGATTCCCAGGTCCGCCATGGTTCCGACGAGGCGCTCGACGTCGCGGTCGACTGCGGTCTGGTTGCCGCCGCGAATCGCCTGCACATCGATGCCCTCGGCTCGCAGCGCTTTCACGAACCGCGGCAATTCCCTGCGAACCCCGGACTGCTGCACGTGGGCGCTCTCCGCGTCCTGGACCGTGAGCATGAGGTAGCCGCACGAGAGCTCCCGGCATGCCTCGGCAACTTCCCCGGGCGTCCTCAGCCAGTGCAGGTAGCGCGAGTAGGCGTGCAGCGGAATGTGCCGCGGTGCGTCGGGTGCCGGCGAGGGTTGTGCGGGTGCCTGCTGGCCAAAAGCGCGCTCGACCGCCATCGCGCCCGCGAGAGAGGCCAACAGCGTCGAGCCGAGGAAATCCCGTCGATTCATCGATCTTTCCCCTCCGGAAGCGTGAACGCCACGATTTTCGCGATGCCCGGCGGCCTCGGCGGGACGTTGAATTCTCCGTCACCGCCGCCGGCAATGGCCACTACGTACTGCCTGCCGTCGGCACCCAGGTAGCTCATCGGCGTAGTGCGCACGTTGACGTCGAGGAATGCCGACCAGAGCTCCTTCCCGGTCTCGGAGTCGAATGCCCGGAACCTGGCATCGTTGGACGCGCCGATGAACACGAGTCCGCTGGCGGTCGCCAGCGGGCCGCCGGCCGCCGTGGCCGTGCCCGTTCCGGTAATGCCGCGCTCCGTCAGGTCCTCGTATTCGCCGACCGGAACCCGCCACGCGATGTCGCCGGTGGCCGTGTCGATGGCGTAAAGCTCCGACCACGGCGGCTCATTGCAGGGATAGCCGTCAGGCGCGACGTAATAGCTCGTCGGGATCTTCATCTTGCCGAACGAAGGCAGCCCCTCCGATACCCGGGTCTGCAGCTGCGCGAGCACCCCGATGTGCCGCACGTTGACGAACAGCAATCGGCGTTCGTTGTCCACGGCGACACCGCCCCAGCTCCCGCCGCCTTCCGATCCCGGGAAGACCAGGCTGGGCAGCATGCCGTACGGCGTGAACGGGCCGGCCTGCACTGAGCGATCGTAGAGCTCCGTGCAGTACTTCGTGTGCTCCTCGGTGTAGTCATCCCATACTTCGTCCCGATCCATGGAGCTTCGCGCCAGGGGTACGGGCTTCACCGGAAAGGGCTGGGTCGGCCAGGCTTCGTCTCCCGGTGCATCGAACGCCGGGACCGGCCTTTCCTCGACGCCCCAGATGGACTCGCCCGTCAGTCGGTTCATGACGAAGAGGTGCCCCTGCTTCGTCATCTGGGCGACGGAGGGGACCGGCTTGCCGTCCGGCCAGGTGTACAGCAGGCCCGGGGGAGAATTGGCGTCGTAGTCGTAAACATCGTGGTGAGCGTTCTGGAAGAACCAGGCCAGTTCGCCCGTGTCGGCATGCAGCGCGAGGGTCCCGGCGGCGTAGAGGTTCTCTCCGGGCCGTGAACCGGCAAAGTTCTGGTCCCTGGCGTTGCTCAGCGGGAGATAGACCAGGCCGTTCTCTTCGTCCACGGTCATGGCCACCCAGACGCCCGCGCTGACCCGATCCTGCCAGCCGTTCAGCCCCCAGGTGCCGAAGTCCTGTTCACCGGGGCGCGGTATGAGATGAAAGCGCCACAGCATCTCGCCGCTGATCAGGTCGAATGCCCGCGGATCGCCGGGCATGCCGTAGCGCCCCTGCCCGTTCGTCCTGCCGGCGACGATTGCCGTGTTCCTGTAAATGGCCGGCGGACCTCCGACGCGAAATTCGTCGTCATAGGTATCGGAGAACCCCGTGGTGAGGTTCACGACCCCTGCGGGGCCCGGGACCACTTCACCGGTCGCGGCATCCAGCTGCACCAGGAATCCGTCTTCGGTACCCAGCACGACGCGCGGCGCATGCTCGTCGGTGCCGCCCCACCAGGAAATACCCCGGTTGGCAACGGAGGCGTTCTGCGTCAATCCGGGAATCTTCCGCAGGTCCGTCGCCCACACTTCCTCGCCCGTCGTGGCGTCTATCGCCGCGATGGTCGTGAAGCGGTTTTTCGGGAAGTACATGAGCTTCCCGACCTTGATGGGCGTCGTGTTGTAGCCGCGGTACCCCGGCTCCGGTTCGATCTCATGAACCCAGGCGACCTCGAGCCGGGCGACGTTTTCCGGCGTGACCTGGGCCAGCGGCGAATACTTGGCGCTGCCGTAGTTGCTGGTGCTCGGCCAGTCGGTTGCGCTCTGCGCGTGGAGTGACGTCGCAGCCAGCAACGAGAGCACCAGGGTCACATGGCCCTTTCCTGCAATCGTCATGATTCAGTCTCCGGTTTAATTTCCTGCCCGGCTCGCGGACGCTGAACCAGCTCGCTCGCAGACATCGGTTACCGGATCTGTCAGCATGCGAGCTGAGGAACGGGCAGCGCCCCCGCAGGGGCGCTACCTCGTCACTTTCGGCTCAGCCGTGATCAGCCTCACTCCCAGCGTTTGCTCATCTCGAATACCAGCATCCGACCGAACGGGTTGTGCACGTCCGAATCGATAGCAACCTCGTCGTGCAGAACGATGGGCGGATCCCTGTCCGCGAGGTTCTGGACCGCCAGCAGCGCGGTGACATTGGACCACCAGCGGCCGTCATCCGGCGTCGTATAAGACACCGTGGCATCCCAGGTCGTCCAGCTTCCGACTTCCTGTTCCGGCAACTGAACCCCGTCGACACGCGGCGTCTGGTCGTTGGTGTAACCCCCTTCGATCCTGGCCGTGAGGGCGGCCGTCCAGTTTTCGTTCATCCATGACAGCCTGCCGATGGCGCGCAGCGAAGTCTGCCAGCCGATGCGGTCCAGCACGTCGAACCATTCACCGCCGGAGATCAGCGTGCGCTTCAGCTCCAGGATCTTCGCCACGTTCGCCATCGCGTGCCACGATCCCAGGTCGGTATCCCAGTTGTAAGACGCCTGGAAGTCGATTCCGCGCTGGTCGAGCGACCCCACGTTCTGCTCGCCGCGATCGATCACGGCGACCGTCTGGCAGTCGCCCGGCCCGCCGGCAAAGCGCGTTCCTTCCAGGTTGAGCCATTGCGTGAGGATCGGGTTGTACGTATCCAGGTCGCCGTCCACGCAGTCCGCAGGCTGGGTGTACGGATAGACGTACGGACCGTAGATGCGGCGGTTATCCGCCGAGCTCAGCGCCGACTGCCAGTTCGGCAGGGCCTCGATGCGGTTCGTGTAGTCGACCTCGTAGTAGGTCAACTGGACGGCCAGCCCGTCGATCTGGTACGGCATGTAATCGAAGCCGAGCGACCACATGTCGGCCGTCTCCGGTCCCAGCGTCGGCGTCCGGCCCGCACGAGTGAAGATGTCCGATTTACCGTTGGCGGGGTCGGTAATCGGGATGTCGAGGCCGGGTGCGACGCTGATCGTCGTGCGAGTCAGCGTGCTGTTCACGCCCGGGTTCACCTGCGTCAGCGTGGGCGCGCGGAAAGCCTTGCCGTAGCTTCCGCGGATGCTCAGGCTGTCGTTGACGTCCCAGGTCAGGCCGAAACGCGGGTTGGTCGTCGACCCGAAATCGGAATATTCGTCGGTGCGCACCGCGGCGCTCAGCGCCAGCCGCTGGACACCCGGCAGGTCATCGATCAGCGGCACATAGGCCTCCATGAATGCGGAGGTCACGTCCCGATCGATCGAGGTATCGCGCAGCCAGTAGTTCCTCTTGTCGTAGTAGCGAACCGTCTGGTCCAGTCCCAGCCAGTGACTCGCTTCCGTGTACTCGGCGCCAACGGACACGCGCATCGTGCCCGCGGGCAAATCCAGCAGCGGTCCTTCGATGCGGGCATTGATGCCGGTCAGGTCCTGATCGCCGCGGCGATAGGTATCTCCGATCAGGTGCTCGGCCAGGCCGGGCTGGAACTCGGTCAGGTATGGATTGAACCATTCGGGGTTGTTGTCGTAATCCGCGTAGTTGAGGTAGCCCTCGGGCGTGCCCGCAGGGTCGTTCGTCAACGCGGCGTTGTTGGCTTCCGGCCGGTAAATGTCGAGCCCCCTGGTCCGGCCGTAGAACGCGGAGCTGTTCAGCTGCCACTCGCCGATGTCCCACTGCAGGTCCAGGTAGTGGTTCTGCGTCGTGACCCACGGCTGCGAAAGCCAGGTAAATCCGTTCTCGGCGGTGTTGATGTGCACCGCGTAGTTGCCCCCGGACGGGTTCAGGCCCGGAATGTAGTAGGGGCTGTTCGGCGTGATGTTGACGGTGAGCCCGCCAAAAGTAACGTTGCGGGATTCGCGCTTGCTCACCAGCCCAGTGTACGTCAGCCGCACCGTATCACTCACGTCGTAGCTGATACGGGCGAACGCGCCTTTGCGTTTCGTCGCTGCGATGTAGTTCGAATAATCAGCTGCGTCTGCAAACGTCGGCTCGGTATTCTGCACTTCCTCCAGCGTTGGGCGCACCAGGCCGGTGACCGGATCCGTGACTCCGGTGAAGTCTTCCGGGATGCCGTAAAAGGTGTTGCTCACCTCGATGACACCGGGATGGCCCGGGGTCGGATCGCTGAGACGGTTGTCGGCACCGCCATAAGCCCTGATGTCCTGCCTGAGGTAGCCACGCGAGCTCATCGGCATCGCGTCCTGGTCCTCGTAGCTGCCGCCGAACATGATATTGAGATCGCCCCAGCTGTGGCCGGCCACCAGCTCGATCTTCGACGTGTCATATTCTCCCGCCCGGCCGCTGACCTTGATATCCACGCCTTCAAAGTCGTCGCGCAGGATGAAGTTGACCACACCGGCGACGGCATCGGAGCCGTAGACGGCGGAAGCGCCGTCCAGCACGACTTCCACGCGCTGAATGGCGGCAAACGGAATGGCGCTCGGGTCGGCCCCGATCTCGGAGACTCCCTGGCCCACCATGCGGTGACCATCGAGGAGCTGCAGCGAAGCATTGCCTCCAAGGCCGCGCAGGTTCAGGCCGGAGTTGCCGCTGTCATTGGCGCCGTCGGGACTCGCCAGGCCGGAGCCGATCTGGGATCCCTGCGGGAGGTAAGCAATGATCTCCGCCGAATCGCGCACCGGAGCGGCCTCGAGCTCCATGCGCGAGAGGTTGAGGACCTGGGATCCGATCGGCGCGACACCGCGGATACCCGTGCCGGTGGCGGTGCCTTGAACGACGATCTGCTCGACGCCCTCATCAGGCCCGTTATTCTGCTGCTCCCGGTCTTCCTCCTGCTGCGCGTATGTCCACGCCGGCGATACCAGCAGCGCAATCGCGCTGAATTTCAGGGCAGCAACCTTCAACCCGGGTTGAATGGCTTTGTTGCTTCGGTTCATTACGACTCTTCCCCCTGGCTCCGGGTCTCTGCGTATTCACCCGCGGATCGGAGCCGGCTTTTTTCACGTCTTTCTGTCTGAGGAGCTGCACTCGACAACTCCGTTTGTCCAGGCCGCCGCGCAAGAGCGGTCTAACGAGCCTGCATCCGGTGCGCGGGCAAAATGCATACGACCGCCTATCGGATGGCTGGACAGCCTGGAGCTTATCGGGATGGATTTGGCGTGGCAGTGGTCTGGGACGCATAACCGATTGTCTACATGCGAACACGTCGGACGGGCGCAGATTGTCCCGCGTTCTGCTTACGCACCGAAGAGCGCAATCGCACCGGTGCTCTCAGGACACACGCTTGTACGTGCTCAGCCATGTCGCACGACCGCGTTCGTTGCATACAATCCTGAGAGACTATGGATACGCTGGCTAAAGCCCGGACGCCCCAGGGCGCCGCTACGAGGGAGCTCTCGCCCACAAGGGGCCGGTACCGTATCCTGGCGCTGATCGCACTCGCGACGGTGCTCAATTATCTCGATCGAACCCTGCTTGCCGTCGCGGCGCCCGCGATGGCGGAAGACCTGCACATCGGCCCCGCGACGCTGGGCGTCGTGTTCTCGGTGTTTTCCTGGAGCTACGCCGCTTCGCAAATTCCCGGAGGCATGGTCCTGGACCGCTTCGGCACCCGGCTCACGTACTCGCTTTCAATCACGTTCTGGTCCGTGTTCACCGCACTCCAGGGTGCGGTCATCAACGTGGCCACACTGATCGCCGTGAGACTGGGGCTCGGAGCCTCCGAGGCCCCGTGCTTCCCCGCCAACAGCCGCGTGCTGGTAACCTGGTTCCCGCAGCAGGAACGCGCCCGCGCCAACAGCGTGTATTCCGTGGGTATGTACTTCGGCATCGCGTTCCTGAGCCCGCTGCTGTTCTGGGTGACGGCAGAGTTCGGCTGGCGAATCCTTTTCCTGGCCGTGGGCTGCCTGGGGATGCTCTTCGGTCTGCTGTTCTGGCGGAAGTACCGCGAGCCGCAGGAAAGCCCGTGGGCCAACGCGGCCGAGCTGGCGGTGCTGGAGCAAGGCGGCGCCCTCGCCGCGCGAACGGCGAGCAACCTGTTCAACTGGAAGGACATCAGCTGGCTTCTGCGCAAGCGGCAGATCTACGGCGCGTCCATCGGACAATTCGCCACGAACTCGACGCTGGTGTTTTTCCTGACCTGGTTTCCGACCTACCTGGCAACGGAGAGGCAGATGGACTGGCTGCACGTCGGTTTCTATGCCGTCATGCCCTTCATTGCTGCCTCGATCGGGGTGCTGGTTGCCGGCCAGATCTCGGATTATCTCGTGAAGCGGATGGGATCTCTCACGTTCGGCCGCAAGCTGCCGATCGTCGGCGGCTTGCTCCTGTCGTCGACCATCGTCGTTGCCGCCTTCGCGGAAAGCGATCTCGTGGTGGTCATATTCATGTCCATCGCGTTCTTCGGGCAGGGAATGTCCAATTTAGGCTGGACTTTGATATCCGACGTCGCCCCCCCGCGGCTGCTCGGCCTGACCGGCGGAATTTTCAACTTCTGCACCAACCTCGCGGGGATCGTCACCCCCATCGTGATCGGGCTGGTCGTCGCGGCGACAGGCTCGTTCTTCGGCGGCCTCGCGTTTATCGGCGCCGTTGCCCTGGTTGGAGCCTTCTCCTACGTGTTCATCGTCGGAGACGTCGAGCGGATAGCGGAGCCGGAGACAGCCGCAGCCGCGTGAGCCCGGTTCCGGCGGCCGTCAGTTGCGTGCCGCGTTGCGGAACGAGCCGGGTGTGCTGTGATAGGCCTGCCTGAAGCGCTTCGAGAAGTGACTCGGGTCGCAGAAACCGCTGCGCCAGGCGATCTCTGCGATTGACAGGCTGCCGAAGCGGGGATCCTTCAACATGCGCGCGGCGTTCTGCAGCCGGTTCCTGAGCACTTCCCGGCTGTAGGTCGTATTCTCCCTGGCAAGAATCTTGTACAGGTAGCGAGTCGAAATCGACAACGAGGCGGCGACTCTTCGGGCGTCGAGCTCCGGATCGGCCGACATTTCAGCGATCCGCTCGATGATGCGCTCGTAGATCCTGTGGCAGCCCGTCGGGCTGCCTTCCTCCTGCCCCGGACCAAGAGCGAGCGCCAGCGCCCCTGCGAGCTGGTCCGCGCACAGCCGGTGCAGGCTTCGCGAGGTGTCGGCGATCAGGTGGGCGTCGTTGAGAGACGCGGCGAGGGCAGTGCTCCAGGGCACGCCGCGCCGGACCGGTCTCACCAGGTAATCCTCGGGACGCGGAATCCAGTTCTGCAGCCAGTCGAGGGGCAGATGCACGCAGATATGCGCCGTCTCCTCCGACGATTCGACGCGGTACGGCTCGCGGCTGTCCAGCAGGACGCATTCCCCGGGACCGAGCGTCGCCTGCTGGCCGCGCTGCGTCACCGTGAACGTCCCGCGCTGTACGTAATTGAGATGGAAGCGTGAAACGCGGCTGCGGGCAATGTCGCTGCGGGAGCGCGTCACGATGTGGCCTGAGGTCACGGCCACGTGGCTGAGCGTCAGCGGGCCGACCTTGTGCTGGCGGAGCTCCGCGCCGAAAACGGTGTCCCTGGGCTCGAAGTGAAGCTCGTACATGGACTCGCGAAGCGCGGAGTTCCAGAAATGCACGCGTGCCGCGGAGTCGACTTCGTTGGTCGTCCAGTAATATCTTTCAAGCATTTCTCCCCCAAAGGCTGTGGGTGACGGTCGGCCCGTTACCCGCAGCCTGCAACTTCAGGACCAGCACCGCACGCCGGGTCATTAGTTGCGAGTGATAGCACAGCTGCATCGCCGATTCCATAGCGGCCGGCCACGTTGTGAACCGTCGGATGACCGCGCATCGGGGCCGCGCATGCAGCCGCTCGACGGCTTGTGCCCGCCATGACCGCCTTATGGACGCCGCACAACCGGGTATCGATAATGGCCGTAACACGGCGTCGTCGGCGGCGCCCCTTTTGCGGGCGCACTCGCGGCCGGCGCAACAGGAGCGGGAATGACGGAAGAGCTGTTTCGCGAAAATTCCTATATCAGGGACTGCACGGCGACCATCGTGGCCGCCGCGCCCGACGGCATCGTTCTCGACCGCACCGTCTTCTACCCGATGGGCGGCGGCCAGCCGGGCGACACCGGCACGCTCTGCTGGGACGGCGACAGCGTCACCATCGTCGATACCCGCTACGGCGAAGGCGGCATCCGCCACGTGCCCGCGGAGGGCGCCTCGCTGCCCGCGCCCGGCACCGCGGTCCGGGCCGTCATCGACTGGGACCGGCGCTACCGGCACATGCGCATGCATACGGCGCTGCACCTGCTCGGCGCGGTGCTGCGCTACGGCGTGACCGGCGGCAACATCTCGGCGGAGCGCAGCCGCCTCGACTTCGACATGGAAGAGACGATCGATCGCGAGGAGGTGACGCGCCGGGTCCAGGCGCTGGCGGACGAGGATCACGCGGTGAGCTGCCGCTGGATCACGGAAGCCGAGCTCGAAGCGCAGCCCGAGCTCGTGCGCACGCTCTCCGTGCAGCCGCCGAAAGGCGCGGGCAGGGTGCGGCTGCTCGAGATCGCGGGGGTCGACCTGCAGCCCTGCGGCGGCACGCACCTGAAATCCACGGCCGAGGTCGGCAAGGTGACGGTGGCGAAGGTGGAGAAGAAGGGCCGCCACAACCGGCGCGTGTACATCGAGCTCGACTGACGCGCGCCCGAAATCGCCCGACCCCCGCGTAGGAGCCCGCCATGCGGGCGACTCCTTGTTTATTCGGTCGCCCGCATGGCGGGCTCCTACGGCGGCGCGGTAACCCGCCCGATCAGGGGGCGCGGTAACCCGC
>CAZBGV010000004.1:0-7568 GCA_964491485.1 uncultured Woeseiaceae bacterium | reverse complement strand
GGCGCGGTAACCCGCCCGATCAGGGGGCGCGGTAACCCGCGTGTTCAGGCGGCGCGGCCGAGCACGCCGGGCGGGACGTAATCGAAGATGAACGTGATGCGGTCCTCGTCGCCC
Source organism: uncultured Woeseiaceae bacterium (assembly GCA_964491485.1). GTDB lineage: Bacteria > Pseudomonadota > Gammaproteobacteria > Steroidobacterales > Woeseiaceae > IDS-8. Next base: position 7,454 of record CAZBGV010000004.1, on the reverse strand, counting down.
TTGTTGGCAACGCTGTGCGTCAGCTGGTTGTTGAGCTCGTAAGCCTGCCCGACTTCGAAGCGGTACGGTCGCCCGTCGATGATGAAGCGCACGCGCGGATTGGTCGTGATCGGCACGTGTATGCGGTGCCCGTGATGGAATGACGGATGCGAGTCGCGGTGCGGGCGGATCTTGCCGCCCGCGACGAGCTTTGCGGCCATGGCGCGGATGATCGCGCCGCCGGGCGGATAGCAGCGCGCGATGAGGTCGTGCATCACGGGCACCGCGGCCTCGGCCAGCCGATCCCAGCCGGCCTCCTTGCGCACCTCGATTTCGGGCCAGCCGGAGCCGTCCGTGAACACCAGCACGATCGATTGCGTCTGCCTGTGGACCTCGTAGGATTCCTGGCGCACCTGCTCCTCGTGCCACGCCGCTGCCTCCTGCGCGAGGATGGCGCGGCGCAGTGGTTCGAAGTCGACCGCGCCGAGCTCCCGCAATGGCGTGCCGATGTCCATGGGCGCGCTACTGGAAGTGCTTGCGGTAGGTAATGCCGACGGTCAGCGGGCGGTTGATCGAGAGCCGGGTCTGCGCCCAGCGGTCGTTGAAGAACTGCTCGGCGCGCTCGTCAAACAGGTTTTCGACGTACAGCGCGGCGCTCCAGCCCTCGGCGTCGATGCCGAAACGCAGGTCCGTGATGTGGTAGGGATCGAGCGTGCGCACCGGGTTGACGAACACGATCGACTGGATGCCCTCGAGCGAGCTCGTCGCCTCGCCGTTGTAGGTATGGTCGAACCGGACAAAGGGCTCGCCGCCCAGCATTTCCTGCGCGAACCGGTACTCCACCGAAAGACTGCCCTTCCAGTCCGGCATGATCGGCAGCTGCGTGCCGCCGGTGACCGTGACCGGCTCGTCCGTATCGGCGAACAGCACGGCGTCCTTGGAGATCTCGCCGTCGTTCCAGCCGAGCGTGCCGCTCACGTCCCAGCCGTCGGCGGGCAGCCAGCTGAACTGCAGCTCGACGCCGTCGATCTCGGCCTCCGGGAAGTTCACGATGCCGAGCGTGAAGATGTTCGGATCGGGATCCTCCGCCTGGAGCTGGATGCCCTCCCAGATCATGTGGTAGGCGGTGCCAAAGAGCTGTACGCGGCCGTCGGCCCACGTGCCTTTGAACCCGATCTCGTAGTTCTTCATGGTGTCGGAATCGAACGAGTTGTTCGGCTGCCCGGGACCGAAGATCGAGGTCGCCCGTGCCGCGTTCGCGCCGCCTCGCCGGAAACCTTCCGAGTACGTCGCGTACACCATCGTGTTGTCGTCGATGTTGTAGTCCAGAGTGATCTTCGGCACGAAGCCGGTCTCGTCCGCCGCACCAACGGCATCGGCGATGCAGAAATCGACGCTGCAATCCGGCTCGGTACCGAGCGGGAACAAGGAGCCCTGCTTCAGCGTGCGGTCGAGGTCGATGTCGAAGAAGCGGCCGCCGACGGTGATGTTGAAATCGTCGGTGACGTCGAACCCGATCTCGCCGAACACCGCTTTCTGCTCGAACGTGCCGTCGTACACGCCGGTGAACCAGTTGCCGCCGGACGGCGGCGCCGGGAGCGGGAAATTCGGGTCGTATGACTGGGCAAGATAGTTGAGGTAAACGAAGGCGGGCGACGTGTCGAACTGCTCGTTGCCTGCATAAAACAGCGTGTGCCCTTCCTCGCGGTTGTAGAAGACCCCGATGATGCCGCTCCAGCGACTGGTCGAATCGGCGGGCGTGCTGAGTCGGGCCTCGACCGACCAGCGCTCCGTTTCCTCGTGGTTGAAGGCGAATGCCCGCGGATCGCCCCCGAAATCGTAAATGGCGATGTACGGATCGTCGTAGTAGGTCTTGAAGAATTCGTTCAGCTGGTTGAAGGCGAACTGGTACGAGGTCGCATCGGCCTCGTAGACCGTGTCGCGATTGAAATACGACCCTGTAATGACGAAGTCGGCGAAGTCGAGACTGCCCTGCAACGTCAGGCCGAGCTGGTACCACTCGTCGTCCCAGGTATCGGGGTTGAAGCGGACCTGCTCGAGCTCGCCGATATCCCGGCCGGCATAGAAGTTCTGGGCGATATCGACGTCGCCGAAGCCGTCCGCCTCGCGCTTCTGGTAGATACCCGTCGCATCGAGGGTCCAGTTGTCGTCGATGTTGAAGCGCAGTGCCGCGCGGCCGCCGGTGTCCGTCGCCGAGTTGACGTCCTTGCCGACGAGCCCGGCATTGTCGAAAGTGCCGCCCGGGCTGGCCGCAAGGACATTGTCCACGTAGCCCGCTTCCTCCTCGAGGAAGCCGACGAGGCGCAGCGCCACGCGATCCTCTGCGAGCGGCATGTTGAGCATGGCGCTGGCGCTGTAGCCGGTGTCGCCGTCCTTGACCTGGTTCAGCCCGACGTCGACCCAGCCCGCGAACGCGCTCGTGTCCGGCTTGTTGGTGATGATGCGCAGCGAGCCGCACTGCGAGGCATCGCCGAACAGCGTGCCCTGCGGCCCGCTCAGCGCCTCCACCCGCTGGACGTCGATCAGGCGCGGATCGGGGTTCCGTCCGGCCATGGTGATCGGTTGCTCGTCGAGGTAGATCGAGGTCGTCGGGCTGTCGCCGAAGGACAGGCCCGAGATGGTGCAGCCGCGCATGAGCACGGTCGTGCCGCCCGGTTCGCGCCGGCTGAAGGTCAGGCCGGGAATCTTGCCGACGTAATCGTCGAGCTGGCGGAAGCCCTGCCGGACGATGTCCTCCTCGGTGAACGCCGTGACGGAAAGCGGCACGTCCTGCAGCGCGGCTTCGCGCTTGGTTGCCGTGACGATGATCTCTTCGAGCCCCTGCTGCTGTGCGTGCGCCAGCTGGGCGCCGGTGCCACAGGCGGCCGATACGGCGATGGCGAGCGTGCTGCGACTGAAGATCTGGGCGGTATCCCGGCTCGGCATGGCTCCCCCTGAAATCGGACACGCAAAGCCCGGCGCCACAATGTGAACCGGCGGGTGTCGCGCTCTTCCGACATGTGTGGACGATCGGATTCTAGACCGGGGCCGAACGGCAATGCCAGTATCGGGCGGCTTTAATTTCCTTTCCAGTTCAACGTCTGACGATTCCGGGCCGCATGGATCTGCAGCCATCGCCGTGTGCGGAGCGGGCGACGCGGTCGGGAACCCGTGAAGCCCGACGGACCGGATTCGCCCGTCCGCGCGTGCCCCTTCGGGGCCGCCCTGCCGGGCCATTCTTGCGATCCGGGCCGCCCGCGCGGCGGGCTCCTACGGGGGCGGTGGGGAGAGGAACCGCTCGTAGCGCGGCAGGACGGGCGCGAGCACGGTCTTCAGCTCGTCGAGCTTGCCCTCGTAGTTGCGCCAGAAGCCGATCGAGCGCGTATGGATCGGCTGCCGCACCTGCTCGGAGCTCGCCGTGCGCACCGGCCGCTCGGTCTCGTAGAACCTGAGGCAGCTTTCCTCGAACTCGAGCCCGCAGTGCTCCAGCAGGCGCCGGATCTGCGCGTCGGGGTCGGTCACGAGCTCCTCGTATTGCACGGTGAGCACCTTTCCCGGCAACACCGCGTGCCAGTGGTCGATCATCCGCTGGTATTCGAGGAAGTACTCACCGATGTCGGTGAGGTCGTAGGTGAACGTCTGGCCTTTCGCGAACAGCTGGCGGAAGCAGCCGACGCAGGCATCGAGCGGGTGGCGCCGCGCGTCGATGATCGTCGCATTCGGCAGGATCAGCTGCAGGAAGCCGATCGCCGAGAAGTTGTTCGGCATCTTGTCGATGAAGCGCGGCCGCCCTTCCGTGCGATGGATGCGCGCCATCTCCAGGTAATCCCGGCCGAGCGCGTCGAAATGCTCCGCCGAGAGCTCGCGCACTGCTTCCGGGTAATTGACGCCGTCCGCGCGATTGCGGTTCAGCGAGGTCGCCACCCGGCCGACGTATGGCAGCTCCGACGTGCCCTCGACCGCGCTGTGACTTGCGAGGATCTGCTCGATGAGCGTGGAGCCCGAGCGCGGCAGCCCGATGATGAAAATCGGCGACGGATCCGGATGTCCGCCGCCCGCGTTCCGCTCCAGGAAATCCCGGTCGAAGACCTCGATGATCGCGTCATGGACGACCTCGGTGGCCACCGGGTCGTACTTCTCCTCGGCCCGCTGCAGCCCGTTGCCCTGCACGTAGTAGTCCCACGCGCGCTCGTAATCCCGGCGATCCTCGAGCGCCTTGGCCATCGCGAACAGGAAGTTCGCGCGTGACTGGCGCGTGAGGTCGCCCTGCGCCAGGCGCTTTTCCATCGCGGCGATGTCGTCGTCCGTGAGACGGTAGGTCTTCAGGTTCGCGAGGCTCCAGTAGCTCTCGCCGTTGTCCGGGCGCAGCCGTATGCATTCGCGATACGCCGCGATCGCCTCCTCCTGCCGCCCGATCGTTTTCAGCATGTGCCCCAGCCCGAGCTGCGCGCCCGGGAACCCCGGCGAGAGCTCGAGGGCCTTGCGATACTCCTCGAGGGCGCGGTAAGTGAACGCCGCCGGCGCGAGCGTGGCGGCGAGCTGGAAGTGCGCCTGCGGGTTTTCGGGCTCGAGCTCGAGCACCTTTTCATGCAGCTCGATCGCTTCCTCGAAGCGGTTCTGCTCCTTCAGCACGCGCGCGAGATCCTGCATCGCGCCGATGAAAAGAGGCGCGAGGCGGAGCGCGCGCCGGAACAGGCGTTCCGCATCCGCATAGCGCTGCGCGCTGACCGCCGCCCTGCCGAGCAGGCGGATCGCGTCGACGTTGCGCGGATTGGCGCGCAGGACCTTGCGGTAGATGCGCTCCGCTTCCTCGAGCCGGCCTTCCCGGTGGTGCTCCGCGGCGAGGGCGAGCTCGCCGCGCTCCGGGTTCAGCGCAAACGATTTCTCGAAGGCTTCATCCGCTTCCGCGCCGAGGCCGAGCATGGCCAGTGCCTTGCCGAGCTTGAGCCAGCCCTGCTCCAGCGTCGGGTCGAGCCGGACGGCGTTGCGCAGCGCGTCGGCCGCTTCCCCCGGCCGCCTGAGCTCGAGCAGCACGTGCCCGAGATCCTCGTAAGGCTTCGCGAACGTGGGGGCGATCCGGATCGCCTGGCGCAGCACCTCCTCCGCTTCGTCCAGGCGCTTCAGCTTCACGAGCACGGCACCGCGCAGTCCGAGCACGTTCACGTCCCGCGGGTGCTTCTGCAGGAGCGCGCGGCACAGCCCTTCCGCATGCCCGTACTCGCCGCGGGCGACGAGCTCGAGCACTTCTTCGAAGCGTCCCCTGGATGTGGAAAGCTGGCCCATCTTCCGCGCTGCGTTTCACGATATGGACGAAGTATGCGTGATCGCGGCGGCCCGAGGAACCGCCGGGCCCGGAGCGTCGCGTCCACGAGCGTCGCGAGCCGCGGCCGCGTGGTGCTTTGCGGGACAAGACACTAAACTGCCGCGAGGCCCGCGAACCGCCACGTTCCACAAGGTGACCGCCATGCGCACGATAACGTCGTCACTCACCGCCGTCCTGCTCGCCGTCGCGCTCGCAGCGGGTTGTACCGAAGCGGAGCCGCAGGCAGCCGCCGGCAACCAGCAGGCACCGGCCGGCGACACCCGCGCACCCGCCGAGCTCGTCTTCACGAACGGCAGCATCTATACCGTCGATGCCAACCGCGCCTGGGTGGACGCGGTGGCGGTCAGCGGCGGGCGCATCGTCTACACCGGCACGGACGCCGGCGCGCAGTCCTGGATCGGGCCGGACACGCAGGTCGTCGATCTCGGCGGGCGCATGATGCTGCCCGGCTTCCAGGATTCACACATCCATCCCATCAGCGGCGGCATGGAGGCACTGGCCTGCGACCTGAACGGCCTGACGACGCTCGAGCAGTACCTGGAAAAGGTGGACGCCTACGCCCGCGAGCATCCCAACGCGGAATGGATCCAGGGCGGCGGCTGGTCGATGGCGGTCTTCGGGCCGGGCGCGAACGCGAGCAAGGAGCTGCTCGACAAGATCGTCCCGGATCGCCCGGTGGTGCTCTACTCGATGGACGGCCACTCGTCGTGGGTCAACAGCCGCGCGCTCGAGATCGCCGGCATCGACGCCAATACGCCGAATCCGCCCGACGGCGTGATCGACCGCACTCCCGACGGCGAGCCGATCGGCAGCCTGCAGGAAGGTGCGATGAGCCTCGTCGCCCGCCACGTGCCGGCGCCGGATCCGGAGACGCGCGTCGACGGGCTGCGCTACGCGATCGACATGCTGAACGGCTTCGGCATTACCTCGATCCAGGACGCGAGCGTCGACGAGGACAGCCTGCGCGCCTATCGCACGCTCGACCAACAGGGCGAGCTCGACCTCAGGGTCGTGGGGTCGCTCTGGTGGGAGCGGGACCAGGGCCTCGAGCAGATCGAGGACTTCAAGCGGCTGCGCGACGAGTACACCGCGGGTCACCTGCGCGCGACCACGGTGAAGATCATGCAGGACGGCGTGATGGAGAATTTCACGGCGGCGATGCTCGAGCCCTACATCGACCAGGGCGGGAAGAAAGGCATCCCGATGGTCGACCCGGAGCTTCTGAAGCGCGCCGTGACGGCGCTCGATGCCGCGGATTTCCAGGTGCACTTTCACGCGATCGGCGACGCGGCGATCCGCCAGGCACTGGATGCGATCGAGGCGGCACGCAAAGCGAACGGCGATCGCGGCACCCGCCACCATATCTCGCACCTGGAGCTGATCGAGCCTGCGGACATCCCGCGCTTCCGCAAGCTGCACGTCGTCGCCAACTTCCAGCCGCTCTGGGCGTTCGCCGACGACTACATCACGGACCTCACGATTCCGTTCATCGGCCAGGAACGCGCCCGCTGGCTGTATCCGATCGGCAGCGTGCTCGCGAGCGGTGCGATGATCGCGTTCGGCAGCGACTGGTCGGTGTCGACGCCGAATCCGCTCGAGGAGATGGAGGTCGCCGTGACGCGCATGGGACCGCTCGGCGAGACGGACGAGCCGTTCCTGCCGCAGGAGCGGATCCCGCTGCCCGTGGCGATTGCCGGCTTCACCATCAACGCCGCGTACGTCAACTCGCAGGAGGACGTGACGGGCTCGATCGAGGTCGGCAAGTACGCGGACCTGATCGTGCTCGACCGGAATCTTTTTGACATAAGCCCGGAACAGATCTCGGATGCGAAGGTGCTGGTGACCCTGCTCGGCGGCAAGGTCGTGCACGGCGACCTGGCAGCACTGTAAGTTCCTGTTTGCAAGGGCTTTCGCCGGCTCTCCGGCGGGCCGGCGGCGATCGTGCGGGCGGCGGCGGTGCGGCAGTTGTCATTCCGTGAGCGGGGGGCCAAGCTATACGCATGGCGCCCGAACCGCACGACCCGGGGACCCTGCCGCGACTGGCCCGCAAGGCCCGCGCGCACGCGCAGCGATCCTGGCATCGCGCGCAGGGCAAGCCCTGCCTGCACTTCCTGCATCTCGGCAAGACCGGCGGCTCGGCGGTGAAGCACGC
>CAZBGV010000003.1:0-87991 GCA_964491485.1 uncultured Woeseiaceae bacterium | reverse complement strand
GCGGTGGTCCGGGCGCCCGCATGGCGGGGGGCGGTCGGGTCGCCCGCATGGCGGGCTCCTACGGCGCCAGCGGTGCGTCCCGTTGTGACGGAAGTGCGCGAGATGACCTTGAGGGACCGGATGCTCGCGAGCCGGTTCAGCAGGTCGTCGTGGATGCCGTCGACGAACGAACGGTTCTCGCCGCTCCCCAGGCTCTCGAAAGGCAGGACGGCGATCGAGCGCGCCGCCGCGCCCGGACGCGCCTCCGGAGCATCCGGCTCGAGGACGTTGAAGGTGACGGATACGGCCAGCGCGAGCACGAGCAGCGCGATGATCGCGTAGTTCAGCTTCTGTCCGCGCGGCCGCCCCGGGGGGCGGGGGCATGGTCGGCGACGCGCCGGTCCAGCTTCACGCCCTCCGGTGTCCACTCGAACCACCACGCGAGGGCGACGGCGACCGCAAACCCCGCGATCACCACGATGACGTAGGCCCGGAAGAGGCTTTCGCCGGCCCCGAAGACCGGCAGCAGCACGGAACCCGCTTCGATCAGGATCCAGGCCGACAGGGCATAAGCGGCCGCGATACGGAAGACGTTCCGGCGCCTGAGCTCCGCGATGAACCTGCGCATGAGTCGGCATTATAGGCAGGCCGGGGATCCGGCGGCGGCGCTATTGCGGCGCGCCCGCGATTCCTTTTCAATGAACGCCCCCGATCACGAGATAATCACCCCATGAGCGAACGCGATGCGCTGCTCGAGCGGGCGGCGCGGCATGCCCGGGAGTACCTGGCCCGGGTGAACGAGCGGCCGGTGGGCGCGACGGAAAGCGCCGAGGCGCTGCATGCGCGGCTCGCCGTGTCCCTGCCCGAATCCGGCGACGATCCGGCCGCGGTGCTGGATGCGCTGGCGGCGGCGGCCGGCGCCGGCACGGTCGCGACGCAGGGGCCGCGTTTCTTCGGTTTCGTCGTGGGCTCCAGCCTGCCGGTCGCGACGGCGGCCGACTGGCTCGTTTCGGCGTGGGACCAGAACACCGGGCTCTACGTGCTCTCCCCACTCAATGCGGTCGCCGAGCAGGTCGCGGCCGGCTGGATCCTCGAGCTCACCGGCCTGCCCGCGGAGTGGACCGTGGGCTTCGTGACCGGCGGCTCGATGGCGAACTTCACGGCGCTGGCCGCCGCCCGCCGGCACGTGCTGGAAGGCGTTGGCTGGGACGTGGAGCAGGATGGCCTCACGGGCGCCCCGCCGATCACGTTCGTCGTCAACGACGAGGCGCATTATTCGATCGCAACTTCCCTGCGCATGCTCGGGCTGGGCGTGAACGGCGCCGTGCGCGTCGGCACGGACGCCCAGGGCCGCATGCGCGTGGACGAGCTGCAAAGCGTACTGAAGAAAACCAGCGGACCCTGCGTCGTGTGCGCGCAGGCGGGCAACGTCAACACCGGCGCGTTCGATGCGCTGGTACCCGTCGCCGCCCTCGCCCGCGAGCACGGTGCCTGGCTGCACGTCGACGGCGCTTTCGGCCTGTGGGCCGCCGCCAGCCCGGATCTCGCGCCCCTGCTCGCCGGTATCGAGCAGGCCGATTCGGTGGCCACGGACGCGCACAAATGGCTGAACGTGCCCTACGACTGCGGGATCGTGCTGTGCGCGCATGCACGCGCGCACCGCGGCGCGATGACGCTCGCGGCGGCGTACCTGCAGGAATCGCCGCGCGAGCGCGACCCGCGCGAGTACGTGCCGGAGGAATCGCGCCGCGCCCGTGCCGTGCCGGTGTACGCGACGCTGCGCTCGCTCGGCCGGGCCGGCTTGCGCGAGCTGGTCGAGCGCTGCTGCCGGCACGCGCGGCGTTTCGCCGCCGGGCTGTCCGCGGCGGGGTATACGGTGCTGAACGACGTCGTGCTCAACCAGGTGCTGGTCTCGTTCGGCGAGCCCCACACGACGCGGCGGGTCATCGCCGCCATCCAGCAGGACGGCACCTGCTGGTGCAGCGGCACCGAATGGCAGGGACATACGGCGATGCGCATCAGCGTGTCCTCGTGGGCGACCACGGACGAGGACGTGGAGCGCAGCCTCGACGCCATGCTCACGGCCGCGCGCGCGGCCGGCGCGGGCGGCGGATGATGGCCGCGCGGGCCAACCCGCTCGCGGCGCACGCGGCGGAGGCCGAAGCGCTCGCCGCCGTCGGCCGGCTGTTCGGCGCGCGCCAGTGGTGCCTCGCGACCGGCGGCAATTTCTCGCTGCGTCTCGGCGGGGAGCGCTGCCTGATCACGCGCTCGGGCACCGACAAGTCGCGCCTCACGGCTGCCGACCTGATGGTCTGCGGCCTCGACGGCGTGCCGCTGGAGCCCGGCGCGAAGCCTTCCGCCGAAATCGCGCTGCACACCTGCCTGTACGCGCTCGACGAGCAGGTCGCCGCGGTCCTGCACACGCATTCCGTCACGGCGACGGTGGTGTCGCGCGCGGCGCCCGGCGACCTCGTGTTCCGGGGCTACGAGATGCAGAAGGCGATTGCCGGCTACACCTCGCACGAGGACAAGCTGGTGCTGCCGGTGCTGGACAACAGCCAGGACATGCGCATTCTCGCGGCGGAGGTTCGCGAGCGCTTCGCCCTCGGGCACCTGCGCGCTTCGGGGTTCCTCGTGCGCGGTCACGGCCTGTACGCGTGGGGCGGCGATCTCGCGAGCGCGCAGCGGCACGTCGAAGGCCTCGAGTTCCTGCTCGCCTGTTTCCGGCAGGAGCGGCTCGGCTCATGAAGCTCGTCCGCACGGTGGTCTGCGACATCGAGGGCACGACGAGCTCGCTCGATTTCGTGCATCACGTGCTGTTCCCGTACGCCGCTCGCGAGCTGCCCGCATGGATTCGCTCACACGGCGACGAGCCGGACATCGCGCCGCTGCTCACCGACGTGCGCAACGAGGCGGGCGAGCCGTCGGCCACGCGCGAGCGCGTCATCGAGATACTGCTCGGCTGGATCGCGGAGGACCGCAAGGCGACGTCGCTCAAGGCCGTGCAGGGGCTCGTGTGGGAGCGCGGTTACCGGGCGGGCGATTTCACCGGGCACGTGTACGAGGATACGGCACCGGCGTTTCGCCGCTGGCGCGCGCTGGGCGCCACGATCTGCATCTATTCCAGCGGCTCGGTGCACGCGCAGCAGCTCCTGTTCGGCCACAGCGATGCCGGCGACCTGAGGCCGCTGATCGATCACTGGTTCGACACGCGTATCGGCAGCAAGCGCGATCCCGAATCCTATCGGCGGATCGCGGCCACCGTCGGCCAGCCGGCCGACACGATCCTGTTCCTGTCCGATACCGCCGCGGAGCTCGACGCCGCGGCCGAAGCCGGCCTGCGCACCATCCAGGTCGCGCGCGGCGAGCGCATCACGGGCGGCCGGCACCCGGTCGTCCGCGGCTTCGACGAGGTCACGATCTGAGTCGGCGCGAGCGGTCGCCGTCGCGACCGGCGCGCCGGGATCGCCCGGCCAGGCGGCAGGGCGCGCATGCTGCCGGCTTGCAGTAGAATCGGCGCATGAGCCACCTCAGGGTTTATGCCGACACCGCGCCGGAGCACCTGCTCGTCGACACGCGCGATTTCGAGCCGATCGCGGCCGAGCTCGGCAACGCCGGCGTGCGCTTCGAGCGCTGGCAGGCGGAGCGCGAGCTGCCGGCGGATGCCGACCACGAAACCATCATCGCGGCCTACCGCAGCGAGATCGACCGCCTGATCGCCGAGCGCGGCTACCGGACGTTCGACGTCGTCAGCATGCACCCGGCTCACCCGGACAAGGACGCGTTCCGCCGCAAGTTCCTCGAGGAACACACGCACGCGGAAGACGAGGTGCGCTTCTTCGTGCGCGGGCAGGGGCTTTTCGTCATCCACGCCGGCGAGCGCGTGTACTCGATGCTGTGCGAGCGCGACGATCTCATCTCCGTGCCCGCGAACACGCGTCACTGGTTCGACATGGGGCCGAACCCCTCCTTCACCGCCATCCGGCTGTTCAACAACCCGGAAGGCTGGGTGGCGCACTTCACCGGCGACCCGATCGCCGCACGCTTCCCGCTGCTCGAAAACTGACCTTGGCCGCCTCAGGCGGCTACGACTTCCTTTATCCGCTCGGCAATTTCCCTGTCCAGTCGCTTTCTTTCAGGTGATTGCAATACATGGCGATGCGCGAAGTCTCGAGTAGAGCCTCATCGACCGCACGAGACTGGCGAGAAAACCAGTCCGGGTCGGCGTCATGCTGACCAAGCGCGAACCTCAATGTGAAATCACCGACTGAAGTCGGTTTTTCCCACATTTCACTGGATTCTCACCCAAATCCGAATGCGGGGAGAGCGGCCGTTCGGCCAGGCCGATCGACCTGGAACGGGCGCGGGACTTTGCTACCCGGTCTGCCCGGGGGAGGCCGGCGCGACTTTCGCCCGCATCGTGGCACGGACGATGTCGAGGAGCTCGCTCCGCGAGTAGCCGCCCTTGCGGATGATCTTCCGCGCGCTGCGCTCGAGTGAGCGCCGCTCTTCCGGCGACAGGTCCTTCGCCGTGACCACGACGATGGGTACGTTGCGCCAGTCGGGGTTGCGGTGCAGGACTTCGATGAACTGGAAGCCGTCCATCCCCGGCAGGATCAGGTCGAGCAGTATGAGAGCCGGCACCTGCCAGCGGAGCCGCGTGAGCGCGGCTTCGGCGTCCTCCGCCTCGGCGACGTCGAAGCCTTCCTTGCGCAGCGCGCTGCCGAGCAGCCGGCGGCTGTCGGCATCGTCCTCGACGAGCAGGATCGGGGCCGGAGCGTGCTTGCCGCAATGCTGCCGGATGATCGAAACGAGGCGCTGCTGGTCGATCGGCTTGGTGAGGTAGTCCGCCGCACCGAGCGTGTACCCCATGTCCTTGTCGTCCAGGATCGTGACGATGACGACGGGGATGTTCGCAAGCCCCGGGTCGGCCTTGAGCTGGGTGAGCACCGACCAGCCATCGATGCCGGGCATCAGCAGGTCCAGGGTGATTGCCTCCGGATGCATCCTGCGCGCCAGCTCGATCCCCTCTTCGCCCGTTTGCGCCGTCTGCACGCGGAAGCCTTCCTTGACCAGGTAGCGGCTGACCAGGTCGCGCACGGCGGGATCGTCGTCGATCACCAGCACCTCGCAGTGCTCGTTCGCGGCATTGCGCTTCCGCGGCGCCCGGGCAGGGGCCCGCTCCTCTTCGGCCTGCGCGGGCAGGATCACCGTGAAGGTGGAGCCTTCACCTATGCGGCTCGTGACGGAGATGTCGCCGCCGAGCATGCGGCAGAAACGCTGGCTGATGGCGAGGCCGAGGCCGGTACCGCCGTGCTTGCGCGCGACCTGCTCGTCGAGCTGGGAGAACTCCTCGAACAGGCGATCCATCTTGTCCGGTGCGATGCCTATGCCGGTGTCGGAAATCGCGAACTGCCAGACGTCGCTGCCGTCGCTGCGGGTGCGCGACACCTCGAGCGATACCACTCCGTTTTCGGTGAACTTCGCAGCGTTTCCGAGCAGGTTGAACAGGACCTGCCGCAGCTTGGTGACGTCGGTGCGAATACGGCCGGATGCGGGCGAGCACCTGAACTGGTTGCCGAAAGACTCGATGAACGGCCTGATGGTCGTGCAGACTTCATCGACGATCTGGCCGACCTCGGCGTCCTCCATGAACACGTCCATTTTTCCGGCTTCGATCTTCGAGAGATCCAGCACGTCGTTGATCAGCGCCAGCAGGTGCTTGCCGGCAGAGTTGATCTTGCGCAGGTCCGGCACGTACTCGGCGTGCTCCTGCTCCTCCATTTCCTCCTGCAGCAACTCGCTGTAGCCGATCACCGCGTTCAGCGGAGTACGCAGCTCGTGCGACATGTTGGCGAGGAATTCCGACTTGTGCCGCGTTGCCTTGATGAGCTCCTGGTTGACCTGCTCGAGGCGCGCCTGCTGCTGCTGCAGCTCCTCGGTGCGCTCGCGAACCTTTGCTTCCAGGCTGACGTTGAGCTGCTCGATCTTTTCGAAGCTCTGCGCGTTGGCGATCGCGATGGCCATCTGGTTCGCGAGCGTCTCCATCAGGGACGTGTCGGCAGGTCCGAGCGTCAGGCCGGGCTTGCCCTCGACCGCCATGACGCCGAGCGCCCGGTCCTGCAGCATCAGCGGAACGGCGAGCAACGGATGCGGGCCGAGGAGCTCCACGGCGGCCGGGTACGCTTGTGCGGCGACCCCGTCCGCGTCGTTCGCCAGGATCGACTTTCCGCTCAACGCCGCGCGGGCGCAGAACCCGCTGTGCTCCTCCAGCGGGATCTCGAGCTCACGGAAGCGTCCCTTCACCTCCTCGCCCGCACCCGCGACGCGGCCGTGGGTCAGCACGCGGCGATCCCAATCGGTGAGGAAAACCAGTGCCCGCTGGTAACCGAGCCGCCTGACCACGATGTCGAGCATCAGGTCGATGACTGCCTCGAGATCGAGCGTGGAGTTGATGTTCAGGCCGGCCTCGTGCAGGGCGGAAAGCGCTTCGAGCCGTTCCGCCTGGGAGCGCGTCATGCGCGACAGCGAGCTGCACATCTGGTTGAACGTCTGCGCGAGCACGCCGATTTCGTCGCGCGACTGGACCTTGATCTGTTGCGAGAGGTCGCCCGCCGAGATGCGGCGGGCCGCGGCGGCCATGGCCTTCACCGGGCCGAGGACCCGGGAGCAGAAGAGCCACGAAATCACCAGGGCGACCAGCACGATCAGGAAGGTCAGCCCGATGCCGGTCATGAACGTATGCTCGATCTCCCCGAATACCTTCTCCGAGGACACCAGCAGCTGAACGTTGCCGTAGCGGCGGCTCGCGTCGTCGGCGGGTGCCGACGCCTGCGTATCGCCGAGCAATCGCAGTGCGTTGGAAATGTCCGCATCGGTCTGGCTGCCGAAACTCGGCGTGAACTCGACCGGCATGTAGGTGTGCCAGGTGCCCACGCCGTCGATCTGGTGAAAATGAATGGACGGCGGCCCGTTCGTGGTCGCCATGGATTCGGCGTGCAGGATGGGCAGCTCCACCGACCTGGTCTCGCCTTCCCTGGCCTTCGACGCGAGGATGTCGCCCTGGACGTTGCTGATGGCAACGTACAGCACGCCCTCCTCGCGCAGCATGTCGCTGACGATTTCGTCGAGGATCACCTCGTCTTCGCTGAGCAGGCCCCATTTGCTGCTGCGGGCGAGATTCTTGGTGAGCGCTTCCGCCCGGTTGCGCAGCTCGGCGGTCAGTCCCTCTTCCGCTTCGGTGAGGAAATGCCAGCTCAAAACGGCGCCGACCGAGAGCAGGATCACGGCGATGAAGGTCATCGCCTTCACGCCCAGGGTCATGCCGGCAGGCTGGAGGCCCACGATGGTCGTCGCACCGGGGTCGGCGGATTCGTTCGGGATGTCGGGAGTGCCGCGCATGTTCATTCATACACGACGTCGGCCGCGGCGATGACGTCTTCCGGTATGGTCAGCCCGATTTTCCTGGCCGTTTTCAGGTTGATGGAGAGATTGACCTTCGCAGGACCCACGACGTCCAGTTGCGTGAAGCTCACTTCGCCCTTTTCGAGCGCAGTTGCCAGCTCGCAGCCCTGCCGGCCGACGTCCTTGTAGTCGGGCGTGAGCGATGCCAGCGCCCCGACCTCGACGAATATGTCGGATGCCGCCAGGAACGGCAGCTTGTGCTCGAACGAGCTCAGGAGCAGGAACTTGAACGATTCGGGCGTGAGCACGGTCTCGTCCGGCACCATCCAGAGCGCGTCGACCGGCTCCTCGCGCAGCAGCTCCCGCAGCGCGGCGGGTACCTGCTTGCGCGACTGGATCTGGCGGGTGTGCAGCACCATGCCCAGGCGCTCCGCGACGGCGCTGGCCCGCGCGACGAAATCCCCGGAGACCTTCGGATCGTAGATCGCACCCAGCGATTTCAGACCCGGCACCATCGAGCGGTACACGCTGAGCTGCCGCTCGATCGGGATGTCGAGGGAGATGCCCGCGATGTTGCTCCCGGTCAGCCCGTACTCCTGCGGCTCGGGAACCATCGCATACAGAACCGGAACGTCGCTGAACCTCTGCTTTGCGAATTCCGCGGCAAGCACCCCGATCGCAACGATCAGCCGCGGTCGCGATCGCGCGATGCTGCCGATCAGGCTGTCGCTCCCGTTACGGTTGCCGTCCAGGTTGTACTCGGTAATTTCGGTATCGCAGGAGCTCAGGAACCCGGAGATCGCCGCGTCGTACGGCTCGGAGTCGTAGCTCTTGATCAGCGCGATCGACTCGGCCTCGGCGCGCCAGGCGCAGAGCACGAGCAACAGGAGCACCGGGCGCAGGGCCGGGACGCTGCGATCGCGGATCCAACGGCAGGCTCGCACCGTTTGCCGCATGGTTGTCAGGCGCCGTGAGGCGTGGGCGGAACAGTAATTCGTGGACCTGTTCTCATCGTCAGAAGTTTCGCTCGAAAGCCAGCGTGCTGATGACGTCCGAGCGCAAACCGTCGTCGTTCAGCGGCAGCAGGACGTTCGCGGTCAGGATGTAACTGCCGAACGGATTCCACTTGAGACCGACGGCGCCATTGACGATGGTATCCGCGAAGCCGTCGCCCCCGAACTCGCGGCTGCCGAGCACGCTTACCGCGAGCGTCAGCTTTTCGGCACCGAAATCGAAGCCGGCGGCATACTCCAGCGAGTTCTGGTCCGAGTCGTCGAGATTGAATTCGTAGCCGAGATTCAGGTGCGGGGTGAACGCTCCGAAGGAACGCGAGTAGATGAGGAACGGCCGCACGGTGGTGTCGCCGGTGCCGAGAAAATCCTCCTCGTCGCCGCTCGCGGTCTTCACCAGCAGAGCCGCGGCGAGGTTGTTCGTATCGCTCTCCAGCCAGTGATACTTGGCGCGCAGGACGATGTCGCCGAGCCCCTGGGCGCTGCCGCTGGCCATGTCGTCCGGCGACTCCGGCCCGCCCTCGAACGTATGCACGTCGACCGGTATGTCGTTCTCCGGCGATTTGACCACTTCCGCATGCGACACGATGCGCACGTCGACGTCGGCGATCGGGACCAGGAAGCCCACGTCGAGGCGATCGGTCACGCCCCAGGTGCCGGCGAAGTTCAGGGCCTTGATGTCGACGTCCAGGTCGAGGTGCACGTCGACCGTGTCGAGCTCGAAAGACGTGCGTACGTCGTCCGGCGGGATGATGTCCGCGTCGTGCAGGGTCCTGACCACGAGATCGTCGAGACTCTGCCCGAGAAACTCGTCGTACTGGAAGAACGTGAACGACAGGTTCGCGTTGAAGCGCCCGTCGCCGATGGTCTCCGCCCGCTCAGCAAACACGGGACCGAAGCTTTCCGATGTCTGCACGAACGTCCCCAGGTCCTCGTCGAAGCGGAACGCAAACCCCGCGCCCGCGGATGCGAACGGGATCGCCCCGACCTGTGCGGAGATGATGTCGTTCAGGCGATTGAAGTTGTCCGCGGTGTCGATCAGAAAATGCGGGGCGTGCGAAGGGAACGGTCCGCCTGCGGCGCCGGCCAGAGTGATGCCGTCGCCCCCGTACAGGCCGGGTATCAAAGTATTGAGCTTGTCAGCCGCGGCCGTGGACGCGGCGAGCGATGCCACGGTGGCAGCAAGCAGGCGCCGAACAGAGCAGGTCATGTTCACCCCCTGGGCGGGAGCAGCCCGGGTTGCAGCGGGCGCTTCACAGCCGTGCTCTTGTCCGCGAGGAGCTTGCGAGCGCCATACCGGCGGGAGTATACACCAGCCCGGGAACGCCGGCCGTCGCCGCATGGTACCCGCCGCGCCCTTGATCTATATTGACCCTGCCCGGCGGGGTTCCGGTACAGGACGACTATGTTCAAGGAGCTCAAGGCGCATCTCCGATACCGGCTCGACGACCTTTTCTCCCGGAGCACGTTATCGCATTTCGTCCTGCTGGTTCTCCTGTCCCTGGCCGTCGTGCTGATCGGCATGACGGCTTATTTTTTCGGGCTGTTCTCGCCCGAGAATGCCGATGTCTCCGGCATCGAATCGAAGATCGACCGCGGCTTCTGGGATTCCCTCTGGTGGTCGCTGAAGCACGTGATCGATCCGGGATTTTTCCAGGAGAACTACGGCGCGACCGTGCCGGTGGCGATCATTTCCCTGCTGGTCGCCATCATGGGCATGGTGATCTTCGGGATCCTGATCGGCTTCATCTCGACGTCCATGGAAACGCGCCTTGCGGCCTTGCAGCGGGGCAACAGCCCGGTGAAGGAAGCCGGCCATACGCTGATCCTCGGCTGGAGCAACAAGGTCGTGCAAATCCTGCGGCTTCTGGGGCGCACCAACTCCGGCGGCCGGGTGGTCGTGCTCGGCCCCCCGGAGATCGCGCACATGCAGGAGGCGCTGCGCGCGGCCGGCATTCCCGGCCTGCCGCTCAAGCTGATCCTGCGCAGCGGCTCCCCGAGCAACCTCCTCGAGCTGCAACGGGTCGCGTTCGAGCAGGCGCGCAGCATCATCGTGCTGGCCGGCTGGGCCCGCGATGCCGACGTATCGGGACGGGACGTGGAGGCAATCAAGACGGCGATGCTGCTGTCGTCCTTCCGGGACTGGTCGGGCATGAAGCCGGTGCTGGTCGCGGAGGTCAACCGCAAGCAGAGCGCCGACGTCGCCCGCATCGCGGGAGGCAACGAGCTCTCCGTGGTATCCAGCAGCGAAGTGATCGGCAAGATCATCGTGCAGGCGGCGCGCCAGGCGGGATTGTCGCACGTGTACTCGGAGATGCTGTCGAGCGAAGGCAACTCCATCCGGGTCAGGCACGAGCCGTCGTGCGTCGGCAAGCGCTTCGGCGACATCCAGTTCGGGTTCGACACGGCGGTACCCATCGGCATCAGCTGGCGGCGGGAGTCGACCGGGGCCGTACGTTACGCGGCGGGGCTCAACCCGGAGCCCGATTACGTGATCGACGCCGACGATCACCTGGTGCTGCTGTGCCGCTCGGGGGACACCCGCTTCGACGCGGCCGCGAAGCCGCACGTCTCCTCGATCGCCCGCACAGAGGCCTGGCGGAAGCCCGCCCTCAACCGCATCCTCGTGCTGGGCTTCAACGACAGCGTGCACGACATCCTGCGGGAATTCGACGGCCACGTGCTGCCGGGCAGCCAGGTCCACGTGGTGTCGAATTTCAGCGAGGAAGAAGCACGGCGGCGTCTCGACAGCTACGCCGCGCCGTCGTATCGCAACGTGGAGGTCGCCTTCAGCCGCGGGGACACGGTGTCCGGGGGCTTCCTGCGCTCGCTGCAGCCGGCTTCGTACAATTGCATCATCACGCTGGCGGACGAATCCAACGACGACGAACCGGATGCCAGGACCATCATGGTCCTGCTGCTCCTGACCGATATCGTGCGCTCGGAGCCGGGCGGCGCCGCCGTGCAGATCGTCTCCGAGATCCACGACCCGCGGGACCGCGAGCTCGTCGCCCGGACGGCCGCGCAGGAAATCATCGTGAGCCCGGAGATCGTCAGCATGCAGCTGACGCAGATCTCGCAGCAGCCGGTGCTCGAGAGCATCTTCCGCGAGCTGCTCAGCGCCGGAGGAACCGAGATCTGCCTGAGGCCGGCGGGCCGCTACGTCGAGCTCGGCGTGCCCTGCTCGTTCCGGGACCTGCAATACTCGGCGCAGGCCAAGATGGAAACGGCGCTCGGCGTGCGCCTGGCCGCGCCCGCGGCGGGCATGCCCGGGCACGGCGTGCGCCTGAATCCCCCGCGCGACCTGACCTGGCGGCTCGGCCCGGAAGACCGTGTCGTCGTGCTCGCTCAGGAGATATATGATTGAAAGGTCGACCGGCGGGCCCCGCCCGGGGCTGCCCGAGCCGCCCCTCCCTCGCACAGGTTTTTGAGTATGCTCAAGATACTGCTCGTCGAAGACAATGAGATGAATCGCGACATGCTCAGCCGGCGGCTGCGCCGCAAGGGCTTCGAGGTGCTGCTGGCGATGGACGGGGCCGACGGCATATCGCTCGCGCGCAGCAGCGCGCCCGACGTGATTCTCCTCGACATGAGCCTGCCGACGGTGGACGGCTGGACCGCGGCGACGATCCTGAAGGGCGAGGCCGATACCCGGGACATCCCGATCATTGCACTGACCGCGCACGCGATGCAGGGCGACCGCGACAAGGCGATGGAATCCGGCTGCGACGAATACGAGACCAAGCCGGTCAACCTGGCCCGCCTGATCGCCAAGATCGAGACCGTCACCGGCCTGGCCGCGAGCCGGTAGTCAATCCCTGTGGTCGCTGACGCGACTTGCGCGGCGGGGCATCCCTTCCGTTGGTCAATCTTTGCCCCGCGGCCGCCGGTTACTCTTCGAGCAGGGCGTCGCGCCGCTCGGCGAGCGCCTGCAGGCGGTCCTCGTCCAGCACGTCGCCGAGCCGCTCCGCCAGCACCTCGTCGCTCAGCGCCGCCAGCGCCTGCTTCCAGGCGCCGCCGACCTCGAGGTCCACCTTCCCGAGCCATGCCGGGCGGCCGTCCTCGGCCGCGAACGCATGGTCGTGGCCGGTCAGCATGAGGCGCCACTCGCCCGCGGTGTAGAGCATGCTTTGCGGCTCGCGCCGTTCGTTGTAGATCAGGGCATCGAACACGTACATGGCCTGCCACTGCTCCGGCAACGGGCAGTAGGCCCCGTACCCGGCGCCGGTCTTGCGCCGGCTCGCCTCGTCGGTCCCGTCCTCGAGGCGCACCTGCAACGTCCCCGCATCGCCGTCGACCTCGCGGGCGACGGTGACCGGCACCATGTCGAGACCGAGCAGCCGATCGATGCGGTAGGCGGCCAGCTCGGGAACGAAGCCCCTGCCGCGCGGCTTCCTGGTGAAGATTGCCGTAACGTCGGCATCGCCGTCGTGCAGGAGCACGACGGTCCGGCCCGACTCGTCCTTCGCCACCGAGCGAATCTCGCCGTGCGCGAGAATCCGCTCGAGCTCGGGCACGGTCAGGTGCGAGCGCTCGAGCCCCGTGGGGCGCGGCTGCGGCACGGGCGACGACGGATCGGGTTCCGATTCGCCCACGACGACGAGCTGGTCGCCCTCGATGATCAGCGCATGGCCGCTGCCCCCGTAATGCGAGCCGAGCATGCCGGTGTCGATCTCGATCACCTTGCCCGCCAGTCGCTGCTGCACCTGGTGCGAGGCGGTCGGCGTGTGGCCGATGACGACGCGCACGGCGCCCACTGCCGAGAGCGCCGCCTCCAGCCGATCGCGCTCGATCAATTCGCTGCAGCCCACGTTGCCGCGATACCACACCGGGCTGTCGGGGTCGTGCACGGCCGCCTGGCTCAGGCCGATGACGTCCGCGATCGCCCGGGCGAGCTCCGGGTCGCGCCCGGGATCCGCGGGCAGCGCCTCGAGCAGCGCCGGGCGCTCGAAAAAATTCCCGGTCACGTCGACGAGGCCCGCGCCGGCCACCTTCTCGAACTGGCGGGCGTAACGCGAAACCTGTTGCTTCAGCTCCCGGTTGACCCCGTCGAGACCGAGGTCGGTCACCATCGGCGACAGGCCGCCGTGCACGAACGCCGTGCCGTCGATGACCACGAGGAACGGCTTGTCCAGGAGCCACCGCCCGTAGCGGCCTTCCGGGGTGAGCGCCTCGCGGCGGCCGAAGTAGCCGGGCGGAGCGCGCTTCGCAAACCGGCGCTCCAGCGCCTGCGGGTCCGGGACGTCCGGATGGGCGGTCCGGAACACCTCGAACGCGCGCTCGCGATCGGCCGCTTTCTCGTCGGCGGAGAACGCGGCGTAATCGGCCGTCGAGACGTACCGCAGGTCACCCGTCAGGTTCATCACTTCGTGATTGCCGAGCAGCACGTGGACCCTGCCGCCCGCCTCCCGCGCCTCGCCTTCCAGGCGCATCAGGAGATCCATGACCTGTCTTGATCCGGGCCCGCGATCCAGCAGGTCGCCGGTGAAGACGAGATGCGTCCGGCCGCCGACCCAGGCCTCGCGGCCGTCGATGACCTGCGCGTTCCGGAGCGTCCGCACCATGGCCGGGAACGCGCCGTGCACGTCACCGATCGCGACCACCCGGTCGACGTCCTGCCAGCGCCACTCCGCGCCCCAGGCGGCGGCCTGCAGGGAGAGCACCGCGATCGCGAGCGCCAGGAGGCAGTTCAGGCGGTGCGGCCGGATCGATTCGGGCATGGGAGAAGGTCCCGCAGGCTGGCTCGACCAACATAGTCGCGCGCGAGTTTTCCGGCAAGCGCCGGGTTAGAATGCCGGCAGCTGCGGGAGATCCGGTCGTGACCAGGCTGCTCGCGTTACTGGCGGTTCTCGTGATCGTTGCGCCGCGCCCGGCGGCTGCCGCCGAGGCCGCGGACGCGCCGTCGCAGCCGCTTTTCGAGCGGCACGAGGTGCTCGAAGCCCGCATCGAGGCGCCGCTCGAAACGCTCATGGACGAGCGCGACGACACGCAATACCTGCCGGGCACCTTTTCCTGGGTCGAGGCCACGGGCGCCAGCCGGGTGCTCGACCTCGAGCTCCGCGCGCGCGGCCATTACCGCAGGCAGGAGGATATCTGCGACGTTCCGCCGATACGCCTGAACTTCAGGAAGAAGCAAGTCGAGGGCACGGAATTCGCGGGACAGGACAAGCTGAAACTCGTCACCCACTGCCAGAACAGGCGGGAGCAGTACGAACAATACGTGCTCAGGGAATACCTCGCCTACAGGATCTTCAACATCCTCACCGACCGGAGCTTCCGCGCGCGCCTCCTGCGCGTGACTTACGTCGACACCGACGGCGAGAACGAGACGAGCACGCATTACGGCATCCTCCTCGAGGACGACGATCTCCTCGCGGAGCGCCTCGGCGTGCAGGTGCTGGAAGTGCCGTACACCCGCGTGAGCGATCTCGATCCCGCCTACGCCGCGCTCGTCTCCGTGTTCCAGTACATGATCGGCAACACCGATTACTCCCTCATCCGCGGGGAAAAGAATGAAGCTTGCTGCCACAACATCGTGCTCCTGGCGCAAGACTCGGGCGGCCATCTCGCGGTGCCGTACGACTTCGATTTCTCCGGTCTGGTCGACGCCCCGTACGCGGGCCCGAACCCGAAGCTGCGGATCCGGCGCGTGACGCAGCGGCTCTACCGGGGCCCCTGCGCTTTCAACGCGCACCTCGAGGCGGCGCTCGCCGGCGCGCGGGAGCGACAGGCCGCCGTCATGGAGCTCGTGGCCTCACTCGAAGGGCTGGATGAGCGATCGCGCGAGCGGGTGGCGAAATTCCTGGGCAAGTTCTACGAGGACACGGCCGACGCCCGGTTCGTGCACGATCACATCGTCACTGAATGCCTGGCAGCAGGCTGACGATCTCGTCGCCGCGCAGCCAGTCCGCGATGACCTGCGCGACGCGCGGGTGGATCAGGTAGCCCACCGAGCTGTGCGGGTTCGACCGGCCGTAACGTACGGCCAGGTTGTAGACGTGATAGTCGCGGATCGAGCTGACCACGCGCAGGTCCAGCATCTCGCGGTAGTCGTCGGCCAGCGTGTGGTCGTGGCACAGGTAATCGTCTTCCGCCGAGACGTTGTGCCAGGCGAGGACGTTCGCCGGGTACCGCTCCCTGCCCCTGGCGCCCGCCCCGAGCAGATGCCGCCTGACCGTCGTATCGCCGAGCGGCGCGCCGAGCGTCAGCCACTGATCGATCTTCAGGGCGCGGTAGCGCGGCGCGTGCTCGGGGTCGTGTGACAACTGCCACAGCACGTCCCAGGTGACGATACAGCCCGTGCCGTGCGTGACCAGCATGACCTGCCTGCCTTCGTCCAGCGCCCCCGAGATTTCGCTGCGGACCCGCTCGCGGATGCGCGCCGCGAACGTGCTGCGGGGATTCCAGTACTCCTTGAGGTCGGCCGCGACCTTGCCGATCAGGCCGCGGGCGAGGCCTAAGGGGCCCAGCACCGATGCCGCCACGTCGGCCGCGAGCTCCGCGACCGCGGTTTTGCCCGGCAGGCGTTCGTAGCGGGTCATCCCGAAGTGCTTGCGCTTCTGCAGCGTGCGCAGTTCCTGCAGTGCGCGCCGCCGGTCGCCGAGGTCGAGTGGCTCGTCGTAGTAGCGGCCCTGCTCGCGCAGCCAGGCATTCGCGATGTCGCCGTAATACGCGAGCCGTTTCGCGGCGGAGTGGAACGCCACCAGCATCTCCGGGCAGTCCCGCTCGATGCCCGCCGAGACGGCGGCGACGGCGATCTTCAGCAGCTCCCCCGCGGCCGGCTTGAAGTCACGCCCGTGGACGAAAATCAGCGCTCGCTCGCTCAACGTTCCATCCCCTGGCGCGCGGCCGGCCGGCCCACCGGCTCAGTCGACATCTTCCTCGGCACGGTCCCGCCGCGTCAGCATGGAAAAGAACGGGCCGGAAAGGGAGCGGCCGTATTCGAGCTTCCAGATGACCAGCATCGCGTACACGAAAGCCATCGAGATCACGGCGGCGATGCCGAGCGACCCGATGCCGGCGCCGAGTCCGATGCCGATGGCGACGAAAATGTACATCGCATCCGCGGGCTGCTCGAGCGCAAACCGGAATCGAACGGCGGCCACGATGCCGGCGAGGCTGAACGCGAGCGCCAGGCTGTTGAGCACGATCATGGCGATGCCGGTCACGATGATCGGCATCAGGATGATCGTCTGCACGAAGGACTGGTCGATTTCCTTGTTCCGGCTGGTGATGAAATACGCCCAGGACACGGGCACGGTCAGCACGGCCGCGCCGAGGGTCGCGAACGCCAGCGTGACGGGACCGTGCGGTGAGAGTACCGTGGCGCCGGCTTCCGTGTAGACCGGCTCGAACGCATCGGCGGAGCGCGCCGCGAGGTCGCCGAGACCGCCGACCGGGAACACGTCGCGCAGCGCCGGCCACCAGGCCAGCAGTGCCGCGATCACGCCGGCCCAGAAGGCGTAGTACAGCGTGATCAGCGTCGCCGGAAGCAGGAAGCTCGAGCCCCTTCTCATCAGTTCCCCAATCCGCACTCGCCGCCGGCAGGATGTCCTTGCGCAGGCGGCAACGGCCCGGACCGCTCGCCGAAGCGCGGTCCAAGTATATGCGTTTTCCCGCCGCCCCCGGCACGCGGCCGGGGCAGCGTCAAGGGGACTTTTCGGGCAGGCCTGCGATCGGCGGCGTCCAGGCGGCGGCGCCCGGCACGCGCCGCCCCCAGACCTCGCCGCGGTAACGCGGCAGCAGGTGCTTCGTCACCAGCCGCTGCACGAGGTTGATGCGCGGCAGGAGGCCGTGCATGCCCCCGATGTCGACCAGCAGGCGATCGCCCAGCTCGAAGAAATTCAGGTCGTCCGGTGCGACGCACACGACGTTGCTCTCCGGCAGGAACGGCGGCAGGGCGGCCGGGAGCGGCACCGTGCCGTCGCCCGTGCGCCGCGATTCGGGCGCCTCCGGCGAGTACTCGTCGATGAACTGCGAGTCGTCGAGCACGAAGCGCGGGCCGCCGCGCGCGCCGTCGACCGTCACCGAGAGCCGCGTGCGCTGGCCGAGCCCGGCGATGACCAGCCAGTCGACCTGGCGCGGCGGCGAGCCCGACGTCCGGAACCCGGTGACGGTCCTGCGGTGCGCCCGCGCCCGGGACAGCATGTCCCCGAGGATGCGCAAGGCCTCGTTGCGCCGCTCGGCCGCGCGCACGCCGACCGCGTACAAGCGCACGAATTCCGTGAGGCTGTCGATCACGCTCGCCTGCATGTTGGCCGGATCGAAAACGTCGACGTCGCGGCCCTCGGCATCCACCACGGCCCCCGGCCAGCTCGGGAACAGCTGGTAGATCGCCGGCAGGATGCGCGCCGTCTCGCGCTCGCGCTCCTTCGGCTCGCTCCCGGTGAGCAGCGTCATGCCGGTGGCGATCTTCACGATCGCCTCCACCGAGCCGAGCCAGGGCGTGCCGATCGTCGCCACCTTGCCGACCTTCGCCCGCCGTCCTGCCTGCGCGAGGTATTCGCAGATGACGAGCCCGCCCATGGAATGGCCGACGAGATCGACCGCGAGCCCGTCCGCGTTCCCGTAGTGCCTGAGGAGCCGCGTCCGCCCGAGCACCTCGTCGACGAAGGCGGCCAGGCGGGCGGCGGTCAGGCGCACGTCCATGCGCCAGTCGTAGGGAAACGCGAATACCGGGGTCGGCTGGTCCGCCTGCGGCGACAGCTCGTGGCGCAGCGCCTTGATCAGGTCCTCGTAAATCGGGAACACGCGGCCCGGGGTCACACGCGCGGGCTCGATCGCTTCGAACCTGAGGTCATCCGGGTGCAGGGCGATGCGCTCGTGCTCCTTGTTGAACACCATCGACCAGACGGTGTTCGCCTCCAGCGGATACTCGTCGATAAGCGACGTAGCCGTGATCCCCGGAATGACGACGACCGGATTCTGCAAGGGCATGTGCGCGCTCCCTCCACGCGCACCTTGCCCGGCGGCCCGCCGTTTTGCAACGGGCCGGGGGCTCGCCGCGCCAATGCAGGAACGCATTCGCGCGGCATTCACGGGCGCTCAGAGCGCGATCGCCGCCTCCGCGCCGCGCACGAGGAGCCCGTCGTGCAGCGGCTCGACGTTCGACTGTGCCGGATTCGCGTGGATCAGAAAGCCGTCCGGGGCATGCATCAGGATGGACACGTCGAGATCCATCTTCTGCTTCCCCGCACGACGGCGAATCTCGCACACGACCCGATCACTGGCGCGATCGCGAATCACGTAACAGTTCTCGCTCGAGCGTACGTCGATCGCCTCCGGATCCCCCTCGACCAGCTCGGTCCCGCGCACTTTCGCCTTGCGGTGCCCGTCGGCGTCGAACACCTCCGCCTGGACCTCGAGCTCGTCGTCCGGGGTGCGCAACAGCCTGAGCAGCGGCGCACCCCGGTAGACGACGAGGTTGGGCGTGTCGCAGTAATCCCGGCCACCCAGGCGCACGACGAAATGATCGTGGACCTTCATACCTGCTGGCTGAGCACCAGTCGGCCCTGGTCGTCGATGTCGAGCATCTTGTCGTCGCAGAAGCCGGCGCAGCTCTCCGGAACGGCGAGCACGGTCCGGCCCTCGTATTCCCAGGTGGTATCGCCGGGCTCGGGCGTCTCGAGCGCGAGCGACAGGTTCGCGTCGTCGCTGCGGACCATGCGCAGGCAGCGCTCGCCGCCGCCGGGCTCGCCCGCCCGTTCGAGGGCGCGATCGAATTGCTTCAATACGGTTTCGCTGACCGTCAGCATGATGGATTCCTCCGTGGAGTGTCGGTCGATGAAAAACGCCGGAGGGGACCGGCGATACGGGTGCGGTGATGTCAGGCGGCGTGCCGGGAGCGCCGCGCGGCCTGCTTGCGGCCTTCGACGAGCGCCTCGTGCAAAGCAATGACGGCCCGCTCGAAATCCTCTTCCGCCAGGATGAACAGGATGTCCACATTGCGGATGAGCTGGTGCAGGCCCAGCACTTCGATGCCCGCGTCGGCCAGCGCGCCGACCGCGAGCGCGGTCAGGCCGGGCACGTCGAGATCGCTGCCGATCGCGGTGACGATGGCGACTTTACGTACCGTTATCCTCGACGATGCGAACGCTTCGCGCAAGTCGTCCGACGCCTGGCGCACCGTTTTCAGCGACCCCGCCACGTAGTGCACGATGGTGTTCGCGTTGGACGTCTTGGTGACCACCCGCACCCGGTGCCGCTTCAGCGCGTCCAGGATGGCCGCGTCGTAGCCCTTGACGCCGACCATGTCCTGCTCGAAGAACTCTAGCGCGAACACGCTCCTCATGCCGGTGATGATCTCGGCCCTGGGCGTCGCCGGGACATAGTCCCCGCGGATCTCCGAGCCCGGATCCTCCGGCTCGAACGTGTTGCGGATGCAGAGCGGAATGCCGGCCTGGCGCAATCCCTTGGCCGCCCCCGGGTGGATCGCCTCCATGCCCATGTTCGACAGCTGGTCCGCCACGTCGTAGCTGGTTCGCTCGATCTTCCGCACGCGCTCCGTGCCGAGGAGCCGGGGATCCGCGCTCGAAAGGTGGAACTCCTTGTGGATGATGGCTTCGCGCGCCCGCGTGAGCACCGCGATGCGCGAGAAAATCACCTCCGTGTAGCCGCGGCCGTAGCGCTCGATGACGCCCTCCTCGCACTGGGCGTAGCCGGTGACGATCGGCAGCGTACCCGCCACGTCGAGTTGCGGCACCGCGGCGGCGATTCGCTCGTCCAGGGTGCGCCGGGCCTCGTCGCGCCAGCCGGTCAGGTCCACGAACACCGCGTTGACGCCTTGCCGGTGCAGGAGCAGGCTGGTGTTGTGGGCGCTGTGCGCTTCGCCGAGCCCCGCCAGCATCTCGCGCACGGTCGAGAGATGGAGGCTCAGGTTGAAGTGGCCGTAGGAGCAGAGCCGGTGCAGGTCGAGCAGGCAGCTGCGTACGCCTTCGATGCGCTCGCGCACGAACCGGTCGGCCATGAGCCGGTCCGCTTCCTCATCGAACATCCCGGCGTTGATTTGCCGCATCCGGGCGCTGACGTCGGAGAGCGCGTCGCCCCATGCCCAGTCGGATTCGGAGCCGGCGAACAGGGCATGGACCCCCGGCTCGCCGGTCCGCTTGTTCTCGAGCAGCATGTCCGTGATCCCGGCGTAGGCCGAGACGACGAAGATGCGGCGGTACAGCGCATCGCCTTCGCGCCCGCCGATCAGCACGTTGTCGAGCACCGCCCGCGTGTCGCTGATCGACGTGCCGCCGATCTTCTCCACGGTGTGGCCGGCAACCTCCTGTCCGCTCGCGGCCGTCATGCCGCGCAGGAGAGCAGCTGCCCGGCGGCAGGGCGCAGCGGCGCGAACGACTCCCGGGCGGCGATGAACTCCGGCCGCGGCTTCGCCGGGCCGAATGGCGCCTCCAGGGCGTTGCTGACCGCGTTGTAGACGAGGAACACGTTGCTGCGCGGGAACGGCGTGATGTTGCCGGCGGAACCGTGCATGACGTTGCAGTCGAAGAGGATCACGGTGCCTGCGGGCCCGACCGGCGCCTCGATGCCGCCCTGCTCGGCGAGGAACGTGAGCGCATCGCGGTCCGGCACGCCGTATTCCTGCTTGCGTAGCGACTGCTTGTAGTGATCCTCCGGCGTCTCGCCGACACACGCCACGAAATGCCGATGCGACCCCGGCATGAGCATGAGCGGGCCGTTGTGCGGCGTGTTCTCGGTGAGCAGCACCGTCATGGAGAGCGCGCGCATGCGCGGCATGCCATCCTCGACATGCCAGGTCTCGAAGTCGGAATGCCAGTAGAACTCCCTGCCTTCGAAGCCGGGCTTGTAGTTCATGCGCGACTGGTGGACGTAGACCTCGTCGCCGAGCAGGAAGCGGGCCACATCGGCCAGTCGGGCATCGCGCGCAAGGCGTGCGAACAGCGGGCTCTGCGCGTGCACGCGAAACACGGAGCGCACGGCACCCGAGCCGGGCTCGGCGATCACGGTCTCCGGCTCGAGGCGCTGCGGTGGCGCGGCGCGCAGGGCTTCCGCCGCGGCGCGCAGCGCGTCGACCTCGGCCGCCGCGAAGAGGCCCTCGAGCACGAGGAACCCATCGCGCTCGAAGGCCAGGGCTGCCTCGCGGGTGAGCGGCGCGCTCGCGTGCCAGCGGCCGTGCACGACCGGGTCGCGGCGCGGCAGGATGGCGGGCTCGGCGGCCTGGCGCGAGGGATAGGCGTCTGCCCGCCCTGTCATACCGCCTCCGCCTCCAGCGGGTAGGCGCCGCTCGCATCGTGCACCTCCAGCCCGGACAGCGGCGGGTTGAACACGCAGGCGAGGGTGAGTTCCGTCGCCGCGCGCAGCACGTGCCGGTCGTTCCGGTCGAGCGCATACAGGATGCCCGGCCGGATCGCGTGCACCTCGCCCGTCGCCACGTCCTCGATCGAGCCCGTGCCTTCGATGCAGTAGACGGACTCGAGATGATGCCGGTAGTGCATCGGCAGCTCCGCGCCGGCGTAGATCGTCGTGATGTGGAAGGAAAAACCCATGCCGTCGTTCTTCAGCAGCAACCGCACGCTGTTCCAGCCCTGGCTGTCGACCTTGCGGCGCGTGTGCTGCGCGGTTTGCAGATCGCGGATGATCATGTCTTGTCGCTCCTCGTTGGCTCAGGCCGCGGCGCGGTCGCGGTCCGCCGCGGCAAGCGCGGCCTTGACGGCGTCCGCGAGGATGTCCAGCCCCCGGCGGAGCTCCGCCTCGTCGATGGTGAGCGCCGCGAGGCATTTCACGACCTCGTCGTCGGGTCCGCTGGTCTCGATGACGAGGCCGCGCGCGAACGCGCCCTCGACGACGCGCGCCGCGATCTCGCCCGAGGGCATCGCGAGGCCGCGCATCATGCCGCGCCCCCGGGGCTCGAGCCGGTGCGGGCGCGCCGCGCGCGCGATCTCGTCGAGCCGCTCCCCGAGCAGCTCGCCTCGCGCACGGATACCGTCGGCGAACGCGCCGTCGCGCCACCAGGTTTCGAGCGCCGCCCGGGCAGTGACGAACGCATGGCAGTTGCCGCGGAACGTGCCGTTGTGCTCGCCCGGCAGCCAGCGATCGTGGCGCCGGTCGATGAGCACGAGCGCGAGCGGCAGGCCGTAGCCGGACACGGATTTTGCGAGCGTCACGATGTCCGGGCGGATGCCGGCGGGCTCGAAGCTGAAGAAGGTGCCGGTGCGCCCGGCACCGGCCTGGATGTCGTCGACGATGAGCAACGCACCGTGGCGGCGCGCGACGGCCGCGATGGCGCGCAGCCACTCGTCGCTCGCGACGTTCAGGCCGCCTTCGCCCTGCACGGTCTCGAGCAGGATGGCGGCCGGCGCGTCGACGCCGCTCGACGCATCGGACAGGAGCTTGTCGAGCTGGGCCGCGGTATCCACGCCGTCGCCGAAGTAACCGTCGTAAGGCATGCGCGTCACGCCGGCCAGGGCGGTGCCGGCCGCCCCGCGGTGGTGACCGCTGCCGGTGCAGGCGAGCGCGCCGAGCGTCACGCCGTGAAAGCCGTTCGTGAAGGCGATAACGTTCTCGCGCCCGGTCACCTTGCGCGCGAGCTTGAGCGCGGCCTCGACGGCGTTCGCGCCGGTAGGCCCGGGGAACTGCACGACGTAATCGAGCCCGCGCGGCGCCAGCACGGTGCGCGACAGCTCGAGCAGGAACCGTTCCTTGACGTCGCTGTGCAGGTCGAGGCTGTGCGTGATCCCGTCGCGCTCGATGTAATCGAGCAACGCCTGCTTGAGCGGCGCCGGGTTGTGCCCGTAATTCAGGCTCGAGCAGCCCATGAGGAAATCGAGGTAGCGCTTGCCGTCGCGGGTATAGAGCCAGGAGCCCTCGGCACGATCGAAGCACACGGGGAAATGGCGCGCGTAGCTCTGCACCCGCGATTCCAGGTGCTCGAACGTCTGCGCCGGCCTGGCGGCGGTTTCACTGGATTCGGGCATGTCGTTCCTCCGTGACGGGAGCTCGGCCGGCCAGCGCCGGGCGTGAACGCCCCCGCCGCCGTGATCGAGGTCGTGGTCGCTGTCGATGGGTCCGATGACCAACAGCGGCTCGCTCGCGTGCCGGCCGCCGAAATGCGCGTCGCGCTCGAAGCCGGCCGTCTCGGCGAGGGGTGCCCCGGTGTGGCGCGCGAGAGAGCGGAACAGCGCGCGCGAGGCGCTGTTCTCGGGCGTGACCGTCGTCTCGAGCCAGCGCACTCCCGCGAGCTCCGGCCGCGCGAGCAGGGCGAGCAGCATGCGCCGCCCGAGGCCGGTGCCGCGTGCCGCCGCGTCGACCGCGACCTGCCAGACGAAGAGCGTCGCCGGGTCGGCGGGCAGCCGGTAGCCGGAAATCCAGCCGACCAGCCTGCCGGCCTGCTCCGCGACGATCGAGCTGTCGGCAAAGTGCGTGCACTGGAGCAGGTTGCAGTAGAGTGAGTTCCGGTCGAGCGGCGGGCAGGCGGCGACCAGGTCGTGCACCCGGGCGCCGTCGGCGGCCGTGGGCCGGCGCAGCGTGTGCCCGGCCGCCGCGGGCGCGGCCTGTTGTGTGTCGGAAACCACCATGGAATTGGTTTGTCATTCTAAACAACTGGCCGGATGATTGAAACCGCAGCAGCGTTCACCGCGAGTGCTCTCGCCGCGATGGCGAGTAAATAGCTGACTCTTCTGGAAGAAAAATAGCGCAGCAACGGCTGCGCGTACCGGAAACGTGCCCGTATGAATTTCGATTTGCAAATTATCGGCCGTCGGCGCCGCCCGGCCACCGTCGCGGGGTCGGCATGAGCGGCCGCACGCCGGAGGACCGTTCCGAGACGGCGCTGGTGGCGCTCCGGCGCATCCTGCGCGCCACCGAGCTCAATTCGCGCCTGCTCGCGAGCCGCACCGGTCTCACGACCTCGCAGCTCATCATGCTGCAGATCGTCGCGCGCCACGGCCAGGTGCTGCCCAGCACGCTGGCGCGCGCGGCGCGCCTGACGCAGGCCACGGTCACGTCGCTGGTCGACAAGCTCGAGCGCGCGGGGCTGGTGCGCCGGCGGCGCGATACCGAGGACCGGCGGCGCATCTGGGTGGAAGTGACGGAAAGCGGCCGCCGCACGCTCGCGAATTCTCCCGACCTGCTGCACGACCGCTTCCGCCAGCGGTTCCAGGCGCTCGAGGACTGGGAGCAGGCGCTGCTCGTCGCCGCGCTGGAGCGGGTCGCCGCATTGCTCGATGCCGGGGCGATCGACGCTTCGCCGGTGCTCGACATCGGCGACATCGACCGCCTGACGGCGCGGCAGGAGGAAAACGCGTCCGAGCCCGGGTCGGGACCGGGGTCAGGCGGCGCCCGCTCCTGAGGGCGCGGGCGCCGCCGACGCGGCGACCGTCAGTCCTTGCCCGAACGCAGGAGCTCGTCGGCGATGTCTTTCGTAATGGGCTCGAACATCCCGAGCCCGCAGGATGCGCCCGGGAAGAACCCGAAACCGCGATCCTGGAGCACGGTGATGATGTCGACGCTGCACAGCTGCCCGACGGAGCTGCGGTACATCAGCGTGACGCGCGGGCGCAAGCCCGGACACTGGCGCGGCAGGCGATTCCGGTACACGTCGCCGTTGCGCATCCTGAAGATCAGGGTGCGCGCGTCGACGATGTCGATGCCGTCGATGGCCTGGATGTAAACGCAATGCCTCGCGTCCATGTTGCGCTCGTCTTCCTCGTCCTGCGCGGCCGCCGGGGCGGCGAGTCCCGCGAGAACGACGAGAGCGAGCAGCCCGGATAAGGTCGCCTTCATCGTCAATCCTCTCCTTCCGTAAATGGTCATCACGATGCATTCGGCGTGCCAGCGCGGGCAACCCGTCGTGGCACGATGCTTGCAAAATGCCAAAAATGTACCCGCCGTGCGACAGGAGGTCGAATGAACGGTCAACGCGAGCACGAATTCGTCGACGTGCTGAAATCCTTCGAGCATGCCATGCTCGTGACGCGCCGGGATGCGGAGCTGCGCTCGCGGCCGATGGCGATCGCCGATGCGACCGAAGACGGCCACGTCTGGTTCATCACGAGCGTGGACAGCGGCAAGCTCGAGGAGATCACCGACGAGCCGTTCGTCAACCTCGCCATGCAGGGCCGCTCCACGTTCCTCTCGATCTCCGGCACGGTCCGCGCCACGCGCGATCCGGAGCGCATCAACGCGCTGTGGAACGAGGTCCAGGAGCTCTGGTTCCCGAAAGGGCGCAACGACCCGACGCTGATCCTGCTCGAGGTCGTGCCGACTTACGCCGAATACTGGGACCGCTCCGGCGTCGAAGCGGTGCGCTTCATGTTCGACGCGGCCAGGGCGCTCGCCACCGGGAACACCCTCGACGAGGACCAGGGCCGGCACGCAAAGATCGATTTCCCCGACCACGGCTGACGCCGCCCGCGCCGCCGGACGGCGACTCCTCAGGCGGTGTCCGGGAACGCTTCCGGCTTCAGCACGACCACGTCGCAGGGCACGGCATCGAGGATGCGCTCCGCCGTGCTGCCGATCAGCAGGCGCTCGATACGGCCGCGCGCGACGGCTCCCGCGAGCACCACGTCGATGCCGAGCGCGTCGACCCGCTCGAGGAGCGCGCTTTTCGTTTCGCCCGCCACCAGGTGGATGCGGTCCTCGGGTACTCCGAAGGGCTTCGCGAGCGCGCAGAGCTCCGCCCGGCGCAGGGCGCGCAGCTCCTCGATGATCTCGGGACCGACCGCGAGCGCCGGCAGCGCCGCCTGGTGTCCGGTCGCCGCGACCGGGGCCACGGCGGTCGCCGGACGATAGGCGTGGAAGATGTGCAGCTCGCCGCCGAAAAGATTCACGATGCGCTGCCCGGCGCTCAACAGGCGCCGGTCGAGGCCGGCCTTCTGCTCGCCGGGATGCGCGGGGTCCACTGCCGCGAGCACGCGGGCTCCCCGCTCGCGAAGGCCCTTCCCGCGGCGCACGATCCAGACCGGTTGCGGAGCGCGGCGCACCAGCTCCCAGTCCGCGGCGCCGAACAGGAAACGGCCGACGGCCGTTTCGCGGTGCGCGGCGCGCACGATCACGTCGGCCTCGAGCTCCGCGGCGCGCGCCAGCACCGCGTCGTAGCGCGGCGAATGCCAGGCGACCGCGCTTTCGGTGTCGATACCCACGGCTTCGAGCACCCGTGCCTGCCCGGCCAGCCAGGTCGCAAGCTCCGCGAGCCAGCGCTCGCGCAGCGCCCCGACGCGCCGCGCGTCCGGGAGGCGGCCGCCGGCAAGCGACGAGTCGAAAGCCGAGAGCAGGAGAAACACGCGCGCGCCGGACGCCGCCGCGAGCTCCCCGGCGCGCATGAGCTCGGGATGCTCTCCCTCACGGAGCTCGACGTCGACCAGGATCGTCTTGACGTTGGCCATCAGCGCCGGTGGTTGTATTGCTTCAGCCGGTTATAGAGCGTCTTCAGGCTGATGCGCAGCGTGTCCGCCGCCTTCTTCTTGTCGCCGTCGTAGTGCTCGAGCGTCGAGAGGATAGTGCGCCGCTCGACTTCGGACAGCGGCGTCCCCACGTTCACGCGAATGTAGTCCTCGTCGCCGGGCCCGGCCGACGACACGCGCCCCGGGAGATCCTCGATCCTGATCGTGCCGGCCGCGAGCAGGTGGCTGTGGCGCACGGCTTCCTTGAGCTCGCGCACGTTGCCCGGCCAGTCGTGGGCCCTGAGCGCGTCGCGCGCGCCCTCGGTGAACTGCTTGACGATACCGGTCTCGGCATTACGCTCGGCAAGGAAGTGCTCGGCGAGCAGAATCACGTCGTCGTTGCGCTCGCGCAGCGTGGGCACGCGGATGAGGTACTGCGCGAGGCGTCGATACAACGCATCGTTCAGGCGGCCTCGCTCCACCGCCTCCTCGGGATCCATGCTCGTGGCGGCGATGATGCGCGTCGCGGGCTCCGCGCCGCGCGTCTCGAGCACCTGCAGCAGGCGCGCCTGCAGGCCGGCGTTCATTTCGGTGATGTCGTCCAGGAACAGGGTGCCATTCGCGGCGCGCTGCAGGTGACCCGTGCCCTCGCGGCTCGCCACACCGAAACCCGGCTTCGCGTCGCCGAACAGCTCACTCTCCAGCAGTTCCGGCGACAGGGCACCGCAGTACAACGGCGCGAACTCCGCGTGCGAGCGCCGGCTCTGCTGGTGGATCGTGCGCGCGACCCGTTCCTTTCCGGAGCCGGCCTCACCGATCAGGAAAACGCTGTCGTCCGTGGGTGCGCACTCGCGGATCTGCTCGTAGAGCCGGCGCATGGCATCGGAATGGCCGACCAGCAGTCCGAAACCTTCCTCCGTGGGCGGCGCGGTGCCGCCGTTGCCGGAGGAGCCTGCAAGCTCCGTTGCGGCGTTCCTGTGCACGTTCATTCGCGGATTTCGCGCGACGGGCGCCCACCCGGCCGGGCGAGCTCGTCGAGCGGATGAAGAAGATGCTGGTGCGGCGCGACGATCGAAGACGTCATCGTCGTGCTTCTGCGAGATGCAGATCCTCCGTTCCTGGCGATTGCTCCCTGATGTCCTGGGCACGCTCCGGACGGGTCGGTGCGCAGCGGGTCGGACGGGCGGTCGATCCCGGTGCTGCGGGCTGCAACAAGTGTGCCACGCAGCGCGGAAATACCGGGCGAACGCCGCGCGCGGCACGTGCGACGCGACTTGTAATATTTGCAAGCGGGGCTGAAAAACTTGCCGGAGAGCCGATACCGAACGAGCAATGTCTGCCGATCAGCTCGTGCGCTTGCGCGGGCTGCGCTTGCTCCCGCGGCGGCTTGCGAGCGGCACCGGCATGTCCTTGCGGATAGGCGCCGCGCTCGGCCGGCCGATATAGAAGCCTTGCGCGTAATCGATGCCGAGCCGGCCGAGCAGTGAAAAGGCCGCGCTGCTCTGCACGTACTCGGCGACCGTCCGCATGCCGGCCTCGCGCCCTATCTCGCCGATGAGCCGGACCATCTTCTGATCGACGGGATTGTTCACGATGTCGCGGATGAATGCGCCGTCGATCTTGATCATGTCGACCGGCAGCCGCTGGAGGTAGCTGAACGAGCTGTAACCCGTTCCGAAATCATCGAGCGCGATGCGGCAGCCCAGCTCGCGCAACGCGTCGATCTGCTTCTCGACGTGCGCGAGGTGCCGGGCCGCGAGGCTTTCCGTGATCTCGAACACGATGCTTTCCGCCGGCACGCCGTGCCGCGCGAGCTGCGACCCGACCCAGCCCGCGAGGTTCTCTGCCTCGAAGGCGTTCACGGAGAGATTGAGGGAGAAGCACAGGTCGGGAGATTCGCCGCGATAGCGCGCGAGCTCGCGCACCGCCGCCTCGACCACCCAGGTATCGATTTCCGCCATCAGGCCGAAGCGCGCGGCCGCGGGCAGGAAGGCCTCGGGGGCGATCATCCGGCCGCCTTCGCCCTTCAGGCGCAGCAGCACCTCGTGGTGGGTGGTTCGCCCCGAGGCGATGCAGACGATCGGCTGGTAGCGCAGCAGGAACTCGTCGTTGTCGATCGCGGAGCGCAGCTTGCTGACCCAGTTCACGTCCGCGACCATCTGCTCGGCCTCGCGCCCCGACATGCTGTGGAACGCGAGCCGGTTGCGCCCGGACGCCTTGGCTTCCCGGCACGCGATGTCGGCCTGCGCTATCAGCTCGTCGTGGTCCAGCCCGTCGGAACCGATCATCGCGATGCCGATGCTGCAATGCACGTGGAAGACGTTGCCGTCCTCCACGTGCGCCAGCCTGCGCATGTCCTCGAGCACGGATTCGGCGAGCGCGCGCGCCCCGCCGCGTGACACGCCGGTCGCCAGCACCACGAACTCGTCGCCGCCGAAGCGCGCGACGATGCCGCGCCCGGCCACGGAACGGCCGAGCTGGTCGGCCACCTTGCGGATCAGCCTGTCGCCGGCCGGATGCCCGCAGGTGTCGTTCACGTACTTGAACTGGTCGAGATCGATGAACAGCAGCGCGCCGCCCGGCCGGCCGCCGCCGGCCTGCCGGACTTCCTTCCGCAGCTCCTCGACGAAGCGCCGCCGGTTGTACAGCCCGGTCAGCGGATCGTGATTCGCGAGCCGCGACAGCCTCTCGTTCCGCTCGCCGAGCGCCGACGCCGTGGACTCGAGCGCCTCCACGATCTCCGAGATCTCGCGGTGCCGCGCCGGCTTGAACTCCACGGAAAGATTGCCCTTCGCGAGCTCCGCGATCGGCTGCTGCAGGTCCGAGATCGCCATGAGCGCCCG
Organism: uncultured Woeseiaceae bacterium; assembly: GCA_964491485.1. GTDB lineage: Bacteria > Pseudomonadota > Gammaproteobacteria > Steroidobacterales > Woeseiaceae > IDS-8. The sequence continues at coordinate 58,408 of CAZBGV010000003.1, read as the reverse complement.
GCGCAACGTGCGCCGGCCGAGCAAGCCGGAGACCACGAGGAGGAGCAGCAGCACGCTGGTCGCGATCTGGATGTTCTTCACCAGCCGCGCATGGAAGACACTGAAATCGAGGTCCAGGCCGACGAATCCCGAGAGGTCGCGGGCGCTCGGCGGGGGCGACGACGGATCGAAGCCGAACAGCCCGTCGCTCGCGATCGATTCGGTCCAGATCGGCGCGAGGATCGTGAAGCTGCGCACGTCGAACAGGTGACTGTCGATCAGGTACGGCCGGTCGCTGCCGACGAGCGCCGACAGCTCATCCTGCAGCGCGGGCGGCAGGGCCTGCACGGGCGGCGCCGCCGGCAGGCGATTCTCGATCGAATAAAGCGGCGTGCCGTCCTCGTAGTAATAAGTGACGCGGTCGATCTCGGGATACTTGCCGATGAAGCTTTCGAGCCTGAGCACGACCTCCTCGTCGTGCCGCAGGTACAGCGGCGCGCCGAGCTCGTTCAGCTCCCCGGCCCATTGCACCGCCCAGCGGCTGTAGTTGTCCTGCAGCACCCACTGGCCGCCCCAGTAGAGGCCCGCGATCGCCAGCGCGCCGATGATTGCGGTGATGACGATCTGCAGCGTCAGGATTTCGCGGATCAGCACGCGCTTTCCGGCGCGCCGCGCGTTGCGCCGCCGGCCGGCGGCGGCCTCGCGCAGCCGGCGTGCCGTGCTCGCGACCCGCGCCGCGAACCCGACGGTGCAGGCGCGAACGCGGGCAGCGAGTCGGCGCCCCGTCACCGCGTGCCCTTCGCCGCACCCGGCGCGGCGGCGGACGGCGCCGCCGAAGCGGTCCGCACTTGCACACGGGTGAGCGGCGTCAGCGCCGGGACGTCGTCGATCTCTCCCGCGATGATGCGCTCGGCGACCGCCAGTGCCGTCGCCGCCACGTCTTCCTCGTCGGAGGACACGGCGAGCTCCGCGCCGAGCTCGAGCAGGGCCGGATTGAACGCCGCGACCTGCACGGCGTGGCGATCGGCGTAGCCCAGGATCTCCTTGAGCACCGGAATGCTCAAAACCCGGTTGTCGGGGAACAGCCAGAAGCCGTCGATCTCCCGCGCCATGCGGTGAAACAGGTAGAGCGTCTCGCGATCCGATGCGGCGATCCGGTACCGGAAGCTCAAGCCTTCGCCCGCAGCCGCCGTTTCAGCCTCGGCGATGAGCGCATCGTGCCCTTCCCCGAGGATCGCGCCGATCGAGCGGAGCCCGGGATGGGCTTTTTTCCAGGCGCGCACCTGCGGGGCAAGCGGCGGAATGGCCGCGACGCCGCGCACCGGCGCGCTGCTGGCGCTCGCGTCGACGTTGAACACCTGGCAGAACACCACGGGCAGCGGCGACGACCGCATGGCCTGCAGGGCGGCCTCGAGGCCGACCGCAATGACGACCTCGGCGCCCGAATCCGCGATCCCGGAAAACGCGGCGCCGGGCGGCAAGCTCTTGTCCGCGAGGTTGTAGAGCAGGAAACGCCCGAGGAGCCGGCCGAGCTCCACGGCGACGCCCTCGTAGGCCGGCCTGCGATCGGAAAGGACGATGGCGATGCGGCCGGTCTCGGGTTCCGCCGCGGGCGGCGGGGGCGGCGGTTCCGCGCGAGCGGCGGCGGGCGCCGGCGCCGGCAGGGCGACGGGCACAGGCTCGCGCCGCGCCTGGGTGACGACGACGGGCTCGAGCACCGCGGCGGGTTGCGGCTCGGGCTTCGTGCCCTGCAGCGAACAGGCGGCGAGCAGCAACGTGACCGTGAGGCCGGCCGCGAGTCCGCGGGCGAGGCGGAGCAGCATCGATACCCTCGACGGCGGTCGCGCTTGCATAGGAAGGGACGGTTTCCGTGACCGATCGATCAGGCTAGCGGAGCGACCTGGCCGGGGCGCTGCCCTGCGTCTCAGATTCCGCGTGCCCGCTGCCGTGCCGGCGAGCGGCGCCCGCCTTATGTCGAATGCCAAAACGGCGGGGGCCCGCGCGAATTCCGTCAGTTAGGCGACCGGTGACGGCGTTCGTTGACGCCGCAAAGCGTCTGTGAAAGGCTTCCCCGGCACTGAAAAAGGCACACCTTTCCGAAAGGAAGGGCCGCAAAGCCACCGGTCTACGGTTTCTTTCGAACTATGACAGCGGGGTTACCAGCATGAGCTTCCTCCTCGGGCTGACGCCCTGGCCCGTGATTTCCGCGCTGCTCTGGATCGTGCTCGTCGTCGCGGCGCTCTACTTCGCGCGCCCGACGGCGCACCGCGCGATCCGCGCGGCCGCCGATACGCTGCACAAGACCCTGAAACTCGCCTCGCGTGCCGTGAGCCAGGCGCAATCGAACCTCGCGCGCCGCAACCGCGAGGTGCTGCTCGCGGCCGGCCGCGAAGCCAAGGAGCGCGTCGTCGAGCGCGAGTTCGACCGGGTGAGCGACAGCGTGCGCAAGGACCTCGCGAACTACGCCGCCCTGCACCGCTCGCTGTCCGACGCCATCGGCCGCATCGAGGCCGACCACCAGGACGCGGTCGAGATTCCGCCCGACCCGCCGGGCTGGGTAAAAGCCGTGGAGGCCGTCGCGAAGATCGACTCGCGCGAAGGCCGCGTCGGCATCAGCGACGTGCTCGGGGACATCCACAAATCACTCGTGAAGGCGCACCAGGAAGCACTGGTCGCCTATCGCGACGCGAGCGCGAAACGCCACGCGCTGCTGCACCGCATGCGCCCCGAATGGCGCAACGTCCAGCAGACGCTCGGGCACGTGCGAAAGAGCGTCGACAGCCTGCTCGATCGCTCGGTGGCGATCGACCGGCACATGCAGGAGTACGAGGACATCGTGAGGGGCCAGGATCGCGCCGTGTCGGTGCTGTCGTCGTCCTCGCTGGTGTATTTCTTCGTCTCGGCCCTGGTGCTGGCGGTGGCGGTGGGCGGCGCCACGATCAACTTCTCGCTGATCGCCCGGCCGATGGCGGAGATGGTCGGAGGAACCAGCCTGATCGGCGGTTTCCGCACGGCCGACATCGCGGCGCTCGTGATCATCATGGTCGAGATCTCCATGGGCCTCTTCCTCATGGAGTCGCTCAGGATCACGCGGCTGTTCCCGGTGATCGGAGCGCTGCCCGACAAGGTGCGCGTACGCATGGTGTGGATCACGTTCACGATCCTGCTGCTGCTCGCCAGCGTGGAGGCGGGTCTCGCGTACATGCGCGAGGTGCTGTTGCAGGACGAGCTCGCGACCAATGCGCTGCTGCGCGGCGACGAGGGAACCGCGACGCTGAGCGGCCAGTACCTGTGGATCACCACCGCGGCGCAGATGGGCATGGGCTTCATCCTGCCGTTCGCGCTGACCTTCGTCGCGATCCCGCTCGAGACCTTCGTGCACTCCCTGCGCACGGTGCTGGGGCTCGCCGGCATCGGGCTGCTGCGCTTCGCGTCGCTCGTGCTGCGCGTGCTGGGCAACGCGGTCCGCTACCTCGGGATGCTGGCGGAGCAGCTCTACGACCTGCCGCTCTTCATTCCGCTGTGGCTCGAAGCGAAGAACGGCCGTTCGCACTCCGGCGGCGGCTCGCGCCTGACGAGGGTCGGCACGTGAAACCCGGAAAAGCCGCCGCCGGCGTCGCCCTGGCGGTGCTGCTCGCGTCCTGCATGCACAGCGCCGGGAACGACAATACCGGCGTCTACATGCTGCTCGACACGTCCGGCACGTACCGCCAGGAGCTCGACAAGGCGGAACACATCATCCGGCACACGCTCGCGCGCCTGGATGCCTCCGATTCGTTCGCCGTCGCCCGTATCGACACCGGCAGCTTCAGCGAAAAGGACATCGTGGCGAAAACCTCGTTCGACGACCGGCCGAGCACGATCAACCGGCAGAAGCGCCTGTTCGCGGAGCAGGTGTCGGCGTTCGTGCACAATGCGACTTCCTCGCCCTACACGGACATCACGGGCGGGCTGTTGCAGGCGGTCGAGTTCCTGAACGAGAAGGGCACCCGGCGCAAGACGATCCTCATCTTCTCCGACCTGAAGGAGGACCTGAAGGACGGCTACGTGCGCGACATTACCTTCGACCTCGACGGCTTCGAGGTCATCGCACTCAACGTGACCAAGCTGCGCAGCGACAACGTGGACCCGCGCGAGTACCTGGGGCGCCTGGCCGACTGGCAGGCGCGCGTGGAGAAATCCGGGGGCACGTGGCGGGTGATCAACGACCTCGACAGCCTCGAGGGGCTCCTGTAGGGAATAGGGGAGGAACAGGGGTCGAACCGATTTTTCGCTGGCGAAGGTTCACCCCCCGGGTTCCCGGTTGGCGCCAGCGAAAAATCGGTTCGACCCCTATTCCCGGCCCACGGTGACGCGGTCGCGCCCGGCGCGCTTGCTGGCGTACAGCGCACGGTCGGCGCGCGCGATCAGCTCGTCGGCGCCGATGGACTGGTCGCGCGCGCGCAGCGCCACGCCCACGCTGATGGTCGCCGGCAGCGGCTCGCCGGAAAGGCTGATGGCGAGCTTGCGCATCCCCGCGCAGATCCGCTCGCCGACGGCGACCAGCCCGGTCTCGTTCACGTCGTGCACGATGACGAGGAACTCCTCGCCGCCGTACCGGCAGACGATGTCCTGCGGCCGCACGGAGGCGACGATGCCGCCGGCCGCGCGCCGCAGCACCTGGTCCCCGACCTGGTGCCCGAACTGGTCGTTGATCTGCTTGAAGTTGTCGATGTCGGCGAGACAGATGCCGAGCGTGTGGTTGTAGCGCGTCGCCTCTTTCAGGGCGGAGTCCAAAAGCTCGATCCCGCCGCGGCGGTTCCACAGGCGCGTCAGGGAATCGAACATCGCCTGGCGCCGTGCCTTGCCAAGCTTGGAGACCAGCGCGGACTGCGCGTTGCGCAGCTCGACGGAGAAGAGCTCGCGCTGCGCCATGTCGGCCAGGTCGACCAGGATCGTGCGGAAATCGTCGTCGGGCGTGCGCGGCCGGACGTCCATGGCGCAGAAGGTCCCGATGGTATTGCCGTCCGCGTTGCGGATCGGCGCGCCGGCGTAGAAGCGGATCCCGGGATTGCCGCACACCAGCGGTTTGGACATGAGGTCGAGCTCGAGCCGGGTATCGGGGACGATGACCGGGCGGCCCTCTTTCAGCACCGGCACGCACAGGCTCTTGTCGAGCGCCAGCTCCGTGAGCGCCAGCCCCGCGATCGACTTGAACCACTGCCGGTCGTCCTGCACCACGGTGATCGCGGCGATCGGCACCTTGAGGGCGCGGCGGGCCAGGCGGGTGATGCGCTCGAAGCGTTCCTCGAGCGGCGTATAGAAAGGGTCGATGGAGTGCAGGCTGGCCAGCTTCAAGGTCGCCGTGCTGGCAACGGTGCGCGTGAGCGCCGTATCGTCGTCGGATCCGGTCACGTGGGTCTTCCCGGGCGGAGCGCATGCCGGCGGTTGCAGCCGGCTTCGAGCGCCCGCGATTTCGCGTACGATGCGCCTCTCATTATGACTCGCAGCGGTTCGGGTATCGTGAAGGCACTTCGCAATCGGGTCAAACGCCTGCCGGTGGAAACCGGCACGATTGGACCAGCCTGCGTTTGCGCGGGCGGGGCAGCATCGTGACCGGCAGGTCGGCGGCCGAGCCCGGCAATTTCCGGGCATCCCGCGAAGCCGAGGGGCGGGTGCTGGCACATTCCCGGCCCGGGATGGTATTTTTTCGGGCTCACCGGCGCGAATCGGCGCCTCGCGAAGCGCTGAATTCAGCCGGAATTCTTGTCATTTTCGACTCAATAGTGGCAGCAGAAAAACGCGTATCAGGGCACGCTCCGGCCGCTGACGCGCGGCCCTTGCGCAAATCCCCCTCGCTGCCCCGTCCCTGCCGGCATGGCTGACGTTCCCGAGTCGGACGCCCTGCGTTATCACGGCGAGCCGACGCCGGGGAAGATCAGTGTCGCCCCGACCAAGCCGCTCGCGAACCAGCGCGACCTGGCGCTGGCCTATTCGCCCGGCGTCGCGTGGCCGTGCCTGCGCATCAAGGACGATCCGCGCACGGCCGCGAATTACACCGCCCGCGGCAACCTGGTCGCGGTGATCTCGAACGGCACGGCGGTGCTCGGGCTCGGGGCGATCGGTCCGCTGGCGGCGAAGCCGGTCATGGAAGGCAAGGCGGTGCTGTTTCGCAAATTCGCGGGGATCGACGTGTTCGATCTCGAGATCGCCGAACGCGATCCGGCGCGCCTCGTCGACATCATCGCGAGCCTCGAGCCGACGTTCGGCGCGATCAACCTCGAAGACATCGGCGCGCCCGAATGCTTCGAGATCGAGGAAGCGCTGCGCCGCCGCATGCGCATCCCCGTCTTCCACGACGACCAGCACGGCACCGCGATCGTGGCCAGCGCCGCGATCAGGAACGGCCTCAAGCTCGCCGGCAAGAACCTGGCCGACGTCAAGCTCGTGTCGACCGGCGGCGGCGCCGCCGGGCTCGCGTGCCTCGACCTGCTCGTGAGCCAGGGCCTGCCGCTCGAGCAGATCACGCTCGTCGACCTGCACGGCGTGGTGCACGCCGGCCGGCGCGAGGGCATGAACCCGTACAAGGCGCGCTACGCCCGGGAGACCGCGCTGCGGACCCTGGGCGAGGCGATCGAGGGCGCGGACGTGTTCCTCGGGCTCTCGGCGGGCGGCGTGCTGACGCCGTCGATGGTCGCGACGATGGCGGAGCGGCCGCTGATCCTCGCGCTGGCGAACCCGACGCCGGAGATCCGGCCGGAAGAGGCGCTCGCGGTCCGGCCGGATGCGATTCTCGCCACCGGGCGCTCCGATTTCCCGAACCAGGTGAACAACGTCCTCTGTTTCCCGTTCCTGTTCCGCGGCGCGCTGGACGTGGGGGCGACGACCATCAACCGCGAAATGCAGCTCGCGTGCGTGGACGCGATCGCCGATCTCGCGCTGCGCGAATCGACGGACGAGGTCGAGACGGCCTACCACGGGGAGTCGCTTTCTTTCGGCCGCGACTACCTGATTCCGAAGCCCTTCGATCCCCGTCTCATGGTCGAGGTGTCGAGCGCCGTGGCGGCCGCCGCGATGCGCTCCGGGGTGGCCGAGCGGCCGATCGAGGACATGGAAGCCTACCGGCGGCAGCTCGCGGCGTTCAGCTATCGCACTTCCCTCTTCATGCAGCCGATCATCGAGGTGGCCAAGCACGGCGTCGGCCGCCTCGCCTACGCGGAGGGCGAGAACGAGGTCGTGCTCCGGACCGTGCAGACGGTGGTGGACGAGGGCCTGCTCCGCCCCATCGTGATCGGCCGCGCGGCGGTGGTCGAGACGAAGCTCGCCCGACTCGGGCTGCGCCTCGTGCGCGACCGGGATTTCGAGCTGGTGGACCCGCAGGACGATCCGCGCTACCGCGAGTACTGGCAGTTCTATCACCGCCTGGTCGCCCGCCGCGGCGTGTCCGTGAACGCGGCGAAAGACGCGATGCGCACGAACAACACGGTGATCGCGGCGTGCATGGTGGCGCGCAACGACGCGGACGCGATGATTTGCGGCATGGTCGGGCGTTTCGATCACCATCTCCAGCACATCATCGAAATCATCGGCCCCAAGGACCCGGACGGCCGCGTGTCCTCGATGACCGTGCTGATGCTGCCGCAGGGACCGCTGTTCATCGCGGACGCGCACGTCGCGGTGGAGCCGTCGGCCGAAGAAATCGTGAACACGACGCTTGCGGCGGCGGGGCGCATCGCGGATTTCGGCATCCGGCCGAAAGTCGCGCTCCTGTCGCACTCGAACTTCGGCAGCTCGCGCGCGGAGAGCGCGCGCAAGATGCGCGATGCCGTGCGCATGCTGCACGAGCGGGCGCCGGAGCTCGCGGTCGACGGCGAGATGCACGCGACCGCGGCGCTGGACGAGACGATCCGCGACACCCTGAACCCGTACTCGACCCTGAAGGGCGCGGCCAACCTGCTCGTGATGCCCGATCTCGACGCGGCGAACATCGCGATGGAGCTCACGCGCGCGATCAGCGGCGCACTCATGATCGGCCCGATCCTTTCCGGCACCGCGATGCCGGCTCACATCGTCACGCCGTCGGCGACCTCGCGCGCTATCTTCAACATGAGCGCGCTCGCCATCGCCGACGTGCACCGGGGGACGGTTGACCGGACGGAGCGCCGGGAGTGGGGATCCCCTAAGCGTCGCGGGTGATGAGGCGTGCGCCCCGGTCGTTCGTCAGGTACGACCAGAGCCACTCGAGCGCCACGCTCATGCGGCTGCGCACGCCGATGAGAAAGTAGATGTGCACGAGCCCCCAGAACCACCAGGCGAGCCAGCCGGTGAGGCGCAGCCACCCGAAGTCGACGACGGCGGCGCGCCGCCCGATGGTCGCGAGCTGGCCCGCGTCGCGGTAGCGGAACGGCGCGGGATCGGCGGCCCCACGCACCCGCCGCGCGACGAGGCGGGCGACATAAGCACCTTGCTGCTTGGCGACCGGCGCAACCCCGGGCAGCGGCCTGCCGGCGGCATCGTGCGCCAGCACGGTATCGCCGATCGCGAACACCCCGGGGAGGCCGGGCACGGAGAAATCGCCGGCGACGACGATGCGCCCGGCGCGGTCGGTGGGGGCATTCAGCCAGTTGCCGGCGGGAGACGCGCGGACGCCCGCGGCCCACACCACGGTCGCGGCGTCGATGCGCTCCTCGCCAAGCGCGACACCGCGTTCGTCGCAGCGCGTGACGGGAGAGCGCAGCCGCACCTCGACCCCGAGCTTTTCCAGCGCCTGCCGGGCGTACCCGGACAGCGCCTCCGGGAAGCTCGCGAGCAGGCGCGGACCGGCCTCGACCAGCAGGACGCGCGATTGCCGGGTATCGATGTTGCGGAAATCGCCGGCCAGGGACTGCCGCGCGAGCTCCGCGACGGCACCCGCCATCTCCACGCCGGTCGGACCCCCGCCGACGATGACGAACGTGGAGAGGCGCGCGCGCTCGGCCGCATCGTCGCTGGCTTCGGCACGCTCGAACGCGGCGAGGATGCGTCGCCGGATGGCGGTGGCGTCGGCCAGGGTCTTGAGCGCCGGGGCGAACGGAGCCCATTCGTCGTGCCCGAACCAGGAATGCGTGGCGCCGCTCGCCACGATCAGGAAATCGTAAGGCTCGCGGCGGGCGCCGAGCAGCACCTCGCGGCGCGCCGCGTCGATCCCGGTGACCTCGGCCATCAGCACGCGCGCGTTGCGCTGCCTTCTCAGGATGCGGCGAATGGGCCACGCGACGTCGGCCGGTGACAGCGCCGCGGTCGCCACCTGGTAGAGGAGCGGCTGGAACAGGTGGTGATTGCGGCGATCGACCAGCAGAACGTCGACGGGCGCGGACGCGAGGGCCTTGGCCGCCTCGAGGCCGCCGAAGCCGCCGCCCACGATCACGACCCGCGGGCGCGGCGCGGCGACGCCCTCCGCCGCTCGCCCGGCAGGCACCTGTCGCCGTCCGGCGACGGGAGCAAACGCGCCCTGGAGGCGTTGGCGCAAGCGCCGCCATCCGCGCGCGGCCAGGGAGTCTGACGCACTTCTCATAATCAGCGGCACCGCGTGCCTCGTCCGATACACTTTAGTAACCTCGTACTTCGTATCGCCACTGCGTACATGGGGACGCGGTGCGCCGCTGACCACCCAGGAGAGGAAGCATGTTCAGGAAATCCAGCGACCAGGAAACCGGTCCGGCCGCGGCCAGCCCGGCGGCACCGGAACCCTCCTCGGCCGTGCGGACGCGCAGCGTGTCCGTGATCGGCCCGACGCTCGTGTTCAAGGGCGAGCTCTCGGCGGACGAGGATCTCGTGATCCAGGGCACGATCGAAGGCAGCATTGCCCACCACAAGAAAAATCTCACGGTCGGCAAGGAAGGCCGGGTGAAAGCGGACATCAACGCCGCTTCGGTCACGATCGAGGGGCAGGTGGAAGGCGACATCCACGGCGACGATTTCGTGGAGCTGGCAAAAAGTGCCGTGGTGACCGGCAACATCTACTCGCCGCGCATCAAGATGGCCGACGGCGCCCGCTTCAACGGCAGCGTCAACATGGGCAGCCAGGGCACCGGCAATCCCGCGAGGCTCGCGGTCGCGGAGGACCCCGCCCGCGCCCACAAGCTTGGCGCGTAGGCCGCCGCGAGAGCGCTTTCAGCCGGCACCGGAACAGCGGAGGCGCATCACCGACGGGGGCGCCTCCGTGCTCGGTGCGACGCTCGTCATGCGCGGCGAGTTGACCCTCGCGGAGGATCTGATCATCGAAGGTTGCTTCGACGGCCGCATCACCCAGGACGAGGAACATCATTGCCGGCTGTCGATCGGGGAGCATGCCCGGGTGCGAGCCGACGTCCGTACCGGCTCGGCGGTGATCGCGGGCCACATGGAAGGCGACGTGCACGGCACCGGCACGGTCGTCGTGCTGCCGACCGCGGAGCTCGCCGGCAGGCTCACGGCCGGGCGCCTGAGCCTCGATTTGCGGGCGAAACTCGAAGACGTCGTGCTCTCGGGGCAGGTTGCGCCGCTGCCCTTCCGCGACCGCAGGACCTGACCCGCGAATCGCAAAGGCGCGACCTGCCCTGACGCAGGCGCCCGCCCGGCACCCCCCCGTCCCGGCGGGGCTCAGCCGCTGCTCTGCCGCGCGACCGTGCGCCGCGCGTTCTCGGGAAACCGGCCTTCCTTGTCCGAGATCACGACCTCGACCCGCCGGTTCTGCTGGCGCCCGGCACTGCTCGCGTTGCTCGCCACCGGGTACCCCTCGCCCAGCCCGACCGGCTGCAGCCGCCCGTCGGGGATGCCCCGCTCCTCCAATGCCTCCGCGACGGCCTCGGCGCGGCGCTCGGACAGGTCGCGGTTGTGCGCTTCGGTGCCCCGCGAGTCGGTATGGCCCTCGATCATGAGCCGCCGTTCGGGATGTTCCTCGAGGAAGGCGGCCAGCTGGTCCATGGAGCGTTCCGCGCCGGGCTTGAGCTCGTCGCTGTCGGTTTCGAACAGGACGTTGTTGCCGAGCGTCAGCACGATGCCGCGCGCGGTCTGCTCTGCCTGGAGATCGGAGAGCTCCTGCTGCAGGCGTTCCGTCTCCTGTTGCGCCGCCAGCGCTTCCTGGCGCGAGGCCGCTGCCGCCGAGCGTTCCTGGCGCGCCTGCCGGGCCTGCCGTTGTGCCCGCATCTCGGCGCGGCGCGCCTCCATGGTACGCGCCTCGAGCTGCAGCTCCCGGCGCCGCGCTTCCGCCGTCCGGACCTCTTCCATGGCTTTGGCCTCGCCCACCGTCTCGAGGCCGATCTCCGCATGCCGCCGCGCGAGATACGCCTGGTGCCGGATGACGGGCAGCGGCTCGCCCTCGTCCTGCGCCGTCTGGGCGCGGGCCAAGGCCTGGCGCGCGCTCGACAGCGACTCCGCCGCTACCGTGCCCGCCGCGTCCTCTGCCTCGAGCTGGCGCACCGTCGCGCGCGCCTGGTCGAGCTCCGGCACCCTCTCGGGGGTCGTCGCGCAGCCCGCCGCGAGCAGCGCCAGGCAGCCGGAGACCGCCGCAATCGCCGCTTTCATGGCATTTCTCCTGGCTGCGTGCGGCCGCGCTGGATCTCCTCGCGCAGCATCGCGATGCTGTCCTCGACCTGCCGAACCGCGACCTGGGCCTTGCGGCTGCGCGTTTTGGCCGCCGCGAGATCGGCGTCCAGCGCCGCCTCTTCAGCGAGGCGCTCGGCCTCTGCCATCTCCCCGTCGTCGGCCGCCGTCCGCGCGCGCTCGAGCTTGTCGCGCGCGCCCTGGAGCTCCATCGCGCCGTAGCGCTCGGCGCCGCCCTGTTCCGCCTGGCGGATGCCGGCTTCGGCACGGGCCAGGTCTTCCACGGGGCGCTCGGGCGTGCTCCCGCAGGCCGCGGCAAGGCAGGCGACGGCCGCGAGTGTCAGCGTTTTCGGGGCGCAAATCATGGGTTGGGGTCTCCGGTCCGGGTTTGCGCAGCGTTCTGCACAAAGCGTGCCACGGGGCCCCGCCGGCCCGCCGCCGGCCGTGGCGTACGCCCGCGCTCATTTTTGCACCGCGCTTGTAACTCTTACCGCCGGCGGGACCGCCGCGCGCGCCGGCCGGCTCCCGGAGTCGCGTCGGAGCGCATCTCCGATACCTTGGCACGGGACTTGCTTTAGTACGCCCAACGGAATGATCGCCGGCACGGATGGCCGGGCAAGGAGGTTCCCTTGAAGCAAGTTTTCATGTTGGCCTGGGTGCTGATGATGTTCGCTCTCGGCGCGTGCAACACGATGCGCGGCGCGGGTGAGGACGTAGAGGCGACCGGCGAGGCGGCGCAGGATGCCGCCCAGGATACGGAGGACGCGATCCAGGACGACGACGACAATCGAATGTAGTTTCCGGGCCGCTTTTGTCTATCTGTCGGGCCCGTGACTGTCCCCAGCTCCCCCCAAAGCACCGCAGTCAACCCGACCTTCTGCAAAAGTGGCCCTTTTTTATCGACCAGAGGCGGTTCCCCCGGGAACCGCCTCTTTTTTTCTGGAGCCCTTTCTCCGGGAAACCCGGCGGCCGCCGCCCGACGAAGGACGTCGAGCGCGTCCGGAAAGGAGCCTCGTCGAGGGTAACGGGCAAGCTGCTCGATGGCCGCAGCGTGAAGCCGCTACGGGCACTCCGCGAAACGGGCAGGCTGCGAAATCGCGCGGGCGGCGCCAGTTCCGGGCGCCGCCGAATCCTTCATCCGCTCAGTGGAATCGGTGCCGGCCGGCCAGTGAATCGACGGCGGCCGCCAGCACGCCGAGCGAGATCGGCTTGCGCAGGCAGCTCACGGTGCGCACGCCGGACGCGCTGCGGCGCAGCTCGTTCTGGGCGTAGGCTGTCATGAAGATGATGTCGATGTCCTGCTCGCTCTGGAGCTGCCGCGCGACGTCGACGCCGTCCCGGCCTCCTCCGAGCTTCCAGTCGCAGATCAGGACGTCCGGGCGCCGCTCGCGCGCCATCCGGAGCGCTTCCTCGGCGCTGCCGGCGGCCTCGACGGTGTACCCGCGATATTCGAGATAGCGCAGGGTCGCGATACGTGCCGCTGCCTCGTCTTCCACGATGAGGATGCGCGGCCGCCGCTCGCGGGGCGCCGCGTCGCCGCCTCGTACCCGATCCGCCACATGTCTGCCCGCAGTTGCCACAGCCATAACAGCCTTTTCAGCCTGGGAGAGGGGGATGCAAGAAGGATGCCACGGGCCCGGTGAGATCCTGCGGGCCGTTCCAGAAAACGCCCTCGGCCGCTGCACTATTTACATCGCCATGTAAATAGTGCTGGCAAACAGTGGCTTCATGCGCCCGCGCGGGATCGCCCGGCAGGCAAATCGCTCGCGAGGGGGGCTGGCACACCGTTTGCATGATAGGACACGCATGGCTGAGAGCGGCGATGCCCCTCCGAGGCTTCAGGGAGAACCGAAATGATAGGTTGGGCAGTGACTTTTCTGATCATCGCGCTGATCGCGGGCGTGCTCGGGTTCAGCGGGGTGGCAGGAACCGCGGCGAACATTGCATGGATCCTGTTCGTCGTCGGTCTGATCCTGGCGGTCGTCATGTTCATCGGCGGCCGCCGGCGGCCACCGATTTAACGGGAGGGCTCGGCATGCGCTTTCCTGAGCTCACGCTCGTCGCCTTGCTCGCCGCCATCGGCGTCGCGAGCTGCGACGTCGACGAAGGGCCCGCTGAAGAAGCGGGAGAGTCCCTGGACGAAGCAGGCGACGAGATCGATGACGCCACGGACGACAACGGGGCGGCACAGGCCCTGCTCGAGGAGGAGGACGGCCAGGCCTCCGTCGTCGTGAACGCCTGACGTACCTCACCGGTTTTCATTCACCGCATCGTGTTGGAGCACAAGCGCGTCGTCATAAACTGCATGCTGGCGTCGAGTTGACACGCGCTTGGGTCGCCGGCCGCTGACATCCGTCGGCGGCCGGCCATTTATTTGCGGCGCGGCATTGCCGCTTCCCGGAACCCTCCGGAATCGTTTTCCGGCTCCGCCTTCCCCTTTCCGGAACCGTTCGCGAGCGGTTGCCGCTCCCGATTACGCCATCGCTCGCTTTTGGCGGTATCATGGGCGTCGTGCGACGAAGCTCGTCGCCAGTCCCCGCAGCCGCGCGGACCTTCTTCTCGCAGCATTGAAGGACGTATCCTGAAAGGAGGCGTTAGATGACATTCCAGATCCCGGATCTCCCCTATTCGCGCAAAGCCCTGGAGCCGCACGTCTCCGAGCAAACGCTGAATTTTCACTTCGGCAAGCATCACAAGGCGTACTGCGACAAGCTGAACACGCTCGCGGCGGGGAAGCCCTACGAGAAGATGGGCCTCGAGGAAGTGATCCGGCAGTCCTTCGAGAAGGAGGACACAGGCGTATTCAACAATGCCGCCCAGACATGGAACCACACGTTCCTGTGGAACAGCATGTCCCCGGACAGCCAGGGCCAGCCGCGCGGCTCGCTCTCGGAGCTGGTGGACCGCGATTTCGAGAGCCTCGACGGGTTCCGCAAGCGTTTCAAGGAAGCCGCGATGGGCCAGTTCGGCAGCGGCTGGGTGTGGCTGGTGACGGACGGCTCCCGGCTGGAGATCGTGGCGACGCCCAATGCCCACAATCCGCTGACCACGGCGCGCACGCCGCTGCTCACGCTCGACGTCTGGGAACACGCCTATTACCTGGACTACCAGAACCAGCGCGACCGCTATACGGACGCGTTCCTCGAGCACATCATCAACTGGGAGTTCGCGCAGGCGAATTTCGACGCGGTCGCCGGGAAGCGCTGAAACGGCGCCGGCCGGCCGCGGGCGCTCGCCGCCGGCGAAGCGCCCCGCACCGGCCGCAGGTCCTCGTTGCCCGCCGCGAAGGCTCCGGCGGGCCCGCCCTTAAGTCGAGTCCCGCCGTCGCCGTGCCGTCAGGCCTCGCCGGCGCCGTCCTCGAAGATGCCCTGGGTGCCGTGGCTGATCTCGCTGGCGCGCCGGCACTGGGCCATCACCGTATCCAGCGCCTCGAGCGCCTTCGCGGGATCGCTGCGCTCGACGAACATACGCGCCAGCTCCGTCTGCATGGAGATCGAGTTGAGCGCGTTGTTCAGCTTGTGCAACGCGTCCTTCAGCTCCCGGCGTTCGGCTTCGCTCAGCGGCATCTGACCTCGTCCCGGGTTACGCCGGTTTCTCTTCCTCGTACTCGCACAGACGGTTGTAAAGCGTCTTCAGGCTGATGCCGAGGGCCTCGGCCGTCAGTTTCTTGTTGCCGTCGAAGTGCTCGAGCGTCTTCTCGATCAGCGTTCGCTCGACTTCCCGGATCGACATTCCGGCGCGCAGGCTGCTGCTGTCGTCGGACCACCGGGGCGGGTGATCGAAGTTGTCCGGCAGTGCGTCGATGCGGTCCTTGCCGCGGTTCAGGATGGCCGCGCGCAGCACCGTGTGCTTGAGCTCGCGCACGTTGCCCGGCCAGTGATAGCGCTCGAGTTTCGCGAGGACGTTCGGCGTGAATTCGGACGGCGTGCCGTGTTCCTTCGCGTACTGCTGGAGATAGTAGTTGGCAAGCAGCACGACGTCGCCGTCCCGCTCGCGCAGCGGTGGCACGTGGATCGGCAGTACCATCAGCCGGAAGAACAGGTCTTCCCGGAAGTTGCCCTCGCTGACCTCTTTCTCGAGGTCCTTGTTCGTCGCCGCGATGATGCGCGCGTTCATCGGGATTTCCTTTTCCCCGCCGACCCGCAGCATCGTCCGGGTCTCCATGACCCGCAGCAAGGTCACCTGCTGATCGAGCGGAAGCTCGCCGATCTCGTCCAGGAACACCGTGCCGCGTTTGGCGCGCTCGAAAACGCCTATGCGCTTCGCGGCCGCCCCCGTGAAGCTGCCCTTCTCGTGGCCGAACAGCTCGCTCGCGACCAGCTCCCGCGGAATCGCACCGCAGTTCACGGCGACGAACGCCGCGTCGGCGTTGTACGTGTTGTGCAGCGCCTGCGCGACGAGGTCCTTGCCCGTGCCGCTCTCGCCGGTAATCAGCACGGTGACGTCGGTGGGCCCGTACTCCGCGATCGATTTGAACAGCGACTTCATGACCGGCGATTCGCCGATCATGTTGGCCGGCTGGATTGCCTCCCGGAAGGCCGGGCGGCGCTGCTCGGCCGCTTCGGCCGTCACCGACTCGATGCTCCGTATCAGCTGGCTCTTGTCCAGCGGCTTGACCAGGTAGTCGACGACCCGCCCGCGCACCGCGCGGATGGCCGTCTCCATGGACGGGTGGCCGGTGATGATGACGGCCTTCGGACCCTGGTCCTGGATCAGCTCGAGGCCGCTGCCGTCCGGCAAAGCCAGGTCGACGAACAGCATGTCGAAAGATTCGCGGTCCAGCACGCCGCTGGCCTCGGCCAGCGAGCCGACGGTCTCCACCTCGTGCTCCTCGGCCTGCAGAAGGCTGCGCGTGGCTGCCGTGAAGGCGGTATCGTCGTCAACGAGCAGTATTCGTGCCATGTTCCTTAAAGATCCGCGACCCCGCCCGGCACCCTGCGGACGGGACCACAACGGTCTTCATTGGGCGAACGCATAGTATACAGGACCGGCTCGCCTGAGGGCCGCTCCGCTGGGTTCGATTCTGGTAGCTCAGCGCGCGATTTCAAGCGGGTGGCTGTCGGGCGGGTGCATGCCGGTCTCGTACATCATCCAGCGGTTCCGCCCGCCACGTTTCGCCTCGAACAGCGCGATATCCGATTTCTCGATCCACTCACGGACGGTGGTCGCGTGGTCCGGCATGAGCGCCACGCCGATGCTGACGCCGACCTCGATGTTGCGTGCGTTGATGCGGAACGGGCTGCCGAAACCCTGCAGCATCTTGCCGGCGATGGCCGGCACGTTCTCGGCCCGCGTGAAGCCGTTCAGGATGACCCAGAACTCGTCGCCTCCCGCACGCCCCACGACGTCGTTCTCCCGCACGCAATGTGCGATTCGCCGGCAGCTCTGGCGCAGGATCAGGTCGCCGGTCGGGTGCCCGAACGTGTCGTTGATGCTCTTGAACCGATCGATGTCCACCGTCATCAGGGCGGAGGACATCCCGAGGCGGGTGGTCGCGTCGCCGGCGTTGCGGATTGCCGACAGGAGCCCGCGACGGTTCAGCGACCCGGTGAGCTGGTCGACGCAGGCGATGCGCTTCAACCTGAGCTCCCGTTCGTGGCGTTCGCGCGCCAACCGGATCGTGCGCAGCACTCGTTTCGGCGTCGCCTCGCTCTTCGGGATGTAATCCTGTATGCCGAGGCGGATCAGGTTGAGAGCGGTTTCGGACGAGCTGTCGCCGGTGATCACCACGATGACGAGGCCCGGTGCGATCGTCTTGAGCCGCGTCGGGGCTTCCAGCCCCTGGGCGTCCGGCAGCCCGAGGTCGACCAGCGCCACGTCGACGTGCGCGCCGTCGCCGAGCAGCGATTGCGCGGAGCGCAGGTCCGGCACGGTGTGCACGGAAACTTCCGTATCGAGCATGCCGAGTGCCCGCGACAGCCCGGTCGCGACCACGTCGTTATCTTCGACTACGAGGACCTGCATCGTGTTTGCGTTTGCTCCGTCCGGGAGGCTGGTCGGCCATGGGCGGGCCGCTCCCGTGCTGCGTCGTGGCAGGAGAGGAAAGCTGCAAATCCTGTGCCATTGCCGCCGGCCGCCGCGGGCGGGATCGGCCGGGGCTGGTACGGGACTTGCAAACGGCATGGCCAGGCGGCCCTGCCGCGGCGTGATTGGCGCCGACGCCGCCGGCACCCGCGGGGCGGTGCAATGCCGGCGGGGCCCGGTATGCCTGCCATCCGTGCCGGCCGGCGGCGGCGGATAATGTTTACAAGCCTGGGCACTTTTTACCGCTGCCCGGCGTGCGGGCGGCGGCAGGAGATCGAGGCCGATGGACGGTTGGAGCGGTGAATCCGGCGTGCCGATGACGGTTTTCGGACTCGTGGCGGTCCTCGTCATTTTCGGCTCCGCGCTGTGGTTCGTCCGTTCGGCCGCCGCCGGCAACAGAAAGTTCCGCTGGCTCCAGGCACTCCGGACCCGCAGCAAACGCAAACACCTGAAATCGGTCAAATAGAGCGTGGCCTCGCCGCGGTGCTCACCCGCCGCACCAGCGCCCCGGCCGCCACCGCCACGGCCGCCCGGAGGGCAAACAGGCACGCCGGACGGCATCCGGCTTCCGGCCAGGACGAATGAAGCTCCGCACTCACTTGTTGGTACTCACGCTGGCCGTCCTGCTGCCGGTGTCCGTCTTCGGCGTCGCGACGACGCTCTGGGTGGCGGACCGTGAGCGCAGCGCGTTCGAGCGTGGCGCCCGCGAACGCACGCTCGCGCTCCTGACGGCCGTCGATACGGAGCTCAACGGACACGTCACCGGCCTGCAGGCGCTCGGGACGTCATATGACCTGCAGAGCGGCGACCTCGGCGCTTTTCACCGCCAGTCGAAACGCCTGCTGCCCATGCATACGCACTGGGGGCTGCTGACGCTGTCTCTGCCTTCCGGTGAGCACGTGCTCACCGTCTCGAGATCGCCGGAGAGCGCGCTGCAATCGGTGGACCGCTCGGGCATCGACCGCACGCTCAGGACGAGGGCGCCGACCATCGGTGGAGTCACCGTGATCGACGGCGAGCGCTTCTTCCCGATCAGCGTGCCGGTCGAGGTGAGCGGCGAGGTGTTCGTACTGGGCGTGCTGGTCGATGCACGCTCCATCCTCGACCTGCTCACCCCGCAGCGCCTGCAGCGCGACTGGGTGGCCGTCGTGCTCGACCAGAACGGTGAGATCGTTGCCGGCACCTGGGCCGATACATCCGCCGCCGGCGAGGAGCTCGCGCGCACGCTCGACCGCGCGCTCGCAACGTCCAATGAAGGCTGGCTGCGCTACACCACCAGCCGGGGCGGGGCGGAGATCTACTCTCCCTACAGCCGCTCCGCGCGCAGCGGCTGGACGGTCGCCATGGCGATTCCCGCGGCCGATGTGGATGCGATCACCGAGCACACGATCGTCCTGCTCGCCGTCGGCCTGCTGTTCGCCGTGCTGATCGCCGCCACGCTCGCCGCCGGCTTCAGCCGGCGCATCGCCGACCCGATGATGCAGCTCGCGGCCGCCGCCAAGGCGCTCGGTCGCGGCACGCAGCCGATGCCGCCCACCGGCGCGGCGGTGCGCGAAGTGCGCGACGTCAGCCGTGCGCTGGTCGCCTCGGCCCGCGCCGTGGGCGAGCGCGAAGAGCGCCTGCGTGCCGCCGATCGCGCCAAGGACGAGTTCCTGGCCATGCTCGGGCACGAGCTGCGCAACCCGCTGGGCGCACTGACGTCCGCGACCCAGGTCCTGAATGCCCGGGCGGCGGGGAGCCGCGCGTCCGGCGATGCCGTGTCCATCGTCTCGCGGCAGGTGGAGCACATGACGCGCATCGTCGACGACCTGCTCGATGTCGGCCGCGCCACGTCGGGAAAGGTACGCCTGAAGCTCGCACCGCTCGATCTGGGTCACGTCGTCACGGAAGTCGCGCGCGACCTGAAGCGCACGTCGGTCTTCGCCAAGCTCGCGCTCGAGCTCGATACGGCGCCGGTGTGGATCCAGGGCGACCAGGCGCGCATCGAGCAGATTGCTTCGAACCTGCTGGAGAACGCGGCCAAATACACCGCGCCCGGCGGCACGATTCGCGTCGAGGTGCGCGAGCAGGACGGCGAGGCGCAGCTCGTGGTGGCGGACACCGGCATCGGCATCCCGGAAGAGCTCCTGCCGCGCATCTTCGATCTCTTCGTGCAGGGCCAGCGTTCCATCGACCGCAGCGTCGGCGGCCTCGGCATCGGACTCACGCTCGTCAAGCGGCTCGCCGAGCTGCACAACGGCACCGTCACGGCGGAAAGCCGCGGCAGGGACCAGGGCGCGCGCTTCGTCATCCGCTTCCCCGCGATCCCCGCGCCGCAAGCGGAAGCGCAGGCCCCGGAGACCGGTCCGCTGGAGGTTCGCGAGCTCAGGAAAGTGTTGCTGATCGAGGACAACGAGGATGCGCGGCACGCGCTGTCGACCGTGTTGCGGCATTACGGATTCCGCACGTTTGCCGCCGCGGACGGTCTCGAGGGCATCGCCGTCGCGGACGAAGTCCAGCCCGACGCGGCGATCATCGACATCGGGTTACCGCAGTACGACGGATTCGAGGTTGCGCGACGGCTGCGCGCGCACACCGGCGGCGAGCGCATGCTGCTCGTCGCCCTCACCGGCTACAGCAGCCGCGACGCCCGCCGGCAGGCGACGGAGGCGGGCTTCGACGAATACCTGGTCAAGCCCGTTTCGCCCGTCGACCTCGCGGACCTGATCGAATCGCGCTTCCAACCGGCGGCGCTCACCGGTTGAGCACGCGGCGCAGAGCGGAGCGTGCAGCGTATGTCGCCGATCGCCGTCGGTTGACCGCGCAGCGAACGCACCGGACAATTTTACAAGACCCCGTTGCAAAAGAGCGTGGCCACTTGCCGAGACACATCGCCATCAGCGTGGCGGCGACGCTGGTCATCGCCGCGGCCACGCTCGCAACGTGGAAAATACTCGAGAACGATTACCGGGCGCAGAACGCGCGAATCGTCGCTTCCGAGTCGCAGGCCGCGCGCAGCCAGCTTGCCCGCAATCTCGAGCTGATGCTCGGCACGCTGCGCAGCCTGCACCGCTACTGGGCGACGTACGGCCACCTGCCGCGCGATCAATGGGCGACCGACGTGCATCTCGAGCCGCTGCACCTGGAAGGTATCGATCTCGTTTTCTGGAGCGATGCGGTGCACGGCGTGCAGTACGCGCGCACGCCCGGGCATCCCGAGCTGGACCACGCGCCGACATCAGAGGACCTGCAGATTGCCGGCCCGCTGCTCGAGCGCGCCCGCCGCCTGCGGGGTGAGGAGATCCTCGGTCCGTTCGAGGATGCCGCCGGTAACCCGATCTACCAGGTGTACATGGTCGATGCTCACGGCATGTTCGTCGCCGTCGTGGACGCTTCCCGATCCTTCGCCGCGATGCTGCGTGACGTGTCGCCCGGATATTCGGTCGAGGTGCGCTGGGACGGCATGCGCCTCTACCGGCGCGGCGAGCCGGCGCACGATCTTCCCGGCGCGCCGACCACGACCGGCGTCGTGCGCCCCACGAGCAAGACGCTGTGGCAGGTCGCACTGACGCCCACGGGAGAGCTCGAGGACGTGATGTCGGTGCGCGGCCTGACCGCACTGCTGTTTTCGGGCTTCGCGATCGCCGCGCTCGTCGGGCTGCTCGTGCTGGAGAACCGGCGCGCCCGGGAGCGTGCGCGGGCGGCAGAGATCGCCGAGCACGAGCTTGCCGTGCTCAACCGCAATCTCGAGCGCGAGATCGCGGAACGCACGAAAGAGCTCGCCGATCGCTCCGCCGACCTCGGCACCATCACGGATTCCGTGGCACACGATCTCAGGAACCCGCTCAATTCCATTTCCGTCAACACCCAGCTGCTCGCGCAGCAGTTCGGCGACGTCCTCGGCCCCGACGGATTGACCGCGCTCGAGCGCACGGGCACTGCCGTCAAGCGGATGACGGAGATCCTCGACCGGCTGCTCGGCCTCTCGATCGTTTCCCACGCCACGTTCCGGCGCGAGCGGGTCGACCTGACGGAGATGGTCCGGGACATTTTCGACGAGCTGGCCGCCTCCGAGCCGCCGCCGGCGGTCGAGCTGGCGCTCGCCGACCTGCCGGCCGCGCACGCGGACCCGAAGCTCGTGAGGACGCTGGCACTGAATCTCCTGAGCAACGCGCTCAAGTACACCCGCAGCCGGGATTGCCGCCGCGTCGAGGTGGGCTGCGAGCAGGACCGGCGCGTGCCCGTGTATTTCGTGCGCGACAACGGAATCGGCTTCGACGGGGACTCCGCCGAGCGCTTGTTCCGCGCCTTCGAGCGCGAAGAGCGAGGCAACTCGCAGGAAGACGGCATCGGGCTCGGGCTGAACATCGCGGTGCGGGTGGTGCGCCGCCACGACGGACGGATCTGGGCGGAAAGCCGCCCCGGCGAGGGCGCGGCGTTCTATTTCACGCTCGAGCCGGAGGCGAGTCACGCCTGACCTCGCGCCCGCGGCGGCCGGCGCCGGCGAAGATCACCCGGCCGGAGGGACCTCCCGGGCCGGGGCACCCGCCGCGCCCAGGAGGGCAAACGCCGCTTTCAGCGCCAGTGTCCCGACCGGCCCGGCGAGCCAGCGGCCGATCCGGCCGTCACCGCTTCCGGCCTCCGCTGCGTGATCGTCGCGCGTTCCCCGCGGCCGCGTGCGCGGGGCGCCCAGGACGAATCCGGCAGCGAACACGATCGCGAGCGCCGCCGGCGACGAGAGCGCCGTCCCGGCCCGCGCGAGGCTGCTTTGCGCGTGCCGGTCGCGGGCGGCGGCGAGCCGCACGCCCTGAGCCGCCAGCGCGTCCGCCTCACGCTTCAGCCGGCCGAGGCCCATCATCCTTCCGCCTTGCCAAGCAGGTTGCGCGTGCGCGCGAACCCGAGGTTGGGTATCAGCCTCGCGATCCACATCCGGCACGCCAGGACGCCCGCCAGGTTCACGACCACGGCGCCGGCCAGGGCGCTCCAGACCGGCGCGCCGGCCTGCACGGCGAGCCACATGCCGAGCGCGAGCAGGCAGATCCAGGCCACGAGCACGAACGCGAGGGCGGCCACGGCCACGGCCGCCAGGGCGGTGGCCGAGGCGACCGACAGGCGCGCCTCCGCGGCGGCGGTCGCCGCTACGGCGCGCGCGTGCGCGACGGCGGCATCGGCCGCGGCGCGCACGTCCGCGAGAAACGAATCGGGGGGCTCGCCGGCGCCCGGCTGCTGGCGTTCCGGATCGCGCCGCTCAGCGCCGTTGACCGGGCCGGCTGGCATGCGTGGCCGGCTTCAGAGCGCTGCCGGACGGGACACTATCGCCTCAGCAGCCGGGAAAGAATCATTCCGGCAGCGAACGCGATGCCGGCGGCCGCGAACGGGTTGTCCCGGGTGTACTGGCGCATGTGGTCGAGCAGGCGGTCGGCGGTGACGCGGGCCTCTTCGCCTTTCTCGCGCAGGCGTTCCTCGCTCGCGAGCGCCGCCTCGCGGATGCGCTCCTCCGCCTTCGCCGCCGTTTCGGCCACGCGGTCCACGGCCTCGTGGGCGAGACTGGCGGCCTGCTCGGTGGCTTTCGGCTCGGTGGAACGCGTGCGGGTGCGGCGCGTATCGGCGGCATTGCCGCCGCCGTCCGGGGATACGTCTTCCGGTCCTGTGCTCATTGAACTCCCCTCCGCGGCCAACGGAGCCCGTCTTTGAGACCAGGCCTCGTTGCACCGGCTCGCGCTTCGGTGCGCGGGATCGTACCGGAACGACGCGGCGCGGCAAAGGGCCGCGCCGCGTCGCTATCGTCATTGCGTCGTATCCTGCCCGCTCTTACCGGTCAGGGACTTGTAATCCTCCGGCGCGTATTCGGTCTTGGTCTGGAGCTCCTCGCGCGTCAGGTCGCTCTGCAGGCGGTCGCCGCCACCCGTGGTGCTCATCTGCAGCTCGTCCAGCCCGATCACGATGCTCTTCTGGCCCACGCCGAGAAAACCGCCGACATCCACCACGGCGAACTTCTGGCCGCTGGTCGGATCGGTCACGACGTCGTTCACCTCGCCGATCTCCTCGCCCTGGCGGCTGACGATCGTCTTGCCGACGATCTGGTCGGCGGCCATGCTCTCGAGACTGGCGCCCGCGCCTGCGCCCATGCCGGGCTGCTGTGTCTGCCCGGCGCCCGTCCCGGAATCGGCCTGCCCCGTTGCCCCGGGCGGGTTGGCCGTCGACGGGCTGCCGTAGGTGTCCTCGGCGTTGCCGGCCTGGTCGTTCGCCTTGTCGCCGGGCTCGTACATGGCCATGTTGTCGCCCGAGTCGCTCTCACTGGCCGGCGCGGCGGGCTCCTGCTGGTTCTGGTTGCCGGTGTCGCAGCCGGCGAGCATGCCCCACGCGAGCAGCGCGCTGCCTGCCCAGATAGCCATACGTCCTTTGCTAGTCATATCGGAACTCCCTGCTGCCTGATTTGCGGAACCGTCGGCCGCGTCCAACACCTTCCTTTCTGTTGCCCCGGGCGGCCGCCGAAAGCTTCAAGCAATTCCCGTGCCAGCAGGCAGCGCCGTGCGGGCCGGGCGCCCTGCGCCCGCCCCGTGGTAATTCTTGCCGGCGTTGTAAAGTTGTCACGCGCGGCACGTAAGCACGACAACGCGCAGGCGTCGCCGGCCAGCGGCTCCGTGGCCGACCCGCGGCGCGGGTACGGCGGAACGACGCGGCGGCGCCCGCAGGCGCCGCCGGTTTACGTCAGTGCACGGAGCGCGCCGTGAACTCGTTGGCGATGGTGCGGCTCTCGTCGGCGCCGCTTCCCTGGAGAGCGGGAGGACGGCTGGACCTCAGGTCGCTCTCGGACAAATGCCTGGTGTTGCGCCGGGAGCCCGGATCTTCCCCGAACTCCTCACGAATCTGTCTTTCGAGTGCCTGCAGGTGCTCGAGTATGGCCGTCCGTCTGGCCTTGCTCAGGCGCTTGATCATCGCATTCCTCTCTGGTTGGCGTCTCGTACGAAAGTGCCCTGAGGGGAGCAATAAGCGTGCCAGCGCACGAGCGAACCGCATTGCGACAGGCGCAGGAACGCGCAAGCGCCGCGGCTTGAAAAAAATGCCGCCAACGGTAATTCCTGCACGGGCAAACGGCGTGCGCAGGAAGATGCGAACGAACGTTACGGGTGCGAAACGTTGCGGATGACGTAGCCGCCGGATTTCTCGTCGAGCTCGAGCTCGACCAGGCCACGCGCCTGCGCTTCCTCGAGCAGCTCGCTGAACGAGCGGAAGCCGTAGGACGATTCGTTGAAGCCCGGCCGCCGGCGCTTCAACGCCTGCTTGACCATCGAGCCCCAGAGCTTGGTGCTGTCCCCGCGCTCGGCGTACAGCGCCTCGATCGTCTCGAGCACGAGGCCGATGGCTTCACCCGCCGGATCCTCCTGCGGCTTTTTCTCGGGCTCCTTGCGGGCCGCCTTTTTCGTGCGCCGGCCGCGCCCGCGCTCGCCCTCGCCGGGCCCGGCGACCAGCTCGTCGTAGAAGATGAATTCGTCGCAGTTTGCGATCAGGAGATCGGACGTCGAGTTCTTCACCCCGACGCCGATCACGGTCTTGTTGTTTTCGCGCAGCTTGCTGACGAGCGGCGAGAAATCCGAATCGCCGGAGATGATGACGAAGGTGTCGATGTGCTCCTTCGTGTAGCAGAGATCGAGCGCATCGACGACCAGGCGGATGTCGGCCGAATTCTTGCCCGACATCTTGATGTGCGGGACTTCGATGAGCTCGAACGCCGCCTCGTGCATCGCCGGCTTGAATTCCTTGTAGCGATCCCAGTCGCAATACGCCTTTTTCGTGACGATGCTGCCCTTCACCAGCAGCCGCTCGAGCACGGGGCGAATGTCGAATTTCGCGTAGCGGGCATCGCGGACGCCGAGAGCCACGTTCTCGAAATCGCAGAAAACCGCGAGGTTCCGGCTGTCGTTCACTGCGGCAGACTCTGGTTGGCGCTCAGTAGCCGATCCCGAACTCGAGATAGGCGCGGGCTATCTTGTCGAGGGCGAGAACGAAGGCCGCGGTGCGGTAGTCGGGAACGTTCTTCCGGGTCAGGCGAATCTCGCGGATGCTGTTCCAGGCGAGCCGCATCGTGTCGTCGAGGCCGGAGCGCACGACGTCCAGCTCGCCGGCGCCGGACTCGAGCGGCGCGGCAAGGTGCTCCGGGATGCGCTGTCCGGTTGCCTGCTCCACGATCGCGACGATCTGCCGGCCGCGGGCCTCCTCGAGGCGCCGGTCGAGGCGCCCGAAGCGGATGTGCGAGACGTTCTTGACCCACTCGAAATAGGAGACGGTCACGCCGCCCGCGTTGCAGAAGATGTCCGGCAGGATGGTCCTGCCGCGCCGCCGCAGGATCTCGTCGGCTTCGAACGTCGTGGGCCCGTTCGCGGCTTCGACGATCAGCGGCGCGCGGATCCGCTCCGCGTTGGCGGCGGTCAGCTGGTTCTCGAGCGCGGCCGGAATCAGGATGTCGCAGTCCTGCTCCAGCACCCGGGCGCCCTCCGCAATGAACTCGGCGCCGCCGTAATTCGCGACGCCCCCCGACTCCGACAGGAACTTCCGCACGCTCTCGACGTCGAGCCCCTTGTCCGACCACAGCGCACCGTCGCGCTCGCCGATGCCGACGATCAGCGCGCCGTCTTCCTGCAGGAATTTCGCGGCGTGATAACCGACGTTGCCGAGTCCCTGCACGACGATGCGCTTGCCGGCCAGCGTGCCGGACAGGCCGGCGGCCTGCACGTCCTCGGGATGACGGAAGAACTCGGCGAGCGCGTAATGCACCCCGCGCCCCGTCGCCTCGGTGCGGCCGACGATCCCGCCCTGGGTGACCGGCTTGCCGGTGACGCAGGCGAGCGCGTTCAGATCGTGCGGGTGCAGCATGCGGTAGGTGTCGGCGATCCACGCCATCTCGCGCTCGCCGGTGCCGACGTCCGGGGCCGGCACGTTCTCCGCCGGGCTGATGTAGCCCTTTTTCGCCAGCTCGTAGGCGAAGCGCTTGGTGATCTGCCGGAGGTCGGCCTCCGAGTAGGCGGCGGGATCGATCTCGAGCCCGCCCTTGGAACCGCCGAAAGGCACGTCGACGATGGCGCACTTGTACGACATGAGTGCGGCGAGCGCCTCGATCTCGTCGCGGTTCACCATCGGGGAATAGCGGATGCCGCCCTTCGCAGGCAGCCGGTGCTCGCTGTGCACCGCCCGCCACCCGGTGAACACCCGGACCTCGCCGCCGATCTCGACCGGGAAATTCACCCGGTACAGGGACCTCGTGGCCTTGATCTGCTCGGTGAGCCCTTTCGGCAGGTCCATTGCGCCGAAGGCGCGGTCGACCATGTGATTGAGGCTTGCGAAAAAGCCGCTCTGTGGGCTCATCAACACATACCGGGAAAACGCGCATTGTCCCCGCAATGCGCCCGGCTTTCAACGCGGGGGCGCCTGGCGCCCTTTCGCGCGGGCTATTCCCCGCCGGCTTCGCGGCTCGCGGCCGGCGGCCGCTCGACGCGAATGCGATTCTCGACGTCCTGCACGCCCCGGCAGCCGTCCGCGATGTCCTCGGCGCGATGCTTCATGTAGCGCTCCGGCACGGTGCCCGACAGGACCACCCGCCCCTGTTCGACCTCGACGTCGAGGTGGCTCGCGTCCACCGCGCCGTCCTCCGCCAGTTGCTCGCAGACGTCCTCGCGGATGCGTTCGTCGGAACGCGTGTAGTTGCGCGGGCCCACGCCCCTGAAACCGCTGCCGGGCGGCGGAAAGCGCCGCCCGGCGGCGCCGCCGCTCCGGCCCATCTGCGGCGCGGCCCAGGTCGGATCCTCGTAGCCGAACTCGGAAACCCTGCCGGAAAACCCGGTATAGGGCTCGCTGCGGTGCCAGTGCGCCTCCTGGCGATACTGTTCCTCGCTCACGGGGCGGCCGCTGACCGGGCTGCGATACGGCCCGGACTGGCGCTCCGAATACGCGTCGCGATCCCGCTCGGGCAGCTGGCCTGAGAAATCGCCGCGATGATCCTCGGGCCACTCGTTGCCGTAGCCGGTATCGTCGCGGCGGCCCGAGGCGCGGTAGCGGCCGCGCTCGTCAGGCCTGAACTCGCGGCGCTCGACGCGCTGGCTGCGCCAGGCGCGCGGCGGACCGGGCTCCTCGTCCTCGTATTCGCTGCCGCTCTCGTCGTCGCCGCGCACGCTGCGCCGGGCGCTCTCGGACGACCAGCGGTCCCGCTCCCTGCGCCAGCCACGCTCCGGCCCGCGTCGTCGCTCGTCTTCCCGTGCCATCGCTTCTCTCCTGCCCGCGGCGTTCCGAGCGCCGGCAGGTGCCGGCGCGTTCGAGGCTTGGAGCAACTTCCGTGCCACCGCCGCACCGCACGGGAGTGCACGCGCCCGCGTCGGGCGTGTAACTTCCCGGTGCATGCAGAGCTTCCGCGGCCTGACCGTCTGTGGATTGCTGGCCGTCGCGTGGCCCGCGGCCGCGCGGCCGTCGCCCGCCGTGTGCGAGGCGCCGGAGCCGTATTCGTTCGCCTCCGTCGCCTTCGTCGCTCACGCACGCGCCGCGCTCGCGCCGGGCAGCGGCGCCACGGACCAGGACACGCGCGATTTCGCGCTGGGCGTCGCAGGCGGCGCCGGCCGCTTCACCTGGGGCCTCGCGCACCGTTACCAGATTTTCGGGTTTTCCGGGATCGAGCCGCAGACCAACGGCCACCTGCACACGTCCTGGATCCCGCTGCACTGGCGCTTCGGCGCTGCCCGCCGCTGGCGCGTCAGCGTCGCGCCGGCGCTCTCGACGTCCTCGAACGTTTACAGGAGGCCGCGTGAATGGGACGGCGAAAGCTTCACGCTGCTCGCCGCCGCGGTGGCGAGGACGCGCCTGTCGCACCGCTTCAGCGTGCGCTACGGCGTGTGCGGGGACCATCGCTTCGGGGAATACGCGCTGTATCCGGTGGCCGCCGTCACCTGGCGCCCGGATGCACACTGGCAGCTCGACCTCGGCTTTCCGGTGACGAGCGTTCGCTTCGAGCCTTCGCGACGCGTGCGCTCCACGCTCGCCGTCGCACCGGACGGCAATGAATGGCAGGTCGCGGATCGCGAGCTCGCGGCGAGCTCGCGGCTGGTGTACGAAGCCGTTGCGCTCGAGTGGACGACCGAGTGGCGCGTGCGGCCGTCGCTCGCACTGTCGTTCAGCCTCGGGCGGCAGCTCGACCAGCGCTACGGGATGACGCTCGCCAACGGCGAGCGCGTCGCACTCGACGGGGCGCCTGCGGACCGGGTCGGCTTCGGCATCCGCTGGATCTTCTGAAGCCTCAGCCGCGCGCCCCTTCCCAGCGCTTGAGGCTCAGGAACTCCCGCCGCGTCTTCGGGCCGAACGTCAGAAAGCTCGGGTCGCGCCGGTCGAGATAGTCGGCGCGGCGGCGCGCGACGTCGTCGCCGCTCGCCCGCAGCCGCACTTCGTCGACGTCGATCCGGTACGGGCGCGTTGCGTTCAGACCGAAGATTTTCGCGCGCAGCGCAGGCGTGATCGCCGGATAACCCCAGCGCTCCTGGTACTCCTCGGAAATCGTGAACGTGCGGAACGCCTGGATCTGGTCCTGCGGCGAGCCGTACCAGATCGAATCCGTCCCCCAAAGCACGTTGTCCTCGCCGCAATACTTGAGGAGCTTGCCGAGCGCGTGCGCGGCGCTGTCGGGATCGCGCATGAGGAAGCGCCAGGTGCTGCCGAGCTCCGCATAGACGTTGCTGTTCGGCGGTATACCGTTGTCGACGAGGGATTTCACCAGCGTATCGATGCCGTCGCCGGAGCCGTCGCCGGTGTACGGCCCTTCCGCCTTGCCCGCGACAAAACCCGAGTGATAGACGAGGAAGTCGACGTCGGGATAGCGCTTCGCAACGACGCCGATGTCGCTGCACTGGCTGTGCTCGTAGGAGCGCGGGCCGAACGGCAGCCCCTTGTGCACGCACACGATGCGAACACCGAGGGCGCGGGCCTTCTCGATGAACGGTATGCCCGTGTTCTCGTCGGAGAGGAAAAACCCCTTGCCGTTCGGCCCGTATTGCGTGTAGGTCTTCCAGCCGCAGACGTCCCAGCGCTCCTTCAGCTCGTTCATGGCCTCGAGATCCCCTGCCTGGTTCGGGTTCACGCGGCCGTGCAGCAGCAGGCGGTGGTTGCCCTTCAGGTTGGCGACGATCTCGCGCGTCGCCGCCGCTTCCTCGATGGTCAACGGCTCGGCCTCGCGGCTCGACGGCACGAAGGAGAGCACCATCATGTCGGTGTCGCTGTCGAGGAAGACATCCTTCACGAACTCGTCCGGCCCGATGCATTCCAGATGGCTGTTCCGCCCCGGCTGCTCCGCAAGCGGGCAGTGGGTCTTTTCGAAGCGGAACCCGTCGCCACGCGACGGATCGTCGCGCAGCCACCGGCCTTCCGGATTCACGAAATGCCCCTGCACGTCGAAGATGAACTCGCGCCCTTCGAGCGCTGCCGCGGCCGCGGCCTGATCGAGCGCCGCCTCGCGCTCGATCGCGAAGCGCCCGCCGGTCCTGCCCATCGCGGCATTCACCTCGTTGAACGCGAGCAGCGTGCTCGCCGCGCCGCAGCTCGATACGAGGAAATCGCGGCGTGACAGCCCGAGGCGGCGCGCACAGCGGCTCGCGCTTTCGTGCGCCAGCCGGTTGCCCGCGAGATTGCGCACGGAAAGCGGGATCGGTGCGAATTCGCCGTTCGACGTCGTGTCGATCCTGATCGGCAGCCGGTGGCCTTCGGGATCGTGACGGTAGCGCATGGCTTTCCCTCTCTGTGCATGCGTGTGCAGACACCCGCCCGCGGGCGCGCGCAGCCGACGCGCGGCCCGCGGCCGCGGCGGCGCGCGTAGCCGCCCGGCAGCTCTCTCCTGCCGGCGCGCGGGTGTTCCGCCGCCTCCGCGGCAGGCCGGCCTCAGTCGTTGACGATGAACGTCACCTTCATGGTGACGCGATATTCCGAGATCGCATCGCCGGAGATCTTGACCTTCTGCTCACTCACCCAGGCGCCCTGCACACCCTCCACGGTCTTGCAGAAGCGCTTGATGCCCTGCGTGATGGCATCCTCGAAGCTCGTGGTCGAGGAGGCGGTGATTTCCGATACTTTCGCTACGCTCATGTCGATCTCCTGCGGCAACCCGGCCGCGCTCGAGCAGCACCCTCCCCAGCGTTCGTCCAGGTAGCATAGCAGGCGCACGGCGGGTGACGAGCGCGCGGCCGATGCGGTATCGTGTGCCGCCTCCACCGTCTCGAGAAGAAGCAATGAGAGAGCGGATAGCTCGCGGACCGGTCCGGTCCGCGGTGACGCTGGCGGGGGTTGCCGCATTCACCGTCCTGCTGCTGCCGGCGATCGCCCTCGCCGCGGCCACGGCGTTCACCGGCGCGACGATCCTGCCGGTGGCCAGCGAGCCGATCGAGGACGGCGTGCTCGTGATCGAGGACGGCCGCATCGCGGCGGTCGGCGAGCGCGGCGACGTGCGCATACCGCGCGGCGCGCGCACCGTCGACGTCACCGGCCGCATCATCATGCCGGGCCTCGTCGACACGCACAGTCACATCGGCGACGTCGCGGGCGGCGACGCCTCCGACCCCGTCCAGCCCGCGGCCCGCGTACTCGATGCGATCGACGTGCGCGACTCGGGGCTCGCGCGCGCCCGCGCCGGCGGCATCACCACGGCGAACCTGATGCCGGGCTCCGGTCACCTGATGAGCGGCCAGACGCTCTACCTCAAGCTGCGCGACGGCAACACGATCGCGGATCTCGCGTATCGCGATGAGGACGGCGAGCTGCTCGGCGGCATGAAGATGGCGAACGGCACCAACCCGCAGGGCGAGCCGCCGTTCCCCGGCACTCGCGCCAAGGCCGCGGCCGTCATGCGCCAGCGCTTCGTCGACGCGCTCGCGTACCGCGAGAAAATCGAGAACGCGCACGGCGACGAGGACAAGATGCCGGACCGCGACCTCGCGAAGGAAGCGCTGCTCGAGGTACTGGACGGCAGGCGCATCGTGCATTTCCACACGCACCGCCACGACGACATCATGACGGCGCTGCGCCTGCAGAAGGAATTCGGCTTCAGGCTCGTGCTGCACCACGTGAGCGAAGCGTATCGTGTGGTCGACGAGATCGCGGCGAGCGGCGTGCCGGTCTCCCTGATCCTCGTCGATGCCCCCGGCGGCAAGCTCGAGGCCATGCACCTGAACTTCAGCAACCCGAAGACAGTGGAGCAGGCGGGCATCGACGTCGCTTTCCACACCGACGATTACATCACCGACTCGCGGCTCTTGCTGCGCATGGGCGCGCTCGGCGTGCGCGCCGGCATGTCCCGCGAGACGGCGCTCGAGGCGCTCACGCTCGCGGGCGCGCGCATGCTCGGTCTCGACGAGCGCACGGGCTCGCTCGAGCGCGGCAAGGACGCGGATTTCGTGGTTCTCTCCGGCGACCCGTTCAGCGTGTACACGCGGGTGCTGGAAACCTGGGTGGAGGGACGCAAGGTGTTCGACCTCGACGATCCCGACGACCGCAAGGTGGCCGACGGCGGATACGGCGCGTTGACGCCGGTATCCGCGCACTTCCACGGCTACGGGGAGGGGCACCAGTGAGCGCCCGGATGGCCCCGTGCGCGGCGCTGCTCGCGCTGGCCGGCACGGCCCTCGCGCAGGACATCGCCGTACGCGGCGAGACGGTTTACCCCGTTACTGCGCCCCCGATCCGGAACGGCGTGGTGCTGATCGAGGACGGCCGGATCGCGGCCGTCGGGCCGGCCGCGGACGTGCGCATCCCCGACGGCGTCGAGGTCCTCGAGGCGGCCGTGGTGACGCCGGGCCTCATCGACGCGCACTCGGTGGTCGGGCTTGCCGGCTATTTGAATCAGCCGGAGGATCAGGACGAGATCGAGCACTCCTCCGCGATCCAGCCGGAGCTTCGCGCGATCGACGCGTACAACCCGCACGAGCCGCTCATCGCCTGGCTCCGCAGCTTCGGCATCACGACCGTCCACACCGGGCATGCGCCGGGCGAGGTCATTTCCGGCCAGACCATGATCGTGAAAACCGCCGGCAACACGGTCCGCGACGCGGTGACGGTGCCGTTCGCGATGATCGCCGCGACCCTGGGTGAAGGCGCGGTGGTCGGGGAAGGCAGTGAGAGCGGGCGCACCTCACCCGGCAACCGCAGCAAGGCGGCGGCGATGCTGCGCACCGAGCTCGTCAAGGCCCAGGAATACCTCGCAAGGCAAGCGGACGCCGGCGACAAGCAGAACGGCGGGCGCGATCTCGCGCTGGAGGCGCTCGGCCGCGTGCTGCGCAAAGAAATCCCGCTGCTGGTCACGGCACAGCGCCACCAGGACATCGTGACCGCGCTGCGCATCGCGGACGAGTTCGACATCCGCCTGGTGCTCGACGGCGCGGCGGAATCCTGCCTGGTGGTCGATGAGATCCGTGCCGCGGGCGTCCCGGTGATCGTGCACCCGAGCATGGCGCGGGCATTCGGCCCGCTCGAGAACATATCCTTCACGACACCCGCGAAGCTCAGCGATGCCGGGATTCCGTTCGCGTTCCAGAGCGGCTTCGAGTCCTACGTACCAAAAACGCGCGTTGTGCTGTTCGAGGCGGCGATCACGCTGCAGCACGGCCTCACGTTCGAGCAGGCTCTCGCGCACCTCACGATCGAGGCGGCGAAACTGCTCGGCGTCGCGGACCGCGTCGGCTCGCTCGAGCCCGGCAAGGACGGCGACCTCGCGCTGTACGACGGCGATCCGTTCGAGTACACGAGCCACGCCGTCGGTACGGTGATCGAAGGCGTGCAGGTCAGCGATACCCGACGCTGACCAACCAACTCCCTATCAGCGACATGGCCGGCGGGCATCCCCCCCGGCCATGCCTCCACCGTGGGATGCGTGTCAGGTCTGCGCCGCCCAGGCGCTGCACCAGCCGTCAGCGTTGACGAGCTTGCCCGGGAAGATCGTGCAGGGGGCCCACTGCTGATCGGGCGGGCCCTGGAAGTGCACGCAGTTCTTGCAGAATTCGTTCGCGCTCTTGGGGTCGGCGCGGCTCGGGAACTGCTCCGCGTTCACCTGCCTCGCATCGTGCTTGTAACCGAGCGCCTGCGCCATCGTGTCGCTCTCGTCGAGATGCGGCAGCATCGCCGTGTCGCCGGTCCCGGCATCCGGGCCGCCGGCCTGCCCGGGCTGCTGCCCGAGCTCGCTCGCCGACTGCCCGGGCGGCGCCGGCTCGTCGGCGTCCTGGTCGCGCGGATCCGTATCGTTGGTCGGCGGCGGCTGGGCCTCCTCCGGAGGGGTGCATCCCGGCAGCCACGGCAACGACGCGGCGACTCCGCCCAGCAGGCAGAGGAAATGCCGCCGGTCCAAAGATCCGCTCATCGCTTTCATCGCCTTCTCCGCTGGTATCGCCAGCAGCCGCTGCAATATCCGTACCGCGGCACGGGTCCTGCCGCCGCCCCGGATCGCAGCGGTAGCAATTTCCGGGGCTGGTAAAACTTGCAACGGCCGATGGCCGATTTTGCCGCCGCGAGCGGCCGAGGCGGCGGCAGGGTTCTTGCATCGGGCCGTCCCAGTGCCCCCATGACCACCATCGACGCAACGCAGGAGCCGGCGGCCCCCGGCCTCCCCGAACGAGTTTTCGGCAGCGTGCTCGCGCTGCTCGGCATCGTGCTGGCCGCCGGCGGCGCCTGGCTCGCCGTGCTCGGCGGCAGCTGGTACTACCTGCCGGCCGGTGTCGGCCTCGCGATCGGCGGCGTGCAGGTATTCCGCGGGCGCATCTCGGGCGCGTGGTGGTTCGCGGCCGTGTTCTTCGGCACGCTCCTGTGGGCGGCCTGGGAATCCGGCCTCGATTACTGGCGCTGGATCCCGCGCCTCGGGTTGTTGGTCGTGCTCGCGTTCGTGCTGGCGTTGCTGCTGCCGAGGCTCGAAGGCGGCCCCGGTCGCGGCGTGTCGCGGACGCTCGCCCTGCTCTGCGCGCTCGTGTTCATCGCCGTGTTCGCGCTCGCCTTCGTGGCGCACGGTGTGACCCGGGCAGCGCGGAGCGCGCCGGCGAGCGGGCCGGTGGGCGCCCGCTTCAGTATCGCCGACGACCGCTTCCGGCAGCCGGCGGATGCGCCGCAGGAAGGGGACTGGGCGGCCTACGGCCGCAGCAATGCCGCCATGCGCTACAGCCCGCTCGAACAGATCGGCGCGGACAATGTCGCGAACCTGTCGCGCGCCTGGGTGTACCGCACCGGCGATCGCCCGGGGGAGCGCTGGGGCGCGGAAACGACGCCGATCAAGATCGGCGACACCCTCTACCTGTGCTCAGCCCGCAGCATCGTCATCGCGCTCGACGCGGCCACGGGCGAAGAGCGCTGGCGCTACGACCCGCAGGTCGCCGACGCGGACATCCCCTACACCGCCGCCTGCCGCGGCGTGACTTACTACGAAGTGCCGCCGGGCGGAGCGGCGCGCGCGCGCACGACCCTGGCCGCAGCCCCGGCGGCGGCGCAACAGCCGCGGCCGGCCCGGCCGGCGGAGCCCGCGGCGGACCGGGACCGGACGGCGCCGCTCCCGCAGCCCGGCGTTGCGGCGCAGGCCGCGTCCCCGGGCTGCCCGACGCGTATCTTCGCCGGCACGCTCGACGGCCGCCTCCTCGCCCTCGATGCGGAAACCGGCAGGCCCTGCGCGAGCTTCGGCGAGCACGGCGAGGTCGATATCAGGCGCGGCATGGGAAAGACCCTGCCCGGCATGGTGTCCATCACCTCGCCGCCCGTGGTCGTGCGGGACGTCGTGGTCACCGGCCACCAGGTGCTCGACGGCCAGCGGCTCGACGCACCGTCCGGCGTCATCCAGGGTTTCGACGCGGTCACCGGCAAGCTGCGCTGGGCCTGGGACCTCGGGCGCCCGGAGTCGGAGGGCCGGCCGCCGGGGACGACCTGGACGCGCGGCACCCCGAACATGTGGACGGTCGCCTCGGCCGATCCCGAGCTCGGCTTCGTGTACCTGCCGATGGGCAACGCGGCCGTCGACTACTGGAGCTCCAGGCGCTCGCCGCCGGAAAACGAGTTCGCGACCTCGCTCGTCGCGCTCGACGCCGCGACCGGCCGCCCCGTCTGGCATTTCCAGACGACGCACGTCGACGTGTGGGATTACGACCTGGGCTCGACGGCGACGCTGGTCGACTTTCCCACGCAAGGCGGCAGCGTGCCCGCGCTCATCCTGCCCAGCAAGCAGGGCGACATGTACGTGCTCGACCGGCGCACCGGCAAGCCGCTCACGGGCGTCGAGGAGCGGCCCGTCCCGCAGGGTGGCGTCGAGCCCGAGCAGCGCACCCCGACGCAGCCGTTCTCGCTCTATCACACGCTCGAGCAGCCGCCGCTCACGGCCCGCGACATGTGGGGGATCACGCCGATCGACCAGCTCTGGTGCCGCATCCAGTTCGAGCAGGCGACGTACGAGGGCATGTACACGCCGCCGACTACCGACACCTATTACATCGAGTACTCCGGGTACAACGGCGGCTCCGACTGGGGCGGCATCGCCGTCGACCCCGGGCGCGGCGTGATCGTCGCCAACTACAACGACGTACCGAACTACAACCGGCTGCTGCCGCGCGCGGAAGCGCAGCGCCGCGGCTACCTGACGCGCGACGAGCTGCCCGAAGACAACCCGCCGCGCGTCGCGGGAGACCCGCAGGCCGGCGCGCCTTACGCGATCTACATCAACGCGGGCTGGCGCGTGCCGCTCACGAAGCTGCCGTGCAAGGAGCCGCCCTACGGCGGCATCCGCGCCATCGATCTCGCGACCGGCAGGACGATCTGGGACCGGCCGCTCGGGCTCGCGCGCGCGAACGGGCCGTTCGGCATCCCCTCGAAGCTGCCCGTCCTGATCGGCACGCCGAACAACGGCGGCGCCGCCCTGACCGCGAGCGGGCTCGTGTTCATCGCAGCGGCGACCGACGACCTCATCCGCGCCATCGACATCGCCACGGGCGAGGTGCTGTGGAGGGACGTGCTGCCGGCGGGCGGACAGGCCGGCCCGATGGTGTACGAGGTCGACGGCCGCGAGTACGTGGCCATCATGGCCGCGGGCCATCATTTCATGGAGACGCCGGAAGGCGACTACCTCGTCGCTTACGCGCTGCCGCAGTGACGCTCCGCCGGCTGCGGCGGCTCAGCCGCCGAAGAACTGGTGCTCGACCAGGATGCGGACTCCGAGCAGGATGAGAACCACTCCGCCGGCGACCTGCGCGCGCGGCCCCAGCGCGACGCCGGCGACTCGGCCGAGGTAGACCCCGGCGATCGCGAAGAGGAACGCGGCGAGGGCGAGCGCGGCGCAGCCGATCGCCACCGGCTGGCCGAGGGCCGCGAACGTGCCGCCCGCGACCGCGGCATCGATGCTGGTCGCCACCGCGAGGGCGAACAGCGATTTGCCGCCATTGGCCGCGGGTCGATCCAGGTCGTCCGGATGACGCGCTTCCAAAATCATGTGCAGGCCGATCAGCCCGAGCAGCACGAAAGCGACCCAGTGATCGACATCGCGCATGAGCGCCACCATTGCCGCCGTGAGGCTCCACCCGATGAGCGGCATGAGGCCGTGCGCCACCCCCACCGCTCCGCCGACCGTCAGCGCGGTCCGCAGGACGGCGCGCGGGGGCGCGGCCACGCCGCGCGAGAGGGCCACCGCGAACACGTCGAGCGAAAGGGCGAAGGCGAGCAGCAGCAGGGACATGGCGGTCGGGCACCTCGCCGTCGTCCGGCCGGCGCGTTTTGCGTCTCGAGAACGGGACGCGCACCATACCAGACCGCGCGGCCGCCGCAACCGGCCGGCCGCCCTGTCGAATGCCGATGCACATGACGCCAGACCGCCCGCGCCTGCGGCTCCTCGCGTGGCTCGGGCGCCACCAGCTGCCCGCGCTCGTCGCGCTGGTCGCATTGGCCGGCGGCACCTGGATATTCATCGAGATCGCCGACGAGATCGTGGAGCAGGAGCCGATCAGCTTCGACGAGAAACTCCTGCTCGCGCTGCGCAGCGCAAACGATCCCGGCGACCCGATCGGCCCGGGCTGGCTGGAGGAAATGGCGCGCGATCTCACGGCGCTCGGCGGCGCCGGGGTGCTCGGCTTCGTGACGCTCGCCACGCTCGGCTACCTGCTCCTCGCCGGCCATCGGCGCGCGGCGGCGCTCGCCGTGGTCGCGGTGGCCGGCGGCATCCTCGTCAGCACGCTGCTCAAGCTCGGCTTCGACCGGCCGCGGCCCGACCTCGTGCCGCACGGCACGCGCGTGTACACCGCAAGCTTTCCGAGCGGCCACTCGATGATGGCGACGGTCACCTGGCTCACGCTGGCCGCCATCCTGACGCGCGTCATCGCCGCGCCGCTGCTCAAGGCCTACGTGCTGCTGGTCGCCGTCGTCGTCGCGCTCTCGGTCGGCGTGAGCCGCGTGTATCTCGGCGTGCACTGGCCGTCCGACGTGCTCGCCGGCTGGGCGGCCGGCGCCGCCTGGGCCGCGCTCTGCTGGCTCGCCGCCGCGTGGCTGCAGGACCGCGCTCTCGTCGAGCCCGAAGACTGACGCTCAGGACTGGCCGCCGGGGTCCGTCGTCGTGCCGGTCATCACGCGCGCGCGCGGGGTGACGGCACCCGGCGGCGAGCTCGTCTGGCGCTCGATCAGGCGGCGCACCCGGGGCTTGCCCGGTCCCTGGTGCAGCGCGAGCACCGTATCGATCAGGCGGGCATCGTCCTTGGTCACGCGCTGCGCCTGGCGCACGTAGTCGAGCCAGGTCGCACAATCAAAGCGCTCGACCCAGAGCTCGGGCTCCTCGAGGTCGCGCAGCAGCGTCCAGTGCCGCGCGCCGTCCCGCCGCCGGATGCGGCGGCGCTCGGACATGGCCGCGAGGAACGCGAGCACGTCGGCCTCGCGAATGCGGTATTCGACGCTGACCACCACGGGCCCGCTGCGCGGCTCGATATCGAGCGCGACCTCGGGCTCCTGCCAGCGGCGCGCGAGGTCGAGATCCAGCGCCCCGGTCTCCGGCTGGGCGTAACGCCAGCCCATCGCAATGCACACGAGCAGCACGATGGCCGACCCGAGGAGCGCCTGCGAGATACCGAGCTCGTTCGTCGCGATGCCCCAGAACCAGCTCCCGCCGGCGAGACCGGTGAACGCGAGCATCTGGTACAGCGACAGCGCACGACCGACCACCCAGCGCGGCGCCGACGTCTGCACCGTCACATTGAAGGTGGACAGCGCGAGCACCCAGCCGGCGCCGCCGAAAAGCTGCAGGCCCAGGGTGAGCGGCAGCCAGCGGCTCGCCGCGCTGCCGATCGCCGCGAACGCATAGGAGAAGAGCGCGATACGCACGATCGCCTCGTTGGAGAACGACAGGCGCAGGCGATGAGCGAGCAACGCCCCGCCGACCGCGCCGGCGCCGAACGCGCCGAGGATCAGGCCGTAGGACACCGAGCCGCCGCTCACGAGGTCGCGCGCCACGAGCGGCATCAGCGACATCAGCCCGCTCGCGCCGAGCCCGAACACCAGGGCGCGCAGGAGCGTGTGCTTGATGTCCGGCGACATGAGGACGTAGCGCACGCCGACGCGCATCGCCGTGCCGATGCGCTCGCGCGGCAGCAGTCTTTCCTCGCGCGGGCGGCGCCAGCGCACGAGCACGCCGATGATGCCGAGATAGCTCACGGCGTTCAGCGCGAACGCGCCGACCGCTCCGGCGAGCGCCACGATGAAGCCGCCGAGCGCCGGCCCGAGGCTGCGTGCGATGTTGAAACCCATGCTGTTCAGCGCCACGGCCGTCGGCAGGTCCTCACGCGGCACCATCTCGGCGACGGAGGCCTGCCATGACGGCCCGTTGAACGCGGCGCCGCAGCCGATCAGGAATGTGAACGCGAGCAGGACCCACGGCGTGATCAGCCCGAGCCAGGTGCAGGCGGCGAGCACCGCCGAGACGAGCAGCATGAACACCTGCGCGGCGATCATGATGCCGCGCCGGTCGAAGTTGTCGGCGAGCGCGCCGGCCACCAGCGCGAAGATCACGATCGGCATCGTCGTCGAGGACTGCACCAGCGTGACCATGCCGGGCGAATCGGCGATCGACAGCATCATCCACGATGCGCCGACGACCTGGATCAGCCCGCCGAACTGCGAGACGACGTTGGCGATCCAGACGCGGCGGAAGACGCCGTGCCGGAAAGGCGAGAGCGCGGACGAGGCCGCGGCCGCGGTCGAGCTCACCCCACCTGGACCGCCAGCATCGATACCGAGCCGCCGTCGATGCCTTCGGCCGGAAAAGCGATCGACTCGCCGTCCTGCTGCTGCGCGATGACGTAGAGCAGCGGCAGGTAGTGCTCGGGGGTGGGCACGGACATCAGCGCGTCGCGGCCCAGCGTCTCGTAATCGATGAGCGGCGCATGCTCGCGCGCGAGCAGCAGATCGCGCACGCGGCGCTCGAACGCGCTCGCCCATTCGTACGGCTCCGGCATGTGCCGGCCCCAGGAGTAGGTGTGCAGGTTGTGCACGACGTTGCCGCTGCCGGCGATCAGCACGCCTTCCTCGCGCAGCGGCGTGAGCTTGCCTGCGAGCTCGTAATGCGCCCGCGCGGGCAGCCGCTCGTCGAGGCTGAGCTGCACGACGGGCACGTCCGCCGCGGGCCACGCATGGCAGAGGACCGACCAGGTGCCGTGATCGAGGCCCCAGTCGTCGGCAAGGCGCACCGGCACCGGCGCCAGCAGCCGCTGCACTTCGAGCGCGAGGCCGCGGTCGCCGGGTGCCGGGTAGCGGAATTCGTACAGCGCTCGCGGGAAACCGCCGAAATCGTGGATGGTGCGCGGCTCGTCGGTCGCCGTCACCGCGGTCTCCTCGACGTACCAGTGCGCCGAGATGCACAGGATGGCGCGCGGGCGCGGCAGGGACTCGCCGAGCGACGCCCAGGCCGCGGTCCACGCGTTGCTGCGCAGCGCGTTCATCGGATTGCCGTGTCCGAAGAAAACGGCAGGCATTCTCTCAGGCATGGCGGAGGTCCGTGCAGTGCTTGCGGCGAAGCACAATAGTACACGGCCGGCGGCGGCGATGTTGCCCGCGACCAGCCGCCGGAGTACCGTGTCGGACGAAGTCGCTCCCGGGCGACAAGGCACGACAAAGGGGTAAGGAATGGCGATCGATACGGCGTTCTTCGAAAGCTGGCGGCCGCGCGTGCTGGCCATCCTGCGGATCATCACCGCGTACCTGCTGATCCCGCACGGCACCGCGAAGCTGTTCGGCTTCCCGCACCAGGCCATGTTCGACAACCTGGAGCTCATGTCCCTGCTCGGACTCGCCGGCATCCTCGAGGTGTTCGGCGGGCTCCTGTTCCTGATCGGCCTGTTCACGCGGCCGGTCG
Organism: uncultured Woeseiaceae bacterium; assembly: GCA_964491485.1. Lineage (GTDB taxonomy): Bacteria > Pseudomonadota > Gammaproteobacteria > Steroidobacterales > Woeseiaceae > IDS-8. Next base: position 17,526 of record CAZBGV010000003.1, on the reverse strand, counting down.
CCTTCATCCTGTGCGGCTTCATGGCCGTCGCGTATTTCATGGGACACGCGAGCCAGGGCAACGTGCTCCTGCCGATGTTGAACGGGGGCGAGCTCGCCGTGCTCTACTGCTTCGTGTTCCTGTACTTCGTGTTTGCCGGCGCCGGGGCGTGGAGCGTCGACGCGGCAATGCAGCGCGGGCCGCGGCCGGCACTCGCCTGAGGAGCACCAGCAGCGACATGGCAGGCAGGAAACCACCCGAGGGGCCGGACCTCAGCGCCGGCATCGATCTCACGGACGTGCCGGAAGGCGGCCTGCTCGCCGGACGCGTCGGCGACGACGCCGTCCTGCTGGCGCGGGTGGACGGCGAGCTCTGCGCCATCGGCGGCCGTTGCACGCATTACGGCGGGCCGCTCGGCAAGGGGCTGCGGGTGGGGGATGCGGTGCACTGCCCGTGGCATCACGCCCGCTTCTGCCTGCGCACGGGCGAAGCCATCGGTGCGCCGGCGCTGAATCCCGTGCCGCGTTTCCGGGTAGAAACGGCGGACGGGCGCGTGTTCGTGCGCGAGAAAGCGCCGCTCGCCGTCCCGGAGCGACGGCCCGCGCGCGCCCCGGCCTCGGTCGTGATCGTCGGCGGCGGCGCCGCGGGTGAGGCCGCGGCGGAGACGCTGCGGCGCGAAGGCTATCTCGGGCCGGTGATCATCCTCTCCGACGATGCGGCGCCGCCCTGCGACCGGCCGAACCTGTCCAAGGACTACCTCGCGGGCACCGCGGAGCCTTCGTGGATCCCGCTGCGCAGCGAGGCGTTCTACCGCGAGCAGCGCATCGACCTGCGCCTCGCCACGCGCGTGGTGCGCATCGACCCGGCCGGCTCCCGCGTGCTGCTCGAAGGCGGCGAGGCGATCGGCTACGGGGCGCTGCTGCTCGCCACGGGGGCCGAGCCGATCCGCCTGCGCATACCGGGCGCCGACCTCGCCCGCGTGCATTACCTGCGCACGCTCGCGGACAGCGAGGCGATCATCGCGGCGGTCGAGGGCGGCGCTCGGCGCGCCGTCGTCATCGGTGCGAGCTTCATCGGGCTCGAGGTCGCGGCGTCGCTGCGGCAGCGCAACGTCGAGGTGCACGTGGTCGCGCCGGAGGCGCGGCCGCTCGAGCGCATCATGGGCGCCGAGCTCGGCGACTTCGTGCGCCACCTGCACGAAGCGAAGGGCGTGCGCTTCCACCTGCGGCATACCGCGGCCGCCTTCGAGCATGGCGGCGTGCGCCTGGAGAACGGCGAGCGTCTCGATGCCGATCTCATCGTCGCCGGCATCGGCGTGCGGCCGCGCACGGCGCTGGCACAGGATGCCGGCCTGGCGATGGACAACGGCGTGCTCGTCAACGAGTATCTCGAGACGAGCGCCCCGGGCGTGTACGCCGCCGGGGACATCGCGCGCTGGCCCGATCCCGTGAGCGGCGAGCGCATCCGCGTCGAGCACTGGGTCGTGGCACAGCGCCAGGGGCAATGCGCCGCACGCAACATCCTGGGCGCCGGCGAGCGCTACATCGATGCACCGTTCTTCTGGAGCCAGCATTACGACGTCGCGATCAACTACGTCGGGCACGCCGCGCGCTGGGACCGGATCGAGACCGACGGCGATCCCGCAAAGCACGATTTCAGTGCGAGCTACATCGCGGACGGCAGCATCCGCGCCCTGGCCACGATCTTCCGCGACGTCGAGAGCCTGGAAGCGGAGGCGGAATTGGAGCGCCGCGCCCGCTGACCGTCGAGCGCGGCGCAAGCGCTTGCTCCGGTGAAGCGTGGGAGGACGCTGGGAAGGGGGATCGTTGCGCTGCTCTGCACGATCGCGGCGCTCGTGCTGGTCGATATCGCCAGCCCGTTGCCGCCGCTCGAGGGCCGCTCCGTGTCCGTAGCGTTCCGCGATACCGACGACAGCCGCCTCGGCGTTGCGATCGCGCCGCAGGTCGCCGCGCACCCGGGCCGCTCCGGGGTCTACCCGCTGACCGGCGGCCAGGACGCGTTCGCGGCGCGGCTCCGGCTCGCGCAGGTCGCCGAGCGGTCGATCGACGCGCAGTATTACATCTGGCGCGACGACCTCACGGGCAAGCTGCTGTACCGCGCCCTCTTCGACGCCGCGGAGCGCGGCGTGCGGGTGCGCCTGCTGCTCGACGACAACCGCACCGCGGGGCTCGACCCGCTGCTGGCCGCTCTCGATGCGCATCCGAACGTGGAAGTGCGGCTGTTCAACCCGTTCGTGCTGCGCCGTGCCCGCCTGCTCGGCTATGTCACGGATTTCATGCGCCTCAACCGGCGCATGCACAGCAAGTCGTTTACTGTCGACAACCAGGTGACCCTCATCGGCGGCCGCAACGTGGGCGACGAATATTTCGACGCGGCTCCCGCAGGCGCCCTGACGTTCTCGGACCTCGACGTGCTGGCCGTCGGGCCGGTGGTCGCCGAGGTGTCGACGCAGTTCGACCAGTACTGGGCGAGCCGCTCCGCGCATCCCGCGGGCACGCTGCTCCCGGCGCCCCGGGCCGGCGTGCGCGAGCTGCTCGCGCCCTCACCGGCAGCGGCGGCACGGCTCGAGGCCCTGCAGGGCGCCGGGCCCGTCGACGAGCTGCTCGCGGGATCGCTCACCCTGGAATGGGCCCCCGTGCAGATGCTGAGCGACGACCCCGCCAAGGGCCTCGGGCTCGCGCCGCCGGAAACGCATTTCCCGCGGCTCCTGACCGATGCTCTCGGGCCGGTCGGCACGGAGCTCGACCTCGTCTCCCCGTATTTCGTGCCGACCCGGACCGCCGTCGAGACGCTGACCAGCATGGCGAAGGGCGGCGTCAGGGTCCGCATCCTCGTGAACTCGCTGGAAGCAACCGACGTCAAGGCCGTGCATTCGGGCTACGTCAAGTGGCGGCCGGAGCTGCTCGCCGCCGGCGTCGCGCTGTTCGAGATGCGCCTCGTCGGGTCGGCCGCCCCCGAGGAGCGGGTCGCCGGGCCTTTCGGCAGCTCGGCGACCAGCCTGCACGCGAAAACCATCGCCGCGGACCGCTCGCGTATCTTCATCGGCTCGTTCAACCTCGATCAGCGCTCGGCCAGCCTGAACACGGAGCTCGGTTTCGTGATCGACAGCCCCTATCTCGCGGGCCGGCTCGGCCAGCTGTTCGACGAGGCGATCCCGGAAGTGGCTTACCGCGTGCAGCTCGCCGCCGACGGGGACCTCTGCTGGGTGGAGCAGCACGACGGCGAGCGGATCCGCCACGACACCGAGCCCGGCACCACGGCCTGGGAGCGCGGCGTCGTCGAGCTCCTGTCCTGGCTGCCGATCGACTGGCTGCTTTAGCCGTTCCACGATCTGGTACAGTACCCGGGAATCATCCGCCAAGCGATGAGCCATCCCGGGGGTATTCCGTCATGAACGTGACAGCGACGCCGGCTGCCGGCTACACGATCCTCAACGCGCTGACCGATATCGTCGCGGCGCCCTCACAAGCACTGGACGGGGTCCGCGGCCATCCGCGCTGGTGCTGGTGGCCGCTCCTGATCCTGCTCGCGGTCACGATCGGCGCGTACGTGTATTACTGGAGCTGGGTCGACTTCGATTGGTTCATCGACGAGACGGTTGCGCAGATGGCGGCGCAAGGCGCATCCGCCGAGCAGGCGGAGGCGATGCGGGGCTTTTTCTCGCCCGGCCGGCAGATGCTGTTCAGCACGATCGCGATCGTTCTGATGACGCTCGTGATTCTCGCCGTCCAGGCCGTCTACCTGCACCTCGTCAACAAGGTCGCCGGCGACCCGTCGCTGGGCTACGGGCAATGGTTCTCGTTCTCCGCCTGGACCTCTTTCGTGGGTGTCGTCAATGGGCTCGCCGCGTTCGCGGTCATGCTCCTCGCCGACGGCAATCAGCTCCCCATCAACGAGCTGGTCCCGCTGTCGCTGAACTCGCTCGTCATCCACGCAGAAGCCGGCGACCCCTGGTTCAACTGGGGCAACACGCTCACGCTCGTGAACTTCTGGACGCTCGCGCTCATGGTGCTCGGCTATGCCCGCTGGACGCGCTCGTCGACGATGAAGGCGGCGCTGGTCACCGTGACGCCCTGGGTGCTGGTCTTCGGCATCTGGGCGCTCCTGATCGCCACCTGACGCCCGGCGGATGAACCGCAAGGCGGTCATCTTCGTCGGCCTCGGGGTCCTGATCGTCGGCGTGCCGCTGGCGGCGAAGCTCACCGGCGGAGACGACGCCAAATCGGTCGAGCTGACCGAGGTGAAGGCGCAGGCGGTACGCAGCGCGATTCTCTCCTCCGGTGCCCTCGCCTACCGCGACGAGGTGCTGCTGCGGCCGGAGGTCGTCGGCAAGGTCGAGGCCGTGCTGGTCGAGGAAGGCGACGAGGTGTCCGCCGGCCAGGTGATCATCACCCTCGACCAGGAGCAGTATCGCGCCCAGGTCGAGCAGCAGGAAGCGAACGTCCGGCTGCAGAAGATCGCCATCGAGCGGCAGCGCGTGTTCCTCGAGAACATCGAGCGCCAGACGGGCCGCCAGCGCGAGCTCTACGCCCAGCGGCTGATCGATTCGAACACGTTCGAAGCGGCGCAGAACGAGCTGGAGCTCGCGGGGATCGACCTGCGCTCGCGCGAGCAGTACCTGTCCCAGGCCGAAGCCGCGCTCGCGCAGGCGCGCGACAACCTCGCGCGCACGGAAATCCGCTCGCCGATCGACGGCGTCGTGATCAAGCTCGACCTGCGTCCGGGCGAGGCCGTGATCATGAGCACGACCAACATTCCGGGGTCCGAGCTCGCGATCATCGCGGATCCGTCCGTGATGCTCGCCGAGGTGAACGTGGACGAAGCGGACATCGCCGAGATCCGGCTGGGGCAGCCGGCGGCCATCTACGCCTCGGCGTTCCCGGACACCGCGATTGCCGGGGTGGTCGAATCCATCGCTGCGTCGGCGGCGCGCGCCGCAAACCAGCAGAACCTCTCGTTCGAGGTCAAGATCCGGCTCGACGACCCGGGCTCCGTCGGCGTGCGGCCCGGCATGAGCGCCCGCGCCGAGATCTACACGGAATCGAGCGAAGACGGCCTCGCAATCCCGCTGCAAGCGGTGCTGTACGACGGCGAAGCCGGCGACGAGGCCGAGCAGCCGTACGTGTTCGCCGTCGAGAACGGGCACGCGGTGCGCCGCGAGGTAACGCTCGGCCTTTCGTCGGATTCGCTGGCGGAGATCAGGGAGGGGCTCCGCGCCGGCGAAACGGTCGTGTCCGGCCCGTTCCGCACCCTCCGCAACCTGCGGCCCGGCGACCGGGTGATCGAAGCGGCAGCGGAAAAGGAAGCCGGGAAGGCAGCGATGGAGGCCGGGTGAGCCCGGTCATCGAGCTCAGCGGCATCACGCGTGAATACCGGATGGGCGAGCAGGTCGTGCGCGCGCTTGCCGGCGTCGACCTGACCCTCGACGCGAACGAATACGTCGCCATCGTCGGGGCGTCCGGCTCGGGCAAATCCTCGCTCATGAACATCATCGGCTGCCTCGACAGCCCGACGGCGGGCACCTACCGCCTGAACGGGCGCGAGGTGGCGGGCATGAACGACACCGAGCTCGCCGCGGTGCGCAACCGCGAAATCGGCTTCATCTTCCAGAGCTTCAACCTGCTGCCGCGGGCCGACGCGCTGCACAACGTCATGCAGCCGCTCGTGTACCGGCGGCTGCCGGTCGCCGAGCGCAGGACGCTGGCCCGCGCGGCGCTGGAGAAGGTGGGCCTGGGCGAACGCATGGATCACCTGCCGAACCAGCTCTCCGGCGGCCAGTGCCAGCGGGTCGCCGTCGCGCGCGCGCTGGTCGGCCGGCCGGCGATCCTGCTCGCCGACGAGCCGACCGGCAACCTGGATTCCGCGACGACGGCGGAGATCATGGCGCTCTTCGACGAGCTGCACGCCGCCGGTCAGACAATCGTGATCGTGACCCACGAGCCGGAGATCGCGGAGCATTGCCGGCGCGTCGTCCGCCTGCGCGACGGGCTGGTCGAATCCGATCGCCGCCGGGAGCGAGCGGCTTGAGCCTGCTGCTCGAAAGCCTGCGCTCGGCATTCGCCGCGATCCGTGCGCACGCTTTCCGCTCTTTCCTGACGGCGCTCGGCATCATCATCGGCGTGGCATCCGTCGTGGCCGTCGTGTCCATCGTGCAGGGCATGTCATACATGATCAACGCGCAGTTCCAGGGCCTGGGATCGAATTCGGTCACGATCTCCTCGTACACCCCGCGCGAGAAATACTTCCAGGGGCGGATCGCGAAACTCACCGAGGACGACCTGCGCGCCATCGAGCACCGGGTCGACGGCATATCGAGCGTGACGCCGCTCCTGTACGACCCGCGCAACCAGATGGTCAACGTCGGCTACCGCGCGCAAACGACTTTCACGCGCGCGTTCGGCGTGGGCAGCAGCTACATGGACGTGAACCGCTCGTATCCGCAGCAGGGCCGGTTCTTCACGCGCAGCGACAACGAGCGCCGCCGGCTCGTCTGCCTGGTCGGGTCGGACGTCGTCGAGGACCTCGAGCTCGAGGACGGCGGCCTCGGCGAGTTCATCCGCATCGGCGAGGAGTGGTGCAAGGTCGTCGGCGTAATGGAAACGCGCGGGGAAATCTTCGGTTTCTCGCAGGACAACTACGTGCTGCTGCCGTACGCCACCATGCAACGGCTGCTCGGCGCATCGCGGGAATTCGACATCCAGGTCCAGCTCCTCGTAGACGACCTGGAGGAGATGGCGGAGATCGAGGAACGCATCCGCCGCGTCCTCCGGCAGCAGCACGGGCTGGCGTCCGGCGAAGATGACGATTTCCGCGTGCAAACCGCCGAGCAGCTGACCGAATCCTTCAACTCGGTCGTCAACACCATCACGGCGGTGGCGGCGGGCATCGTCGGGATCTCGCTGCTGGTCGGCGGCATCGGCATCATGAACATCATGCTGGTGTCGGTCACCGAGCGCACGCGCGAGATCGGCATCCTGAAGGCGCTCGGCGCGCGCCGCGTCGACATCCTGCTGCAGTTCCTGATCGAAGCCGTGCTCTTGTGCCTGCTCGGCGGCCTGCTCGGCATCGCGCTCGGCTGGGGCATCGGCGCGCTGGTCGCCTCGATGCTGCCGAGCTTCCCGCCCGCGCACGTGCCGGCGTGGGCGATTGCGCTCTCGGTCGGCTTTTCCGCGGCCGTCGGCGTCGTTTTCGGCATCCTGCCCGCCGCGAAGGCCGCGCAGCTCGACCCGATCGAATCGCTGCGCTACGAGTAGCGGTCGCCGGCCGGAGCCGCCGCGGGGCACGCGTCCGCGACGGGCACCACGCCTTCGTCGCCGGCATCCGCGTAATAGTCCGCCGGCACCGTCTCGTCGCTGCCCTCCGCTGCCCGGAGCGCGCGCAGTGCCACGGTCAGCAGCACGGCGACCGCGACGTTGATCGCGAACGCGGTCAGCGCGATGTACCCGACCGTTTCCGTGAACGGCACTTTGGCCACCGCCGAGAAATTCGCCTGCCAGGCCGTCCACGTCCCGTAAGCCATCCCGGCGAGCCAGCCGCAAAACAGCGCCCGCCGGTGAAACCAGCGGGTGTAGAGCGGGATCACGATCGCGGGGAACGTCTGCAGGACCCACACGCCGCCGAGCAGCTGCAGGTTGATGGCGAACTTCGTCGGCAGGCCGAGCACGAAAACGAGCGCGCCGAACTTCACCAGCAGGGACATCAGCTTCGCCTGCCTCGCTTCGTCCGCGTGCGTCATGTCGGGTTTGATGAAAGGCTTGTAGACGTTGCGCGTCCACAGGTTGGCGGCCGCAATCGACATGATCGCCGCCGGCACGAGGGCGCCGATGGCAATGGCCGCGAAGGCGGTCCCGGCAAACCACGAGGGGAACTCCTGCTGGAACAGCGCGGGGATCGCGAGCTGCGGGTTGTCGACGGTCACACCGGCGGCCAGCGCGACGAAACCGAGCAGTGCCAGCAGCCCGAGCAGGAAGGAATAGGCAGGCAAAAGGGCCGCGTTGCGCCGCAGCACGTTACGGTTCTTCGTCGACAACGAAGCCGTGATCGAGTGCGGATACATGAAGAGCGCGAGCGCCGAGCCGAGCGCCAGCGATGCATACGCCCAATGGAGCGACTCCGGCGGCAGGGTGCCGGTCGTCGGCGTCCCGGGCTGGTCGAATTTCTGCTGCGCCACGTCGAAAATGGCGCCCCAACCGCCCAGCTTGAGCGGCAGGTAAATGACCGCCGTCAGGATCACGATGTAGATGAGCGAGTCCTTCACGAAGGCGATCAGGGCAGGCGCCCGCAAGCCGGACGAGTAGGTGTAGGCCGCCAGCACGGCGAAAGCGACGAACAGCGGCAGGTCGCGCTCCAGCAGCGAAGCGCCTGCCCCGCCGCCGATGCCCATCGTCTCGAGCACCACCTGGATGCCGACGAGCTGCAACGCGATGTACGGCATCGTTGCGAGGATGCCCGTCAGCGACACGGCGAGCGCCAGGCTGCGCGAGCCGTAGCGGCCGAGCACGAAATCCGCCGTCGTGCAGTAGCCGTGGCGGTGCGAAACCGACCAGAGCCGCGGCAGGAAGATGAAGATCAGCGGGTAGACGAGGACCGTGTAAGGCACGGCGAAGAAGCCCACCACGTTGCCGGCGTACAGCAGCGCGGGAACCGCTATGAAGGTGTACGCCGTGTACAGGTCGCCGCCGATCAGGAACCACGCGACGAACGTCCCGAAGCCGCGCCCGGCGAGACCCCACTCGTGCAGGCTGTCCAGCCCCTTCCCGGCACGCCAGCGCGCCGCCAGGAAACCGAGGACGGTGACCAGCAGGAAGAAGAACAGGAATACGCCGACCGCGATCCAGTCGATGGTGCCGTTCACGCGGATTCGCCCCCGGGGCGGTGCTGTCCCGCCTCACGCTCCCTGGCCCGCAGGAGCAGCCGGTACGCAATCGCCGTGCAGGCGGCACCGATGGGGATCCACAGCAACTGGTACCAGTAGTAGAAGGGAAAGCCGGCGAGCTCGGGCTCGTTGCGGGCATAGGTGCCGACGAGCAGCGGACCGACGATCGGGATGAGCAGCAGCAGGCCGACGAGCCACCGGACTCTCATGCTGACTCTTGTACGATGCAGGTCGGTCATGCGTTCCCCTGCCAGGAGCCGGCCGGCCCGAGCCTCGATGTATTGCCTGCGAGGTAGTTGATGATAAACGGCCTCGTCGGGAAAATGGAACTGTCGCGAATAGATCAGAGAGTTGCATACCCGCCCCGACTTCTCATGTAGTGGCGCTGACTTGCGGCGCTTCCTCGAAACTTGCTCGAGAATGCGCTACTGCTGCGTGTCCGCTGAAATGGGTCGCTTTCGTAATTCTCTTTACGGCTCCGCTGACACTTCCAGCAACATGGTAGACGTCTGCAGGGCTGCTCTCCAAACCGGGCGCGAGCCAGCTGCTACCCGCTGAGTAGAACGCCAGCGCGGAGCGCGACTATGCCCTCTGCAGCACCAATCCGGCGATGTCTGCCGCTAATGCGGCAGACGGGTTCGTCCAGCCCAGCTAAACGTTTTCGCACAGTCCAACGTTCGCTCTTCGATCCATGCCGTGGTGCGGTCAGGCACGGCTGCCCCGAGCGGCGGCGTCGGTGCCGTAACTACTGGAACCCAACGTGACCACGCTGACTTCAAGGTTACGGCGGACGGATTTCAACTTGGCTTTGATCTGTTCGAAGTTCAGCTCACTCGCGGTTGTGGAAATCAGCGTTTGGGACGCTGCGATCACAAACCTGTCGGCCGACGAGATAGTCATTCCGGCATCCGCTAAGCGGAGCGCGTACTCGTCGGTTCTAGCAAGGATCTGCGATATGTTATCTGAGTAAGACGGAGATGCCACATGCTTGCGACAAACAAGAATGGCATCAAGACTGATCGGAGCTTTTGACGCGCTCTTCGGGCTCGCACCACGCATTTCAGCATGGACCGGGTATGCAGCGACTACCTCAAGCCCGGCGGCAGTTAATGCCTCGTGGATGGCTGCCCACCCCTCCTCCCGTGAGTGATGAAAGCTAAATGCAAGCACGCCGTCATGCTTCAGGACACGGCGACACTCAGCGAAGACTTTGGATAGCTGCCTTGCAAAAGCAAGCGGATCTTTGTGCTGAACCTCTCCCTCAGACGATGAATCTGCACGTGCAAACCATGAATACCGATTCTTCAACACCGGAGAAAGCCAAGCGAAAAAGAAATCGCTCAGCTCACTATAGTGAACAAAATCAAAGTACGGTGGGTCGGTTAACACCGCGTCGACAGACGAATCAGGTAATGGCAGGCTCGAGCTATCACCATTTAGCACCAGCGCCCCTTGAGTCGCCGAGGAAAAAGGTTCCCACGCTTCATAGATATCGACTGCAATCGGCTTGCTTGCCAGAATCTTTCGGCGAGCGCCCCGACCTCCTAGCAGGTCTGTGTCGAAAGCTACTTCTACCGGCTCGTCAAGATAGCGCTTCGCTCGCAGCAATCGCGATTCAAATAGAGAACAGAAAGTGCCGCTACTCTTGGCAGTACCCCACACAGAATTCTCAAGAGGAGCACGCTCCGGCTTCAAAATGTGATTGGAGAACATATGCCGAACTGCTCCAGTTCCTTCTCCCTTGTAGCTGCAAAACAGATTATTAAATTCGAGGGTGCTAGAGAATAAGCATACGAATTGTTCACGCACTACATCGTTTTCGATTCGAAGAATGGCCTTCAACAACAGACCCAAGCAAAGGAGTTGACGCTCGTTAAAAAAATCTCGCCAGTTGAGATAGTTATACCCGCGGGCCTGATCGGTATTGTGCCCAGGTCTGACCCCCAAGGTCGGCAATGGCAATTCCTCTCGCGCAAGACGTGCAGCGGCCTCCTCAAAGAGGGCAAAATCCTGTGCACGAGGGGGCAAATAAACCTTCGCACCGTCAGGCCGCACGGCAAGCATCGCATAGAGGCGATGCTTGGGCGGTGTTCCGTCCTTCGGCAGAACATCCTTGATGCGGTGGCGTTTACCTTCCTTATCGATCACGAACTGGCCTTTTGCTGGCCCATGCTGAGGATTAAAGCGATGCTTGCACGACAAACATACAAGATGATTGGTATCGAACCTTGCTTCATTAATAGCCCAACAACTAGGGCAGATTATTCGGGCGGCGGGTTTCTTCCTCGGATACGCGTCTTGCGCAAAAACATATCGAGTGAAAAGCGGTATTGATTCGCCGTCGGGCGTTTCGACGACTTTCACCCAAAAGAAATAGAGAACCTGAAGCGGCTCACCGGATTCTGGATCGGTTGTTCTGTAGTAGCGATGTATCTCCGGCGCAACCTCCCGTTCGAGCTGCCGATATGTATGCCATAAAGTGGACTCAGGAACACGAGTAAGCGCTTGCCGAACCAAAAACGTGCTGACTGGATTGATGTCGCATCCGATCGCCTTCGCACCGAGTTTGATCGCTTCGCCCAGTGTTGTTCCGCTCCCCATAAATGGATCGAGAACAACTTTCCCGTCGCATGAATGAAGTGTGTAGAACGCTTTCCAGATATCCGTATCCGAAGGGGATAGTGCTGCAAGCGCTATGGCGCGGAACACAGATCCGAGCCGTGTGGCCCACCACTTATGAATGTGGTAAATGGGCCGATTGATTTCTTTGCGCCAGCTCTCCTGCTCAGAAATCTGGCTAATCTCTACGATCGGAAACCTTTGCTCGAGTGCAGTTTTCCGAGCACAATCATGCTGGCTTCCCGGCACGGCACTCATTCGCTGTCCACACTTCGGGCCAGCCCGAGTAGATTCTCGGGCGACTCCGATGACATCGAAACGGGCTTTGATGCCTGGGACTTTAACCGATAGGCGATAAATTTATGCTCCGTCCCAGCATTAGGGTTGTGCGCCATCTCAGCTTTGATCTGATTTGTGCGAAGGTCGAACGTATAACCGACGACGAGCTTTGTCGCCTCCACACGAGTCAGGCGACCTACCACTCTAAAGCGAGGATCCGGACCTATTTTCTCCGGCACGATCAAAGTCATTAAGCCGTTCGTGCCTTCAGTCAGAGCAAATGGAGTCGGCGCAACGTACATTTTTCGATCGCGAATCATAATATCGCCGTACGTGCCAAAGCCCTTGACGCTCCGGTTCTTATGAACGTAATTATGATCCACGTTCAAAAAATCGCCATGGCACAAAACTAGATCAATTACCGGATATTGTCGTCGACCGCCGCTTTCTTCCGGAAATTGGCTTAAATCGGACGGGTACCGTCCAAAAACATAGAAGATTTGACGACCGTTGTGATAACCGGTCGGTACCTGACTGTTGGCGTCGTAGTCCCGCTCGCGCCCTGGCCAAGCCAGCCCCTTAACTTCGTATCCCTCCGCAGCCTCGACGAGACAGAAGTCGGGATAGGTATTGCGGCCCGAGCCTTCGAAATGAACATCGAGTGATTCCAGACGCCTCTGGAACCAATTCTGAAAATGAAATTCCTTATCCTTGGCGCTGACAGACTCAATAAGTTCGCCTGATTGAACGGCCAGCACACCTTGCTCGAAGGCATCGAAACAGGTGGTCTTTTGCATTGTAATTGTCGAATGTATTGGATTAGTGAGCCAGAACGCTTGGTCTGCTCACCCCTGCTCTAAATCCAAGCTCGAAAGCAGCGCGAGGATAAGTGCATTTTTCTTGATATACCAGCCTGTCGGGGGCCGCGCGCTCAGCGCCGCTCCAGGCGCAGCGCCGCGTAGCAGGCGGCGAGCGCGAGCGCGCTCGTGAAGGCCGCCGCGACCGGCACGTGCTCGCGCCAGGGGCGCGCTTCGCCCGTGTAGCCGCCGACCAGCACGAAGGCGAGCTCCGCGACGACGACCAGCGACAGCATCACCGCAATCGCGAGGACGAGCCAGCCCGGCAGCTCCGCCCAGAGCCGCCGCGGCGCGACGGCGCCGTGGCGGCGCGCGATCAGGGCGTAGCTCCACGCGGCGGCGGCCACGGCAACGGGGACCGCCGCCGTTTGCAGGCTGAGCAGGTCGCGCAGGTCCTCGCCCGTCGATCCCGAGAACACCGCCATCATGGACAGCAGGCTGCTCCCGAGCAGCACGGCAAAGGCGAGCGTCAGCCATTTGAGCAGGGAGGTTTGCACGGACGTCAATCGATCAGGTCGAACGCGTACGCCACCAGCAGCAGCACGATCAGCAGCATCGAAAACGCGACCCGCCACATCAGGGCACGATTGAACTTCGCCGGGTCTCGCTCCCGCGAGGTCATCTGGAACAGCGCCGAGCCGAGGCTGAAAACCACGCCGGCGAATGCGAGGGCGATGAGGAGCTTCACGAGCCTGCGACCTCGCGAGGCGCGCCGGTGCGCCGCTTGAGCCGAAGCCGCGGGGCGCCCGCTTTCACGACGCCTCCCGGCACGGCACGATCAGCGTGTTCACGAGCTGCTGCACGACCTCGTCGTCCTGGTTCAGGGTCGTCGTCCGCGTCCTGACCAGCCCGAATCCCGGGCGCGAGCGCGATGGCCTGGCCTCGAGCACCTCCACCTCCGCGCGCAGCTCGTCGCCCGGGCGGGTCGGCCGCGGCCAGCGCAGCTCCTCGAGGCCGAGCCCGACCAGTCCGCCGGCGACCACGAAGTCGCTCGTCACGAGCAGGCGCATCGTGATCGCGGCCGTGTGCCAGCCGCTGGCCGCGAGGCCGCGGAAGATCGAGCGCTCCGCCGCGGTCTCGTCGAGGTGAAACGGCTGCGGATCGAACTCGCGGGCAAACGCCTTCAGCGCTTCGGTCTCCACGCGGAACCGGTTGCTGCCGCGGAACACGAGACCGGGGCGGAGATCCTCGAAGTACAGCTCGGACACCTTGGTTTTATCCCTGGAGCATTCATCCCTGGAGCGGAAGCCCGGGCAACATACCACCGAAACCGTCCCCGGTGGCGATGCATCGATGACACATCAATAAGGAATAAGCTCTTGACGGCGGGAGAATGAACGTTCATTCTCCGCGTCCCGCCGCGCGTCCCCGATCCCGCGGCATCCTGACCGAGACCTTACGTCATGCCCTTGAAACGTGGTGTTCGCCTGCTGTTCCCGGCCGTTGCCGCCCTGCTCGCCGCGTGCGGCCAGGAGGCGCCGCCCATGCAGATGGGTACGCCGGAAGTCGAGGTCGTGAACCTCACCGCGCAGCCGGTGCGCCTGACGCGGGAGCTGCCGGGGCGCACCCGCGCCTACCTGATCGCCGAGGTCCGCCCGCAGGTCGACGGCATCGTCAAGGAGCTGCTGTTCGACGAAGGCAGCGTGGTCGAGGCCGGGCAACCGCTGTACCAGCTGGACGACGCCATGTACCGCGCCGAGCACGAGAGCGCCACGGCCGCGCTCGCGCGCGCCGAGGCGGCGCACGAGGTCGCGCGGCTGGACGCCGAGCGCAGCGCCGAGCTCATCCGCTCGAACGCGATCAGCCGGCAGGATCGCGAGAACGCGGTCGCCAGGCTGCACCAGGCGGAGGCGGACGTGCGCGTGGCCCGGGCGGCCGTCGAGCGCGCCTCGGTGCGCCTCGGCTACGCCCGCATCACCTCGCCCATCAGCGGCCGCATCGGCAAATCCTGGGTCACGGCCGGGGCCCTCGTGACCGCGAACCAGGCGCAGCCGCTCGCGACGGTGCAGCAGTTCGATCCGATCTATGTCGACCTCTCGCAGTCGGCGAGCGAGCTGCTCGCGCTGCGCAGCGAGCTGGCCGAAGGCGCCGTGGCGATGGCCGACGACGTGCCGGTCAGGATCATCCTCGAGAACGGCCGCAGCTACGCGCAAACCGGCACTTTCAAGTTCGCCGATCTCACGGTGGATCCCTCCACCGGCAGCTACACGCTGCGCGTGGTGGTGCCGAATCCGGATCACCTGCTGCTGCCCGGCATGTACGTGCGGGCCGTGATCAGCCCGGCGATCGTGCAGGACGCCGTGCTCGTGCCGCAACGCGGGATCACGCGGGATCCGCGGGGCAACGCGGTCGCGATGGTCGTGGTCGGCGACGACAACACCATCGAGCGCCGCACGGTCGAGGTCACGCGCACGATCGGCGACCAGTGGCTGGTGGGCTCGGGCCTGGCGGCGGGCGACCGGGTCGTGGTGGCCGGGCTGCAGAAGATCCAGCCGGGCATGCAGGTCAAGGTCGCGCAGGCCGGCGTGCAGACGCAGGCCGCCGCGGGCGACTCCGCGACGACCCGCTAGGCCCGCGCCATGTCCCAGTTCTTCATCGGCCGCCCGATCTTCGCGTCGGTCATCGCGATCGTCATCATGATCGCGGGCGTGCTCGCGATCACCCGGCTGCCGATATCGATGTATCCGTCGATCGCGCCGCCGACCATCAACATCAACGCGAACTATCCCGGCGCGTCCGCGAAGGTGGTCGAGGACTCCGTCACGCAGATCCTCGAGCAGAACATGAAGGGGCTGGACGGCCTCATCTACATGTCGGCGACGAGCTCGTCGACCGGCAGCGCCTCGGTCACCCTGACGTTCGACAACGACGTCAATCCCGACATCGCCCAGGTGCAGGTGCAGAACAAGGTGCAGCTCGCCCTGCCGCTCCTGCCGCAGGAGGTCCAGCGCCAGGGCGTGAGCGTCACGAAGTCGAACACCGGCTTCCTCATGGTGATCGGCTTCGTGTCGGAAGACGGCAGCATGTCGCGGGAGGACATCTCCGACTACGTGGCCGCCAACGTCGTGGACCCGATCAGCCGCGTGCAGGGTGTCGGTAACGTGCAGGTGTTCGGCGCGCAATACGCCATGCGCATCTGGCTCGACCCCAACAAGCTCGAGGTTTACCGGCTGACGCCGTCCGACATCATCGCGGCCGTGCGCGCCCAGAACCAGCAGATGGCGGTCGGCTCGCTGGGCGCAGCCCCCTCCGTCGAGGGGCAGGAGATCAACGCCACCATCACCGCCCAGAGCCGCCTGCAGACGCCGGAGGAATTCCGCGACATCGTGCTGCGCAGCAACAGCGACGGCTCGCTGCTTCGGCTGGGCGACGTCGCGCGCGTGGAGCTCGGCGCCGAGAGCTACGAGTTCATCTCGCGCTACAACGGCCAGACGGCGAGCGGGCTGGCCGTGATGATGGCGACCGGCGCCAACGCGCTCGAAACCGCGGCAGCCGTGCAGGCCCGCATCGACGAGCTCGCGCCCTTCTTCCCGCAGGGCCTTTCGACCGTCATCCCGTTCGAGACGACGCCGTTCATCCGGGTGTCGATCGAGAACGTCATCGAGACGTTGATCGAGGCGATCATCCTCGTCTTCCTGGTGATGTACCTTTTCCTGCAGAACTTCCGCGCCACGCTGATCCCGACCATCGCGGTCCCGGTCGTCCTGCTCGGCACGATGGCCGTGCTGTACCTGCTCGGCTTCTCCATCAACATGCTCACGATGTTCGCGATGGTGCTCGCCATCGGCTTGCTCGTGGACGACGCCATCGTCGTGGTCGAGAACGTCGAGCGCGTGATGAGCGAGCAGGGCCTGAGCCCGGTCGAGGCAACGCGGCGGTCGATGCGCCAGATCAGCGGGGCGCTGGTCGCGATCGGCCTTGTGCTCGCGGCCGTGTTCGTGCCCATGGCCTTCCTCGGCGGCGCTACGGGCGTGATATACCGGCAGTTCTCAGCCACCATCGTGGCCGCGATGGCGCTGTCCGTGCTGATCGCGCTCGTGCTCACGCCCGCGCTCTGCGCGACCCTGCTCAAGCCGCTGAAGAAAGGCGAGCACCACGGCCAGCGCGGGTTCTTCCGCTGGTTCAACCGCAACTACGACCGGGCGGCGGAGGGCTACCGCGGCTTCGTGCAGGGAATGCTCGCGCGCGGCGGCCGTTACTTCGCCGTGTTCCTCGTGATGGTCGCGATCATGGGCGTGCTGTTCTTCCGGCTGCCGACCTCGTTCCTGCCGCCGGAGGACCAGGGCGTGCTGTTCTCGCAGGTGCAGGCGCCGGTGGGCGCCACCCAGGCGCGCACGATGGAGTCCGTGAGGAAAGTCGAGGAGTACTTCCTGGAGCAGGAGAAGGATACCGTGCAGTCGCTGTTCACGGTGCAGGGCTTCAGCTTCGGCGGCAGCGGCCAGAACAATGCCATGGCGTTCGTGAAGCTCAGGGACTGGAGCGAGCGAACGTCGCCCGCCCAGAGCATCGAGGCCCTCGCGGGGCGCGCCATGGGCGCGCTGAGCCAGATCAAGGACGCAATGGTGTTCGCGTTCGCGCCGCCGGCCATGCCGGAGCTCGGCAGGTCGGCCGGCTTCGTCTTCTTCCTGAAAGACAACGGCGGCGTCGGTCACGAGGCGCTGCTCGCCGCGCGTAACCAGTTCCTGGGCCAGGCGATGCAGGATCCGCTGCTCGTCAACGTGCGGCCCGGCGGCCAGGAGGACGCGCCGCAGTTCCGGCTCGACATCGACACCGCGAAGGCCAGCGCGCTCGGCCTTTCCATGACCGACGTCAACACCACGCTGTCGGTCGCCTGGGGCGGTCAGTACATCGACGACTTCATCGACCGCGGCCGCGTGAAGCGGGTGTACCTGCGCG
>CAZBGV010000002.1:84745-91406 GCA_964491485.1 uncultured Woeseiaceae bacterium | reverse complement strand
CTCTGGCTGAACGCCAATCTCGCGCAGATCGCGACGCTGCTCGAACGCCAGGTGCAGGTGCGCGTATTCGCGGATGAGGGAACGGCGGCCGAAGCGCTCATCGAGCCCCTCGAGGCGCTGGCAGGCGTGCGGGCGGTCGAGCTGCTGGATGGCGAGTCCGTGTACCAGGAGCTTGCGCCGGTGTTCGGACAGGAGACGCTGATGAGCGCCTTGCCGACGGACGCGTTTGCCGACAGTCTCTCGGTGGAGCTCTCCGATCCCGAGCAGGGAGGAGCCGTCGTCGAGCGCATTCGCACCCTGGAGGGCGTCGGCGACGTCATCTGGGGCCAGGGCTTTGCGACCGTGCTGTACCGGATCTCGAACGGGCTGCAGAAGGGGGGCTTCGTCCTGATCGTCGGTTTCTTCGTCGCCGCCCTGCTGATGAGCCTGACTGCGATGCACCTCGCCGTTCTCAACCGCGAGGTCGAAATTCAGATTCAACGCTGGGTCGGTGTGGGGCCGTGGGGCATCCGTGCCCAGTTCCTGATCGAAGCCTTCCTGCTCGGCCTCTTCTCGTCGATCCTGGCCGGCGCCGTGTTCCTGTATCTCGGTGAAGTGATCCAGGAGGCCATCGCGCGGCTGGTACCGTTCATGTCCGGCCAGCTGAAATCGCCCATGCTGGTCATCGGCATCGTCCTCCTGACCGGGCCGGTGCTCGCATTGATGGGCGGCGGCCTGGCCAGCCAGAGAGCGATCGGCACGGGCGATCGATGAAGCACCGTCCGGTAATCCTTGCGTTCACCGCGATCGTGCTGTGCGCCGGCTTCGCCGTGTCCGCGTACGCGCATCTCACCGGCGTGTTCGCGCACTTCGTCAAGGACATCAACGACCCGACGGCCAGCACCAAGCTGCTGCAGCAGCAGCTGGAGAGTGTGCGTGAGCGGATCGCGACGCTCGAGCCGGAAGTGAGGGCAGCGCGTGCCGAATACGACCGGCAGGCCGGCCAGGCCGTGCGGCGGATACGCTTTTACGACGTCTACGCCGGGAGTGCGCTCGGCGCGCTCTGGGCCGGTGCCCAGGACCCGATCGACGTCATTGCGAGCACGCAGCTGATGCAGAAGCGGCTGGGAGAAGACCTGGAGGCGCTGGCGGAGCTCGGACAATCGTACGAGCAGCTCGTGAACAAGCAGAGCTCGCTCAGGCGCTACGCGGAAATCCTGATCCCGTTTCGGGAAGCGTCGGCCGCGCGTGAGGAGCGCCTGGCGCGGGTGCCGGCCGGACTGGTGTCGCCGTTCGCGGAGCCTTACATCGCGTACCGCATCGCGGAGGACTGGGAGGAGTTGCGCGGTACCACTTTCGTCCTGTATTTCCACTGGGCGGCACGCCGCATTCTCGATCTCGGCGTCGAAACGGTGCTGGAGAATCCGGATGGCGCCGGACGGTCGTGGCTGCTCGAGGAAGACGCCCTGAACGCGCTTGTCGGCGGCGACAGCTTTCCCTTCATTTCGGATGCCAGATTCTATCTGCGTGCGGATCACATCAATTTTTCCGCGCGAGTCGACTCCGCACTGGATTCCTACAACCTGCTGACGATCGGGCAGCTCGAGAGAACCGGCCCGGCCAGCGTCCAGTACCGGATCGAAGGCATCTTCATGGACGGCATGCCCATCGACCCGAACGACCCGGACGTGCAGAGAGAGGTCTACCAGGGCCACTTGCTGGGCATCGATCTCACGAGCCTCATGCCGCCGGACGCGAAGGCCGCGACGTTCGAGCAGCACAACGGCTCGGTTGAATTCGATTTTGAATGAAACCAATTTGCTGCATGCACCAGGGCGCAAACCCTGAAGCGCATACGTTACGGTGAAGGAACCTGCCACCAGTGCGCCAAAACGCACGATAGTCTCATTTGTTGCGCGCAGGCAGAAACGTTGCGCGCGTAATCATTTCACCTGTTGAACAACCGTAATGATCCCGATACGCTCGGGACAATTTCGGGGGTCCGGCCAATTTACTCGAATCCAGCGAGCGTAAGCCTTCAGCCGTCAAGTTAATTACCGTTACGTCCGGACGGTAGGGGCATAGCCGTCGATCAATCAGGCTTCGATGCCGCCGCGCAGGCGCGGTGGTGCCGATGAACTAAGGGGGATGATGATGGTTAGCTATAACGGGCTCAAACTGTTCTCGGTGTCCTTGATGGCAACCGGGCTTGCCTTCCTCGACGTGTCAGCAGCTCTGGCGCAGGAGGATGGTTCCGGCGGTCTCGAGGAGATCATCGTGACCGCTCAGCGTCGCGCGCAGTCGCTGCAGGAAGTGCCGATTTCCGTCGAGGTATACGGCGGCAACGAGATCCGGAAGCAAGGCTTCCGCAACATGGACGATCTCGCGAATTTCTCGCCGACGGTCCTGATCGAGTCGCGCATACAGGATCAGGACATCTCCATCCGCGGCTTCGGTACCACCGGCAATGCGCTCACGCTCGACCAGGCGGCGCCCACGTTCGTGGACGGTATTCACTTCGGCCGCTCGTCGCAGATCAAGCTCGCCTTCCTCGACGTCGAAAGCGTGGAAGTGCTGAAGGGACCGCAGCCCGTCTATTTCGGCATGAACGCGACGGCTGGCGCGTTCAACATCCGCAGCCGCGGTCCTACGGACACGTGGGAGGGCTACGGCAATGCGGAATTCTCCAGCGACAGCACCCGCGAGTTCACGTTCGGCGTCGGCGGACCCCTCGGCGACAAGTGGGGAATACGCGTGGCCGGCGCGCATGAGACCAGCGACGGGTTTCTCGATTACGTCGTCACCGGCGAGCCGATCGGAGGATACGAGAGCACCGGCGGCCGGGTCACCCTGCAATACGAGCCGACCGACAAGCTGCAGCTGACGGGTAAGCTCGAGGCGTCCAGGATTCGGGCGGATTCCGAGACCTTCTACCAGTGCAGCACCGAGGGGCCGCTGATCTTCGGCCGCGGCGGCCCACTGGACGGCCCGGGCGTGCCGCCCGGCGATGAGCGCAGCGTCTGGAACCAGGCGACCGGCACGCCCTGGGAGGTGCCGTTCACGCCTTTGGATACCGACTGCTTCACCAGCAACAAGGGCATCAGCCAGGGCGGCCCGTATTTCGCGCCGCCACCGGGAGTCCGCGAGGAGAACTCGAACGTCGGCGCGCTCGACATCCGGGAGGCCTCCGACGGGTTCGTGCGCACGGCAGGCAACAACGGGATCCTCGGCTACGAGGACCTGGACGCGGTGAACGGCTACATCTCGGCGGCTTATTTCTTCGACAACCAGGTCAGTGTCGAGTGGCTGAACGGCTGGAGCGACTACGAGCGTGATTACGTGCAGGACAACAGCAATTCGCCGTTCCTGATGAATTTCCAGGGGCGTGGCGAGGACTTCAGGCAGTGGAGCTCCGAGCTGCGCTTCACGTCGCCCAGCGGCGGCTCGATCGAGTGGATGGCGGGTCTGTTCTACCAGAAAACCGAGCTGGACGCATTCTCGTCGAGCCTGCGTGCGAACGTCCGCCAGTCGCAGCGCTACAACATCATCACAGAGGAGGTGGACTTCCAGGCCGCATTCGGCACGCTGACGTTCAACTTCATGGACAACCGCATGGCGCTGGACATCGGCGGCCGCCTCCAGTCCGTGGACAAGTTCGCAACAGCCCGTGGCTACGGCGCGTCGTGGGTGTTCGCGGTCTGCCCGGAGGATCCTTGCGATCCGCTGACGGTTCCGTCGGACGGCGTGTATCACCCCGAGATCGACGGCTACATCGGGGACATGGGTGAAAACGAGGAAGGCGACCGGTATTTCCTCGTCGATCCGGCTTCGGCCCGACTGTACCTGCCGGTCGAGCCGGGCACGCTCCTGTACGCGATGCCCTATCGCGAGACCCGCGACATACCGGAGGCGTGGTGGAGCGGCAATGCCGTCCCGGTCGGGCTGACCGCGCCCGATTTCGCCGTGCGCGAGTCCCGGGGGGAAGGTCCGTACGCGGAGAAGTTCGAGGAGAGCGGCTTCAGTCCGCAGGTCACGCTGCGATACCGCGCGACCGACGACATTTCCGTGTACGCGCGGTACGCGGAAGCAACCAAAATCGGCGGGTTCGATACCGGGCAGACCTCGCTTCCCGCGAGCCTCGACGAGCTCACGTTCGGAACCGAGGACGCCGAGCAGATCGAGCTGGGCATCAAGGGCACGCTCTGGCGGGATCGTTTCGCCTTCGATGCCGCGCTGTTCAATCTCGAGTTCCCGAACCTGCAGACGACGGTGCTGTCCCCCGATCCGGAACAGACGTCGGCCAGCGCGAATGCCGGCCAGCGCGTCCGCGGACTCGAATTCAACACCCGCTTCGCGCCGATGGACAACCTGCGGCTGGGCTTCTCCGGGGCGTTGATGGACGGAGAGATGACGCACTTCCCCGGGGCCGGTTGCACCGATGCGGAAATCGCGGAAGCAACCACGAATCCGGAGGCGCACTGCAAGTTCTTCGACCAGGACACCGGAGAGCAGATTCCGGCACCGACCGATCCGGTGGAGGCGTTCGATTCGTTCTCGATCATCGACCGGACGGGAGAGAAAGCGCCCAGGACGCCGGACTGGAAATTCGTCCTGAGCGCCGATTACTTCATGCCGGTGTCGGATGGGTACGAATTGACGCTCAGCGCCAAGGGTTATGTTTCCGACGGCTACATCATGGACGTGGAGGGCTTCAGCAAGGTCGTGAAATTCAACAAGCACGAAGACCTGAACCTCATGATCGGCCTGCATAGCCTCGACATGGGGTGGTCGGTGTCCGCGTTCGCCCGGAACCTGCTGGAGGCACGGCCGACCTACAACCGTGAGTTCGACGTGGTTCCGGACGGACTCGAGTCGGTGCACCTGGCCCCGTCCTCGTTCAGGACCTACGGCATCAAGCTCGAATACCTGTTCGAGTGATCGGCAAGGCGCCCGGCATCCGCCGAGCGCAGTGCAATGGCGCTGCCGGGGTATTCCCGCCCCGGCAGCTCATTCCTCTGCCGCTTCCATCTCGAAGCGCCGCAACAGGCGGCTTGCGATCTCCGCCTGGTCGGTGCCGGCATGTTGCGCCGCGACCCGCCCGAACTGCTCGCGCGTGAGCGCCGCGTAGCGCCCGTCGCAATCCTCCGCTTCGTTCCGGCGACAGCTGCGCCAGAGATCCCGGTAAGTGATCGCAAGAAACAACCCTGCTTCCGCGGCATTCGCGGATCCCGGAAATCGCCGGAGAAACTCCTGCGCGTACGCAGTTTGCGCAACGAGCGCCGCGTGATCGTCCGCCTCTGCGTGATAGAAGTCGTACCAAAGAAGCTGGAACATGCTCTCCGCCGCGTGCGTCCCCCGTGGCGCCGCCTCCAGGTAACGGCGATACGCTTCGCCGTCGTAAAAAAAGCGTTCGTGAGCCGCCGACCAGGCGATGTGCACGCCGAGCGCGGACGTGCGCCGGAGCGCGAGGTCCAGCATCGGCTTCTGCTGCCAGCCGTGCGCTGCCACTTCCCTGCTCATGAGGTCCGCGAGCGCACGCGCCTCCTCGGCGAGTGCAAACGCGCTGTCGGCTGTCATCGCTCCGCCCCCATCCTGCCCGCCGGCCTGCAGGCGCTGCATCTGCTTGAGCGCGGCGTTCAGCGCTTCCGAAGTGAGCACTACGTCCGCTCCTGCAAGACCCGGCACGAGCAGGACCAGCAAAGCCAGGCAGGCGACGGGGCCGCAGCGCAAGACCTGCTTCATACGACGCGCTCGACGAACCAGAAGACGCCGCAGGCGATGATCAGGAGGGATGTTCCCCGCACGACGGCTTCACGATAGCGCGTGGCCCGAAGCGCCACGAGGAACGGCCACGCCAACGCGACGATCGCGAGCTGGCCGATCTCGACGCCCGCATTGAACGTGAACAGGGCAAGCAGCGATATGGCGCCCGATGGCCGGATTTCCTGCAGCATGGCCGCGAAGCCGAAGCCGTGAACCAGGCCGAAGGCGCCGGCGATCAGCCAGCGGTGGCGAAACGTCCGTACGACGAGATTCTCCAACCCGACGTAGGCGATGCTGAGCGCGATGGCGGCTTCGACCACCCAGACCGTGGGATGGACGATCCCGAGGCCCGCCAAAGCCAGCGTGACGCTGTGCGCGACGGTAAAGGCCGTGACAATCGTGAAAAGATCCCGCAGGCCGCGGCCGACGAGCAGGAGCCCGAGCAGGAACATCAGGTGATCGTAGCCGGTGAATATGTGCTCGATGCCGAGGCGCGTGAACTCGCGCACGGTCTGCCACCAGCCGGATTGCCCGACCTTGCCCGACCAGCGGTTACCGTGTTGAAAAACGTATTCGTCCAGCTTGCCGCCGGCGCGAACTTCGGCCAGGTTGCGATGGTCCGGGTAGAGATCGGTCAGCACGGAAACGCCGATGTCGAGCCGTTCGATCGGCTCCGTTGCGACGTAGCGTGCCGCGATGGAGACGTAGGGGAAATCAGCGTTGTCGTGCCAGGAGGAAACCTGCTGCAGCTCGGGCTGGAGCTCGAGTCCGTTCACCTCGATCCTCGTGTGCTCGCGGACGTAGCTATCGAGTCCGTCGCTCGCGGAGGCAAGCTCGCTGTCCGAGATCGTGCCGTCGAGGTCGGCATCGAGCTGCAGCAGCAGGTCCATGTCGTCCATGGGCAGCCGGTAGACTGCGT
>CAZBGV010000002.1:0-84645 GCA_964491485.1 uncultured Woeseiaceae bacterium | reverse complement strand
GCAGCGGCGATGGCATGCATGGCTTTCGCGTCAGGCACGGTATAGAGCACGCCGCCCATCCTCTCGAACCCGAGAAATTCGCCGAGCTCGCCGTATCGCGGCACTCCTTCGTCGTATCCCAGGGCGCCGGCCTGCAGCGCGATGAGCTCGACCGGACTCGACGAGAGCCGCTCGAGCGTGTATGGAAGCCAGGACCGGCCTGTCGTGTCCTCCCCGTCGGATACGAGGATGGCGACCCGCCGGGATCCTTCGCCCGCGCGCTGCGGCAGCATGGCGAACACTTCCAGCAGCTCGTCCACCGCGGCTTCGACGCTGGTGCCGGCGCGGGTGAACAGGCCCGGCACCAGCCCGTGCTCGAGAACGTCCCGGATCTGCGCGGCGTCTCCGCTCCATCCCGCCAGCACGCCGGCATTGCGGGTGAAGCCGAGCGAGGACACCATCACGCCCGTGCCGCGTTCTTCCAGTGCCGTAAAGACCCGGAGCAGCACGGCGCGTGCGCGTTCGAAACGGGGGGGCAGGGGGCGGTCGAAGGTCGGATCGGGTATGGCCAGCATGCTCGGTGAAACGTCGAAAGCGATCGCAACGGCGAGCGGGGCGGCTTGGCGCGCGTAGGTGTCATCGGTCCTCCCCAGCGTCGTCGATAGTGCGCAGAGCGCGAGTCCGGCGGCGGCCGTCAGCACGGTGGCGAGCGACGGTGCCGCCGTGCGCCGGGCCAGGGCGGCACGCCAGTAGAGGACGATGACGAGGCCGGAAACCGACGCGGCGGTTACGGTCGGCCACATGGTCAACGTAACCCGGAGCCGCGCGGGGACACTAGAACTCCCGCGAGCCGGCCGAAATGTCTCCGCGCTCCCCTTCGGCCTCTCCGGTTCCCTGTGCCTCGACCGGAGACAGGTCGACGTCCACGGCTGCCTGGTCGACCGAGAGGAGGAACTCCAGCAACAGCTTCGGCAGCGCGTAGTGCGGATCGTCGTGCAGGCTCTGCCGGATGTATTGCAGGGCGTCGTCGTAGTACTGCACGTTCGCTTCGGCCCGGTACGCGTCGTAGCTCAGCCGCGCCTGCGCAAAGAGCACCCTGGATCTGATCTGTCCGGAGCGCGCGCTTCGCCGCAGCTCGTCGAGCGTTTTTCCGGCCTGTTCCCTGGCGCCGGTCAACATCAGGTACTGGGCATGGTTGAACGCGAGTCGCTGCTTCATCGGTCCGCTCGCGTCGAGGAGTGCCGCGCCGGGCTGCAGATACCAGGGCACGTCCGAGTACAGGCGCAGCAGCTCACCGTAGCCGTCGGAATACGCCGCCTTGAGTCGGGCCGTCCTGGCTCGCAGGGCCTCCAGTGCACTCTGCTCGACCCCCGTTTCCGCTCGCAGCTCGGCGGCGGCCCGGTCGAGCTCTGCGACAGCGACGGCCGGCTCTTCGGAGAAGCGCCGCATGACGGTATCGCGGAGCGCGACGAGCTTGCGCTTCTGGCCCTCGTCGGCGGCGAGCCGCCAGCAATCGCCAAGAGCGGAAAGCGCGTCGTTCATCAGCTCGTTCGTCGGCGCTTCCTGGCGCAGGCGCGCGAGGTTCGCCTCCGCCGATACGAGGCGGGGTGCGACGTGGCGCTGGAAGGCCCAGCCCTGAAGTCCAAGAACCAGGAGCGCCACCCCCACTGCCGTGGACACGGCGGGAAAAGCGGACAGAATGCGTCCCCATCGGGGCGACTGCGTCGCGGACATCAGGAGTCCTCGTTCCGGAAGTGACTCATATCGATGGCACCTCGAATTCCCGCAGGCGCGTCACCGGGTGAAACAGCGTCGCCATCAGTGGCAGCCAGATGATGAGCAGCCACCTTGCGACGTCCAGCAGCGCCGCGGACAGGTCGATGATCGTGCGCCGGGTCTCCGGGTATGCGTAAGCTTCCAGCCGGCTGATGTCCCGTAACGCGGATTGCAGATCTTCGGCGCCGGGATCCTCGAGCGTGACCACCTTGCCCATCGAGCGCGCAAGCTCGAGAAACGCCGCCACTTCCGCGTGCGGTGTATCCGTATCGTCGGTCATGATCCACAGGAGATAGAACGACAGCTCGCTGGTCGCGAGTCGGCCGAGCTGCTCTTCGAGCTCTTTCGTATATCGTGTCTCGGCATCCGTCAACAGGATCAGCGCCCGCCTGTTCTCCCCGGAGAACCGGTCCAGTGCGTCGAGGGTGCTGTCCATTGCCGTGGCGATGTCGGTTCCCCAGTTGACGTAGTCGTCCATGGCCCCGAGCTGCTCGCCGACGAACGCCAGATCGGCGGTGAGCGCCGCCACGGGGTACGCCTCATCGTTGAAGTACGTCAGCGCCACGCGATCCCCGGGCCGGCGGTCGGAGAGAAAGCGCAAAAGGCTCTCGCGCGCGAGCTCGTACCGGGCGATGAACGGAATCCTGTCCGGATCCTGCACCGCTTCCGAAAAAGCGCCGACCCGGCGCTTGAATTTGAGCTCGATCCCGTCCCGCCGCACCTTCGTGTCGTGCCGCATCGAACGGGAGGTATCCACGAGAATGACGAAATCGCGGGCGTTGCGCTCTACGGTCTCCACGCGCACGGCCGACGGCTCCATCATCGCCAGCGTGAGAAGCACGAGTACGACTATCCCGATTGCGAGTGGCAGCCGATCGAGGGAGATGCCTTGGGCGCGGGACGTGGCCAGCAGCGTCGCATCCGGAAACAGGGTTCGCCGCCGTCGCGCCCACAGCACGAACAGGAGGACCGCAGTGACGGCGATCAGCCCGAGCGGCCACCAGCGGACGACCTGGAAGCCGCTCCAGTCGATCACCGGGGAGCGCTCGCCGGCGTCGTTTGCGCCGGATCTTCCACGACCTGCAGGAAGCGGTCGATCCAGGGTTGCCGGCCCGCAGGTGCAACGCCGTCTTCCTGGAGGATATCGAAGTAAAGCGCGTACAGGCCCGCGAGCGGCCCCGGCGCGCGCGCAGGGTCGCGCACGCCATTGTCGAGCCACGCGCAGGGATTCACGGACTTTTCGTCCATGCAATACCAGGTGAGGCAGCGACGCATCGTGTCGGCCCACTCGTCGTCCGTGAGGGTATCCGTCCGGAGGCGCGCGAGCACCGTCTGCCAGCGCGTGAGTGCGCGCGCCGCGGGAAGCACTGCCGCCGGCCGTGCGTTGCGTCTCCGTGACCCGCGAATACCCGCGCCCAGCATGAGTACTCCCGCCAGCGCCGCGAGCAACGCGGGGCCGGGCCGGCTTTCGACGGGCAGGGTTTCCTGGTACGCGCCTCCGGGGAAGGCGCCGGCGAAGTCGTCCGACGAGCCGGTTGCGACATTCACCGCAGGCGTGACGGATATGCTTCCAGGCCACGGGCGCAGGCGAACCGATTTGTCGTTCACTGCTTCCCCGGATTCGCCGAGAAGCTGGTAGGCGACATCGAGGAAGGGCAGCTCGTACGACTTGTTGCCGGCACACTGCTGCAGCCCGGTCGGGCAGGCGACGATCTGGAACGTCCACACGCCGCGTATCGTCGTGTGCCCGCCGGCGGCGCTCGTGCGTTCCAGGACGGGATCCGAATGCAGGATGAACGCGGGTCGATCGGCGAATGCGCGCTGGAACCAGGCCGCGTCCAGTGCCTCTATCCGCAGGCGCCCGGCGTCGAATTCCACCTCGACCAGCAGCGACAGCGGGTCGCCGACATGTACCGGCCGCGTCCCCACCTCCGGAACGCCCGCTCGAATGGTCAGGAAGTCGTCCTGGTGAACGACGGGGACGGCCTGTTCCGCGGGCGCGCCGCCTGTCCACAGAAGCACGGATGTGCAGAGGACGAGGGAAGCTCTGCACGAGCGAGCAAAGCTCTTCTGCGGGGCACGCATGCAGACCTTTTTCATTGCCGTCCTCATATCAATGCTTCCTCAGGCGACGTACGCGGGCGAGCCTGGCGAGCCCCGGGTAGATGTCGCGAGCCTGCGTCAGCACCATGTAATCCACACCCGCCGCCCGGAAGCTTGCCGTTACAGCCGCGACGCGTTCGCGCTCGCGCGCGTTGATATGCCGGATGCGACGAGCAGACAACCAGACGAGACGGCGCTGCCGGCGCTCCGGGTCCCAGAACTTGACCATCCCGGCGATGCTCGCAGGGATGGCGAACGAAACCACGATCGGCACGATGTTGTGTCGCAGGGCGACCGGCAGTCTCTGCCACTCGATTGCGGGAGCAGCGTGGCTTTCGCCGGGCGGCAGGAAATCCGAAATGAGAAACAGCAGATCGGCTCGCCGGCGGTGGCTCACCTCGAGGTAGGCGCGCAACGCCCCGGATATGTCCGTGTGTTCCTGGGGACAGGTCCGCGCGAGCGCGCCGGTCAGGCGTCGCACCTGGGTGCGCAGGTTCGGCGCTGCTATCGGCTCGTGGAGGGCGCGGTCGAACAGGATCGTTCCTACGCGATCGCCGGCCCTCCAGAGAGAGTAGGTCAACTGCAGCAGGCACGCGTCGCGCAGGCTCGATTTGAGCGGGGGCGACATCGAGGCCGAGACGTCGGCCAGCAGCATGATCGAAGCCTGGGCCTCGTCTTCCCACTCCATCACCATGCGCTCAGTCGGTGGGCTGAACCTGTCGATATCGCGCGGGTTGTCCTCACCGGGCACGTAGGGACGCGTCCGCAGCACGCGCATGCCTTCGCCCGCCCGGCCGAGCGGATGCCTCCCGGGAAGTACCTTGACCGGGCGGAACCGGATCGGGAGCAGCACGCCCAGCGCGTGCAGCTCACCCGGCTGCCGCTCGTCCCGCCGCTGGCTAGGACGAAATCTCGTAAGCATAGCCTCGCTCGGCCAGCACGACGTTGATCAAGCGACTCATGTCCGCGGGATAGCTGGTTTCCAGTCGGTGATTCAGCATCGCGAGAGCGGTCGCGAACACATCGTGTGGAACCACCCGGTCGCGCCCGTGATAGAAGGCGTGCGCACGCAGCAGCGCAGGCCAGAAGCTGGTCGTGCGCGAACTCGCGCCGCCGGCTTCGCTGACGACTTCCGCGCCCAGTCCCTCCCGCTCGAAAGCGCCGGCAGGATACGACGGATCGCTGCGCCGGGTCGCCACGGTGACCGAATTCATGAGATGCACCATCGCATCGGAAAGCGTGATCTCCGTGGCCAGCATGTCCTGCACCGAGATCAGCTCGTCGCGCGTGATTACGGGCCGGATGCGCTCGAGGTTCTCTTTGAGGAAGCTTCTCGCTTCGCGCGCGATCCGGAATTCGATCTCACGAGGCGAGAACGACCAATGGATTTTGACCAGGAATCGCTGCCGGGCCGCGGCGTCCAGCTCCCACGTGCCCTCGTGCGACAGCGGGTTCTGGGTCGCGATC
Source organism: uncultured Woeseiaceae bacterium (assembly GCA_964491485.1). Lineage (GTDB taxonomy): Bacteria > Pseudomonadota > Gammaproteobacteria > Steroidobacterales > Woeseiaceae > IDS-8. The sequence continues at coordinate 79,320 of CAZBGV010000002.1, read as the reverse complement.
ACGTGAAAGGGCCGCGGCAGCGGCCAGGTGCGCTCACCGATCGTGACCTGATACTCCTGCATTGCTTCGAGCAAAGCGGATTGCGTGCGCGGGTCGGTTCTGTTCAGCTCGTCGAACAGCAGGATGTTGTTGAACACGGGGCCTTTGACGAGCTCGAACGTCGACGTGGCCTCGCGCGCCATTTCCGCGCCCAGCAGGTCGGAAGGTTTCAGGGTCGGTTGTCCGGAAATGCGTCCGGCAGTCATTCCGTCGATGGAAGCGGCGAGCGCTGTCGCGAGCAGCGTCTTGCCTTCGCCCGGGACGGATTCGAGGAGCACATGACCTCTCGCGAGTATCGCCACGACCAGCAGGTCGATGCTCGCTTCGTGTCCCTTTACGACTGTTCCGAGATTCGAGCGCAGCTTGGCCACTGCCTGTCTTGCCTGGTGTACGTCCACGAGCCTAGGTTGCCTTTGTAACTTCAGACCGTCGAGGCGTGCACTGCAGCCTCGTTCAATGCCCGGATCCGCAGTGTAGCAACATCCAATTGCAAGTTGATTACCATGAAGATTCAAATGAAACAAAAAGCAATCGAGCGACGCGTCGTCGACAAATTGACAAGCAAAAGTGATTCTTTTACTTTGCCAGACGCATTGCGAGTCGGCAGCAAATCAACGCCGAAACGATTGCCACCGGAACTGCAAATATCGGCGGCAAGTTTCCAACTACTGCGATACGTTACGGCCGAAACTGAAAAGGGGGCCGGTTCTGCAAACAACCAGGGGGATGGTCATGACGACCGACTATACGAGGCTCTTTTCCCGCGTCGCCGCAACGCTTGCATGTCTTGCAACGTCGGTAGTTTTCTGTGGAGTTGCCGTCGCCGGCAAAGCCCCGTACGCGGAAACCGTCATTCTCAACGGTAAGGTGATTACCGCCGATTCCGACAACCCGCAAGACATCAGCTTCGCGCAAGCGATCGCCATCCGTGACGACAGGATTCTCGCCGTCGGCAGCAACGAGGAGATAAAGAAGCTCGTTGCAGACTGGACGGAGGTGGTCGATGCGAAGGGAAACTCGGTCATACCTGGGCTGATCGACACCCATAATCACATCTACGAGACCTCGACCGGGTTCCCCTGGGTCGTGCGTTCCATCCCGGAGCAGCTGGAAGTTCACCTGCGGGCCGAGACGGAAGAGGAGCTTGTCGAGCTGGTGCACAAGGCGGTTGCCGCACGAGCCAGGCAGATTCCGGAGGGCCAGTGGATTCGCCTCGGATTGAATCCTGCCAGTGTGGCGGTGAAGGCGTTCGGGGACGGGATTACGCGGGCGAGCCTGGACAAGGTGGGTCCGAAGCATCCCGTGTTCGTCAGCACGCGAGGCGGATCCGTGCTCAATACCCGTGCCATCGAGGTGATCGAGGCCTACTACGGTAACGAGCTTCCCCAAGAATACTGGATGGAAACCCGCGAGCTGGGCTGGTCGGGCGAGTATACGGACTTCTCCCGCTGCATCTCCGTCGACCTGATCGCCACGCAACCGGGCGTCTTCGACAAGTACATCAAGGGCTATTTCGAAGTGCTGCAGGCGAATGCCCAGATCGGCGTCACCACGCACAAGAGCCACCTGCAGTGCGAAGGCGGCTTCAGCGCATCGGTTCATCTCGCCCGTAACCATCTCCTGCCCATCCGCTTCGCCTGGGGCCATCGCTGGATGCAGCCGTTCAATCCGATGGTCAAGGAAACCTACCGGCGTATCGGCGACTGGATCGGCTACGGTTCCGACATGATGTGGAGCCTCGGCAGCAGCGTGGGCGGTATCGATGCCGGCGGCGTAGGCTGGTGCACGTCGATTCCCGCCGACGACCACATCAAGAGCCGCGAGCAGTGCCCGCCGGCGCCGCCGGGAATCGACGTGGGTGCGATTACCGACGTCAACACCGTCAGCAACCGTGCCAGGCGCGTCGAGCACCTGACGGCCATCGCCGAGCTCGCGGCCGAGAACCGCATCACCGGAATAACGGGCTGGCACGTGTCCGGCGATGGTGCGCTGGACCTGATGCTGAAGACGTACCGCGCGCACATGTCGGACGAGCGCATCCGCATGCTCCGGATCGAGAGCGATCACTGTCATACCGTCACCCCGGAAGAAATCCAGATTGCGGTGCGCCTCAACCTCACGTTTTCCTGTGACGCGGCGGACACCCCGACGCGCGTGCTGAAGAGCGGCTACGGTGAAGAGTACCTGACGATGAATGCGCCGGTCGCGAGCATGCTCAAGGCAGGAGCGCGCGCCGTGATCAGCGAATTCGGCATCCAGCGCGGCATGAGAACGTCCCCCTTCGAGGATGGTGTCATGTGGCTGACCCGTAAGATGAACGGGGAAACCTGGGGCGTGCCGGAAGAGGCAGTGCCGGATCGCCTGACTCTGCTCCTCATGATGACCCGCTGGAGCGCCTATCCGCTGTGGCGTGAGAACGAGCTCGGCTCGATCGAAACCGGCAAGAAGGCCGATATCGTGATCCTGAACGGCGACTACATGGACGTGCCGGTGGAGGATCTCGACGAATTGACGTCGGTCATGACGTTCATCAACGGCCAGATCGTGTACGAGGCCCCCGACCTGCGCAACAACACGCTGAGGTTCAATCCCCACACCGTGGACTGGACGGTGGAGGAAAACACGCCTTCCGAGGCCTGGCGCTGGCACAAGGCGCCTGTCGTACCGCCTTTCCTGTCGGGCGCCAGCGGGAAAAACGTGCAGGCTTCGGGAGACTACAAACTGAGCGCCAGCCCGGGGTCATGAGGCCATGACAAGGTCTTCGTTGCTTGCCATTCTGCTGCTCTGCGTCGTCAACGTTCTCTCCGCGGATGCGGCGTACGCAAGTGACGAAGACCTGACTTCCTCGGCTTACCTGGTGTTCGATCCGGAGACAGGCGAATTCGTCACCGTCCAGGACGCGAACCGGGAAAAGCAGAACCGGGATGCCATGGACCCCGCGGACCCGGCGTTCGCGCCCGCAAAGCAGGAGCACGATTCCGGAATCGCCTCGCAACTTCCGCTTGTCGGGGGTGGCGTGCTGGGAGTCGTTGTCCTTGCGGGACTGATCTACCTGGTGCGCAAGAAACGGGGCACACGGCCGAACAGGGCATCTGTCGCCTGATCCTTGCTGCTTTGCTGCGCTCGCCGTGCGACGGGCGCGCCATCCGGCGGGATGCTTTTCGGCTGGCCGGAGGCTGCCGGCTCAGAGGTGCCGTGTCGCCGGCGCGAAAACCGAGTCGACCTCGACAGGCCGCGTCAGGATCTTCTGAGTCGTGGCATGCGCGACCAGGTCCTCCAGCGTAGCGCGGTTCGCCTCGATGCCGTACGGCAGTGGATCCGACCCGAGGTCCAGCAGGCGCGCATAGAGTTGGTCCATCGCATCCGGATTCTCGATCTTTCCGGCGGCGAGCCGGTCGATATAGCGCTGTTTCGATTCCGAGAACGCTTCGAATATCGCCACGGCGGCTTCCGGATACCTCTCGAGCACGTCGTCCCGAATGACGATCAGGTGATTGATGGGGTAATGGCCCCGGCTCCTGAAGGCGCGCAGACCCGCTTCGAGCGGATCCGGAATCAGCGGACCGATGTCCGGATGTTCGGACTGCAGCCCGACGGCGGCTGCCAGCTCGCCCTCGAGCAACAGCTCCTCCATGGATTTCCCGGAAGGCATCGGCACGACGTTGCTCGGGGGCACATACGCCTGCACGTGCTCGTCGCCGGAAAGCACCCAGGTGATCTTGCTGAGGTCCAGGCCGTACTCATCCTGCAGCACCGACCTCGCCCATACGCCGGTCGTCACCGTGTATCCGCGGTTGACGCCCACGCGCTTGCCTTCGAGCTCGCGCAAGTCGCGAATGGCCGAAGCTTTGCTGCCAACGATCGCGCCGTGGTGGAAGGCCCTGACGAGGAACACGGGAATGGCGGTGAAGCGAACCCCGTGCTCTTTGGCACAGAGATAGGTAGTGAGAGCCATCTCGCACACGTCGAACTCGAGCTTCCGCACCATGCGGCGGAAAGCATGCACGAGCACGGGAACCTCCTCGAACGCGAGATTGAAGCCGGCCGGCGCAACCTCACCGTTCTTCAGCGCCCTGTTGTTCCCCTGCGTGCGGGTAACGATGCTGAGAGTCGGTCCGGTCATCTAATTACCTCTCCTGTCCGGCGATGCCGGACAACTCTGCTTCGCGCGGATGGTGAACGAGCTCACGCCGCCGCACGCCGTCGGCGACGTCGCTGAAAACGAGCGATTTGATCGTCACCGGCACGGTGCCGGACGGGAGCCGCAGGTTGCCGAGATCCACGGAATCGAAGTCCCAGAGAGAGAGGCCGTCGATGACCATGACCTCGGTGTCGATGCCGATATCCTGGTGCAGTATGGAGCCCAGGTTCAACGCGATGTCCGCGTCGAGGATAATGTAGATCGGCAGGCCGCGTGCGATGCGCTCGCGCAGTGCGCAATGAATGCCTTCCGCGAACCCGGCAAGCCGCTCGAAACGGGGAGCCCCTTCCCAGTGGAACGCCAGCACGAGGTTCGGATCGGCGTCATCGATCTCGAATCGCGTCATGTGCCGGCGAATGGCCTCGGCGAGCGCGGAGGGCTCGAAGGTGTCCGCAAACTCGAAATCCGGCCGGATCACCCTGGCGTTGCGCCGCGGCAGCAACCGGTCCGGATTACTGAGGTACCCGGTGTTGCCGCTCACCTGCGCCGTGAATTCCGAGCAGCCGAGCACCGTGGAGCGGATGCCGAGGCTGTCCGGCAGCAGCCGCCAGGGCAGCTTTCCGGAGTCGACGGCCGCGCGCAGCGCATGGCCGAGGGGCTTGCCCAGGTCGCCGAAATCGCCGGACTCCCGGCGATAGACGAACTCGGCCACGCCGCCGGAGAACATGACGGAGTCGACGTTCTCGAGGTGCGAAATCGGGTCCGTCAGGTAGAGGTCCGCCACCGCCTTGGGCGGCAAGTCGGTGGTCAGCGCGGAAACGAGATCGTCGGCCATCGACTGCGCGACCTTCGCGAGCTCTGCTTCGCTGACGGCATCTCCCGCCTTCCATTCGAAACCGGCGCGTTGCGCATGCATCCGCCCGGCCGGATCGATACGCACCAGGGTTCCGTTCGTGTCGAAGGCGAGCAGGCGTCCGCCGATGTGAATCGCCGCCGTCGACAGTACCTGCCCCCTGTCGATGACGGTGAGCTTGGTCGTCCCGCCGCCGACGTCGACGTTCAGCACGCGCTCGTCACGCACGAAGGACGTCTGTACCGCGCCGGACCCGTGGGCCGCCAGCATCGCTTCCATGTGGTGTCCGGCAGTTGCACATACGACATCGCCGCATTTCTCCGAAAGGATGTGCGCGATGCGCTCGGCATTCTCGCGCCGCAGGGCCTCGCCGGTCAGGATGACCACGCCGGTGTCGACGGCTTCCGGATGCAGTCCCGCCTGAAAATAAGCTTCGTCGACGATTTCGCCGAGACGGCGCGCATCGATACGAGTGTCGCTCGAATATGGCGTCAGCATGATCGGGGATTCGAACAGCGTTTCCCGCGAAACTACGAGGTAACGACTGGACAGATCCACCGACTGGCGCTTCAGGTGCACTCGCGAAAAGAGGATCTGGGTGCCGGCGGAGCCGACGTCGATGCCAACGCTCGTGAGGACGACGTTGTCACGCTGCCAGAGTGGATGCTCCTCGATCGGGCCTTCGAAATCGGGCCCGACATAATGCTCATCGTGCGTGTGCGCCGGATCCGGTGAAAAATGTTGCAACTGTTATCTCTTGCGGTGTGATGGCCTCGCGCGCTCGTGCGCGCGGGCCGGGCGAAGTGCAGAGAAGGTATCACAGGAGGGCAGCTACTATCCAAAGCTGCCACGATCGACTGAAGGCATGCACGTGACAAGGGCGCGCTGCGCCGCCGGGCCCGGGAGGTTTGTGTGCGAAAGCGATTGTCCCCACCGATTTCATTCGCCGCCTGCATCTTGCTGGCGTTGCTGGCGCCGGGCACCGACGCGATCGCTCACGGAGGCGGCAACTGGAGCGCCTACAACATAGACCGCGTGCTCGACGATGCGGAAAAGCGCGTGCTCGACGCGCAGCGCGAGCTGTCGGCTCTCATACGCCGGCAACAGGTTGCGGAGACCTGGCCGGCGCCCCGCCTGACACGCTTGCGCGACGGCCTGATCATGCTGAAGGAGCAGGTCGACGAAATTCTCGAGCATTACGTTTCGGAGGGCGTGAATGTTGCGTCACCGCAGCAGCTCCGGGCGAACCCTTTGTCCGGCCGCTCCGTCGCGGCCGGCGCTGCGCTCGATGCCTGCATAGTCCTCCTGCAGAGGGCGGCGGATTTCGCGACCCAGGATGCCCTGATCGCCGAGTTTTACTCCGGCGGACCCGCCGCACGCCTGTTCGAGCTCGCGGAAGCTCACAGGGACCGGATGGACCTGTACGAGGCGCTGGGCGTGCTCACGGAAGAGGCCCGGTGATCCCGTACGGCCGTGCACGCTGGTTCGCGATGCGGGTTCGTTTCGACCGTAATCAATGTCGGCGGCCTTTGTTATACGATTTGCCCCTGGCTTCGATCGAAGCAAGTCTCGGGGGAGGCGGCGTGACGCGACGAAGTTGGATTCGGTCCCGGAGCATTCTCCGGCCTCGTCTCGTCGCTTTCGGAGCGACGCTCATGCTCGTGCGCAGCGCTGCGGCGGACCTGCCGCCCGAAGTGGTCGAATACGCGGACGTCGTGTACGTGAACGCGAAGATCGTCACGCTGGACGACCACGAGATGACTCCCGACCCGGGGACGATCGTCGAGGCCATCGCGGTGCGGGACCAGGTCATCATCGGCCTGGGCTCGGACGAAGAGATCATGAGGATGGCCGGGCCGGACACCCGCGTGGTGGACCTGCAGGGCAAGACCGTGCTGCCCGGGTTCGTCGAAAGCCACGTGCACCCCATGTCGGAAGCCGAGCGCTTCGCGAGAGAGAAGTACCACCTGCGCAATACTCCGGAAGGCTACGTGCTGCGCACGGAAGTGGGTGCAACCCCGGACGCTACGATGGCGAAGCTCGCGGCAGCGGTGGACCTGCTGCTGGCGCATGCCACGCCGACCGCGGACGAGTGGCTCAACATCGAGCTGCTGCACTCGCCGGAGCTCGGCTTCGCGACTCCGGCTTCCGTCTCGACGCTGATGAGCGCGCCCAGCTTGTCGGATGTGCGGATCAGCAAGTCGGACCTGACGGAGATCGTACCGAACTACCCGCTCGTGCTATCCAGCGCGACAGGGATCATGGACGCGCCGCGCCCCGACGTCTGGTTCCACGTTACCGTCGGCCCGGACGGGCAGCCGGTCACCGAAGCAGTCGTCGCACTGGACGGAAGTGCCGGCCGATGAAGTCCCGGAAGCCGGTCGGGTTGTCCGTCGCCGCGGTCATCGGCGTCTTTGCGCTGGCGAGCGTCGCGCAAGCCAGCCATCGCGTGATGCTTTTCAACGAAAAGGCGATGGAGACGATCCTGGACGTGTGGCCGGATTTCGTCACGTCGGTCAACAACCAGGCAAGGGGGATCGACGACCCCGGAGGCCGCGGGATCATCGTGCAGAGCCCGCTGCGTGCGCACCTGAACCAGCTCCTGCGCGAGCAGCCGACGCCGGACCAGTTCGTTGACGGATTCAAGAAGCTGGCGAAGGAATATTACCTGCCGGCCGGCATTACCACGTTCGGCTCGCGCCTGAACACGAACCAGCAGGTTACCGCGTTCAACTACCTCCTGCGGAAGGAGGGGCGCCTGCCGGTGCGCTTCGCGTACAGCTTCGATCTTGCGCGCCAGCCGATGGCCGGGGTCGCCGCAGCCGCGCTCTACGAAAGCATCGGCGTGATGTGGCAGACGATCGACGCCAATCCGTGGTTGTGGATGCACGGCATGAGCAGCGAGGGCGACTGGGACGCCCCGAACCGCGCGTGCATGGGGGACGACCTTCCCGTAAAGCCGGGGGTCGATGTGCGGGAGGTGAAGGAAATACTGGAAGTCTGCCCGGATTTCTCGTCACCGACCGTGCAGGCGCTGATGCGGGGCTTGCGAGCCGGTTGGCGCTTCGCCGGCGTGCACGGAGTCGGCAGCAATGCGCTTCGTATCTTCGTCGACCAGCTCGAAGAGCAGATGAAGAAGAATCCCGGCGTGCTGACGATGGACTACGTGCGCAACATGCGCAACGGGTTTGCTCACGGCACGATGACCGGCGCCCTGCCTGACGTCGTGGCGAACCTCAGAAAATACAACCTGTACGTGCCCATCAACGCGCGCCGTGCGCTGGCGATCGAGCCGGACAACATCGACCAGCATTACGGCGAGCCGGGCTATGCGTTTCTCGCGCCGGTCAGGACCTTGCTCGACCAGGGAGTCCACGTCGTCGGAGAGGCCGAGATCGTCCTGCCCAACCCGGAGACCTACTTCGACCTGCTCGACGTTTACGTCAACCGGGAAGTCGGGGAAGACGGACAGGCGCCGGAAAAGGCAGGTGAGGGAACCGTATACGTGGCGGCGGAGGGTGTGGACCGCATCGTCGCGTTGAAGCTCTTTACCCTGAGCTCGTCCGAATTCCTTTACGCGGATTCGAAGGTCGGCAGCCTGGAAGTCGGCAAGTACGCGGATTTCGTCGTGGCCGACAAGGATTACCTGTCCGGGCCCGATTCCGAGGTGAAGGACAACAAGGTGATCATGACGGTGGTGGCGGGCGAGATCGCGTACCAGGATCCCGGGTATCACCCCCGGATACGCTGAGCGATGCGGACGGACCGCTCGTGCCAGGGCACTGCAGGGCAGCGGATGACGGCACGCCCGGGCATCGCGGTCCTTACCGCGGTTGCGGGACTGGCGGCGTTCCATGCGACCTGCGCGGCCGAAGCGTCCCGCGCCCGGAATCCCGCCGTCATCGAGCTCGGTGACACGATCGTCAGCCTCGACGAGCTGGATGCGCGATTCCGCGTGGCAGCGCGCCTTCTCGCCCGGCGGCAGGGCGTGCCGTTTGCGGCACAGGAGCCGGCCGTGATCGAGCGGCTGCGTGCGCAATATCTGCGGAAGCGTGCGACCGAGCTGGTGCTGTTGCGGGAAGCGGCGCGGCGCAAGGTCGAAATTCCGGCCGCGGAGGTGCAAGCCGCCATCGCGAAGATTCCGCCGGACGGCGGCGACGGGTTCCTGGAGGAGCTCGCCGAAGCGAGGATTGCCGATGGTGCGGGCCTGCTGCAGCAGATCGTGCGGGACGAACAAACGGTAGCAGCCTTGACCAGCCTGTTGCTGGACGAAATCGAAGTGCCTCCGGGCGACGTCATCACCTTCCATCACGACATGCAAGAGCAGCTTGCGAGTCCGGAGCAGGTATGTATACGTCACGTCCAGTTGCGGACGCCGGAAGCGGCGCAAGAAGTGCGTGATGCGCTGCTCGGTGGCGCGGACTTCGCCCGGGTCGCCGCCCTGCACAGCACGGACGCCGATTCGGCGAAATCGGGCGGCAATCTCGGATGCTTTGCAAGGAGCGCGAGTGCCCGCACGGCTTTCGAGCAGGCTGCGTTTTCGGCGGAAGAAAATGCAATAGTCGGGCCGGTTGCATCCACGCTCGGCTATCACGTGCTGCAGGTGTACGAGCGCAAGCCCCGCAGGGTGCCGACACTGAACGAAGCCTACGACGAGATCGAGGACGAGCTGGCACGCGAGCAACTGCCGGAAACGATCGCGCTCCTGGTTACCCGGAGCGGTGTGAAAACCTTTCCGGAAAACCTCGCGCAAAGGTGAGCAGACGACGAGCGCCTTGCTTTGGCGCCTGGGGAAGACGACGCATGAGAATCGGTATCGAAAGGAAGGTGCTGGCGGTATTGCCGCTTGCGGCCATCATGGGCGCCCCGGCGGCGGTCGGGCAGGCGCCGTTCCCGGAGGGGCCGGGACGCGACCTGCTGCTGCAGGTCTGCACGCAATGCCACGCCCCGAACCGCATCCTCGAAGCGGACGCAACCGCCGACGATTGGCAATTCATACTATACGACATGATCGGCAGAGGCGCCCCGGTGCACCAGGAGGACATAGGAACGCTGGAGAAGTACCTGGTGGAGAACTTCGCGGTCGACGATTGACACGTCTCCGGCGCGGTTGCAGGCCGCGCGCAAGCTCCTGGGAGGCGGCCGATCGATACAGGAAAACAGGCAATGCGCAGACTCGTAAACGAACTCGTCAGCGGAAGGATCTCACGGCGCGGCTTTCTCGCCGGAATGGCGGCCGCGAGCTTCAGTCCCGCGGCCGCGCGGTCGGCCCTGGCGGCGGTCGAGCCGTTCGTCCCCGGCTCGCCGATGCCGGAAGGCTACACGCGCAAGGTGACGGGTACCTGCGCGGATCTGCTGGTCGAACAGATCATCGAGGCCGGTGCCGAGTACCTGTTCGTCGCCAACGGTTCGGGAGTAGGCCCCGTCTGTGACTCCCTCGTGGATCACCCGGGTCTTCAGCTGGTGCAGGCAACCCAGGAAGGCCAGGTCGTCTCGATCGCGGATGGATATGCGAAGGCGTCCGGGAAGACCGGGTTTGCGATGTTCAGCCGTGTCGGCCTGCCGCATTCGACTTCCAACATGTACAACGCGATGAAGGATCGCACGCCGCTCGTGCTGCTCAGCGATCATGCGGATTCGGATCGCATGGGCACGGACAGCCACGAGGACGTGGATGCCTGGATCGAGGCATCCAGGCTCTACACGAAGTGGCGGTGGACGACCCATCAGCCGGAGCGGATCGCCGAATGGGTACGCAAGGCCTACAAGGTGGCGAACGTGCTTCCGGGCGGCCCGACGTATATCCGTACACCGCGCGACCTGCTGTACCGGTCCGGGCTCACGGCGACGATCTTCTCGCGCCAGGCGCTGGATATCCCGATGGAGCTCATGCCCGACGCACAGGAGATCGAGCGCGCGGCGAAGTTCCTGCTCGAATCATCGTCTCCGCTTCTCTATGTCGGTCCGGAGGTCAGCCAGACCAAAGCCAGGCCCGCGCTCGTCGAGCTCGCGGAGCTGCTCGCGATACCGGTCGTGCAGCACCGCAGCTTCTACGCCGATTTCCCGAATTTCCACCCGCTCTATCTCGGCGAGCTGCATGCCGTTCGCAGCTACCAGCAGGTTTATCCCGTTCCGATCGACTGCCTGCTGAACTTCGGGGCGCGGTTCCCGCTGAGGGGCGCCGGTTTCCTGCAGAACGTGCCGATCATCCACGCCAGCGTCGATGCCACGGCAATCGGCCGCGATACGCCGCTCGCCAGTGCGCTCGTCGGTCACCTGGACCGGATCGCGCGCGGCCTCATCGAGTCGATCAGGAGCATGGCGACGCCCCGGCAGCTCGAGAAGCGCACGGCCGAACGGCGGGCGAAGTGCACCGCGCACATGGCATCCGTGCGTGCGGCGCGCCTGGAAGCCGGCCGGAACAGCCGCGGTGCTCCCGTGCCGTGGCCGCGCCTGATGTACGAGCTGAACCGGCAGCTGGAGAAGGATGCCGTCGTCGTCGAGGAGCTCGGCACGGAATACAAGACGCTGAACTACTTCTCTTTCGCGGACGACGGCATGCTGAAGATCGGCCGCACGGAAGGCCGCGCGCTGGGTTGGGGCGTCGGCGCCTCGGCAGGCGTGAAGCTCGCCCTGCCGGACCGGCAGGTCGTCTCACTGCAGGGCGACGGCGGGTTCCTTTTCGGACAGACGGACTCCCTGTGGACGATGTCCCGTTACGACATCCCCGTGATGACGGTAATCAACAACAATCGCAGCTACGAGGAGACGCGCTGGCAGGTATTGAATCGCCGCGGCCGCGCGGGGCAGGCGAATCGCGACTACATCTCCTACCTCGGCGACCCGGACGTCGATTTCACGAAGCTTGCCGCGGCCTACAACATCCCCGGCGCGGTCGTATCCCACAGCGAGGAACTGCAGCCGGCGATCGAGCGCGGATTGCGGACCCTGCGGGAAGGCCGTCCGTTCATGCTCGACGTGCGCACGCGCAGGCTCGGTGCGGGTGCGGAGCTGTCGTGGTATCCGGACTTTTCCGTCGCCGCCCGGCGCACGCGTAAGGTGTGATTTCCACGTCACCACGCAGCATGCCGATCGACGGGGTCCATCTGCCCACCGCGCTGCGCCGCCCGGCGGCCTGACCGGCCGTTCCACGGGTCGGCTGCGCCGATAAGCGTCGATGGGGGCAGCATTCGCCGTTCTGTCCATGACGCTGTTCGCGACGTCGAACATCGCCGTCATCCGCGGGTTCGACGGACGGACGCGCAGCGCCGGCGCATTCGTATCGATTGTAATTACCTTCTTGCTGTCATTCGCGATCTGGGGACTCATGGGCCTCTCGAGCGGCTGGTCCCCAATCTCCGCCACGGCCCTGGCCTGGTTCGCGCTCGCCGGCCTCCTCACGATCTTCTTCGGCAGGGTGTTCCTGTACGCCTCGATTCAGCATCTCGGGGCGGTGAAGGCGTCGGCGATCAAACGCCTGAATCCGTTCTTTTCCGTACTCCTGGGCGTGCTTCTTCTCGGCGAGACCCTGAACCCGGAATTGCTGACCGGAATGGCGCTCATCTGCGCGAGCTTCTACGTTCTCGTCCGGCAGACGCTTCGCTCGGGCCGGTCGCCCGAGGGGAGAACGGCCGGGCCGGGTGCGCTGGAGCGCCTGAAAAATCTGGGCTACCTGTACGGCCCGGTCTCCGCGTTTGCATACGCATCCGGTTACGTGGCGCGCAAACAGGGGCTGCTGATCCTGCCCGATGCCGCGCTGGGAACCATGCTGGGCGCTTTGACCGGGATCGTGGCGTTCGTCGCGGCGTCGCAGGTCGCGAGCAGCTATCGCGAGGACATCCGGCAGACGTTTACGACATGGAACCCGTGGCTGCTGCTGGCGGGGGTCCTGAGCTCGCTCGGGCAACTCTCCTATTTCGTTGCCCTCAATCACAGCAGCATTTCGAAAATCGCCCTCATCACGTCCATGGAGGTGTTCGTGACGATGTTTCTGTCGGTCGTCGTCTTCCGAAGCAAGGAGAAGCTGAGCCGCGACGTCGTCGCGGCGGCGATCCTCGGCGCCGTCGGAACCGTGCTGGTCATCCTGGAGTAGGGCCGTGTAATTTCGCTCGAAACGACTTTCGGCTTGTGGAGCGACGCTGCACTGCAACGTCACGATCGGCATATAGCGCTTTTTTGCGCGTATCAGCTCCGTCAGGCAGTGATTACCGGCGAAACGAATGCAAAGGCCCGGCGGTTTCGCTAGGTTCGGGCAGTGCTGCCGTGCACGGACGCAGCACGTGTCTGTCGCGATTTTAGAGAAGGGGGATATCTGTGAAATCAGCGAATCTGCGCGCTCGCTACGCGATCGGAATGGCCGTAGGTGCCGCCCTCGCGGCGCCCGCAACGTCGCTGGCCCAGGATGCGGCCGCCGAGGACCTCGACCCCGGGCTGGAACAGATCGTCGTGACTGCCCAGCGCCGCACGCAGTCTCTCCAGGACGTGCCGGTTTCCATCGGGGTCATGAGCGGCGACGAAATCCAGCGTCAGGGCTTTCGCAACCTGGACGAGATGGCCGACTTCACACCTTCCGTTTCCGTCGACGCTGCCGATACGCTGGGGCAGTCGCGGAAAATCCGTGGGTTCGGGACGACCGGCAACGCCCTGACCCTGGAGCAGTCGGTGCCCATTTTCGTGGACGGCATCCACTACGGCCGGCCTTCGCAGGTCAAGTCCGGGTTCATGGACGTGGAGCGCGTCGAGATCCTCAAGGGGCCGCAGCCGCTCTACTTCGGCATGAACGCCATCGCCGGGGCCATCAGCATCGTCAGCCGGGCGCCGACGCCCGAGTGGGAAGGCTACGTCGATGTCGAAGCCGGCAACCACTCCAACATCCAATGGGAAGCAGCCGTTGGCGGCCCCCTTACCGATACCCTGGGGATACGTCTCGCGGGAATCTATGAAGACGACCCCGGGTTCCTCAAAGACGTCGTAACCGGTGCCAAGCTTCCGGGATACAAGAACAAAGGCGGGCGAATCACGCTGCAGTGGGAGCCCACGGACAAGTTCGACGCGACCTTCAAGTTCGAAGGTTCGGAAATCGACAAGGGTCCCGAGGCCGCCGTCATCTGCCTGAGGCCCGGGAGCATGATCTTCTTGCTCGAGGACCCGACCCGGCCGACCGACGAGGGCAACGTCCGCAGCGTCTGGGCGGATCCCCCGAAGGGAGAAGGCTGGGAAGTGCCGCATGATCCGCTGGGCGACGACTGCTACGACAGTCGTCAGGGCATCAGCGCCGGAGGCCCTTACTTCGCGCCGCCGCTCAACGTTGCAGAACCGAATTCGATCACCGGCGCGCTGGACGTACGGGAGGCCGCAGACTACTGGACGAAACAGTTCGTCGGGAACGAAAGGGGTGTGGCAGGGTTCGAGGTAATCAACACCTACACGACTTACCTTGACCTGAATTACGTGTTCGACAACGGTATCCAGGTCAATTCCAAGACGGGGTACAACGACTACTACCGCGAGTACGTCCGCGACAACACCCGCACTCCGTTCCTGATGAACATACAGAATCGAAAGGAGGATCTGAATCAGTGGAGCACCGAGCTGCGCTTCACGTCACCGGAAACCGGGCGTGTCGCATGGATGGCCGGTGTTTTCATGCAGAAGTTGAACAGCGACATGTTCTCCAACGGTCCGCGTGCCAACGTGCGCCGCGGGGTGCGCTATAACGAGCTCTACGAGGACCAGGAGTGGAAGAGCGCCTTTGCGATGGTGACCTTCAACTTCCTCGACGACAGGTTCTCCATCGACCTCGGTGCGCGGTACACGGATCTCGACAAGCAGGGCGGCATCAAGGGATGGGGCGCCCAGTGGGTTTACGACGTCGTTCCCTGTGCTCCGACTCCCGACGATGACATCGGCGGCGGCAATTTCGACCCGGCCACCTGCCCGATTCATCCGGATGCGGTGAGAGTGGATCCGGCCGATACGACGTTCCTTCTGCAAGGCGCGGACACCAGCAACCTGTGGGCGCTGGAGTGGGAAGCATCGCGTGAAACCCCCTCGTCCTGGCGGAGTCCGCGCGCCCACGCCATTGGCCTGACGGCCCTGGACATGTCGCTCCGGAACGGTCCCTATGACGAGAACTTCAGTCTCGAGCGTGTCGATCCGCAGGTGACCCTGCGTTACCGCCTCACGCCGAATCATTCGTTCTTTGCCCGCTACGCGGAATCGTTCAAAGCCGGGGGGTTCGACACCGGCACGAACACGATCAACAAAACCGTGGAGGACTTCCGTTTCGAGAAGGAAACCGCCTGGTCTGCCGAGGTCGGGGTCAAGGGAGAGCTCTGGGACCGCCGGGCGCGCTATGACCTGACGTTGTTCAATACGGAATTTCAGGACCTGCAGATCGCTATCCCGACGGGACTCATCCTGGACGAGTCCATCAATGCGAATGCCGGCGGACAGCGGGTAAGGGGCGCGGAATTCAGCACCACCGTCCTCGTGAACGAGCGCCTGACCGTGAATCTCGGGGGCGCCCTCATGGAGGGCAAGTGGACCTTTTTCCCCTTCGCGGGCTGTACCTTCGCCGAACGCAAGTTCTTCGAGGAGTCGGGCTGCGATCCCGAGACCGGCCGGCAGGACAAGACGGGTGAAGACGTGGACGGCGTCCCGGACTGGAAATTCGTATTGGGCGCTAACTACTCGATCCCCGTGCTGGGCAGCTACCAGCTGGACTTCGACGCCAAGGGTTACATCTCTGACGATCCCGGTGTCGGGTTCCACGAAACCGATATCCTCGGGACGCACGGAGACCTGAACCTGCTGATCGGATTCGGGCCGCAGGACGGTACCTGGAGCATCTCGGCCTGGGGCCGGAATCTTCTCGAACCCTCGCCTACGTATCACCCGGAAAACGACTTGCTTCCGGAAGGATTCCAAAGCGTGCTCGTGACGTCGTCGGATTTCGCGAGCTACGGCGTGACCTTCCGCTACAACTATCGTTAGCAGGATGACAACCCGCGGCAGCACCGCGTGCTGCCGCGGGATCGGCGGTAAGGAGCAGAACATGAAGATGAACAGGTTACCGCGATCGCACACAATGCAAGCCAGAGCCTTGTGCCTGGCCTTCGCGGCGCTCTGGGCTTTCGGCAACGATGCCGGCGCTGCCGACCGGTACGCATCATGCGACAACTTCCTGCCGGAGCGCAGGTCGGTATCGGGCCAGGAAGTCGGCCCGGAGTCCTGCCTGATGCAGCAGGCGGAAGTCGCGTACGCCGGCCGTACCTTCGTCCGTGTCGATCTGGGGCTGAATGGCACGGCGGAGGGATACGTCAAGATGGAAGGCCCGTATCACGAGTACGTGACCAACGGGCCGGACCTCACCTTCAAGCAGGCTGGAACCCCGGGCGAGCGCCGCCTCGCGGTCGTGCACTACGAGCGCCTGAGGGGTACGGCCGTGCTGCTGATGTACCCGAAGTCGAAAGCCGATTGGAACGGCAAGTTGTGGGTCACGGCGCACGGCAGGGGCCGGTCATTCCGCAACGGCAGCCTGAAGATATGGGACCGCTATTACGACAAAGACGATCCGATGGCGCCGTTCGACAAGATTCACCGGGTCATGCTGTCGAAGGGCTACGCACTTGCCGTCACCAACCGCACCAGCGAACA
The DNA here is from genome assembly GCA_964491485.1 of uncultured Woeseiaceae bacterium. GTDB lineage: Bacteria > Pseudomonadota > Gammaproteobacteria > Steroidobacterales > Woeseiaceae > IDS-8. The sequence continues at coordinate 62,629 of CAZBGV010000002.1, read as the reverse complement.
GGACGTTGGTGAACTGGTTGCGACGCTCGATGACGATACCGTGGTGGACTGGGCCGCCTTCAACGATACGTCATCCATCATCAAGGACTTTGCCGCCGTTGCCGAAGCCGTTCTGCGCAAGCGGCTCGGGAAGGCGCCGGGCCGAACCTACCTGTACGGTCATTCCGCGGGAGCGCGTATCGGGCGCAGCCTGAACTACACGCCCGGCCTGAACGCGGATGCTCGGGGCAATCCCGTATTCGACGGCTTCCTGCTCGACGACTCGGCAACCGGTCTGTGGCTGCCGGTGCTCATGAAAAACGGCAAGGACGTTCTGTTCGCCACTGACGCGGAAAAGTCGGCGTTCAGGCCGCAGATAGAGCTCGTCCACACGATGTACAACAAGGTATGGGTTCGTGCGCCGGAGCGGCCCGACTGGGTTTCCAATTCCTACGTTGCGAACAAGCGCAATAACGCGAAGATCCTGATGAACAAGGGGCTCGGCTCCAAGTTCCGTATGTACGAAATCGAGCAGATGAGTCACAACGGCGGTGAGAAGTTCCCGCCCGACAATCGTCACGGCAAAATGCGCGTGCTCGATGTTTCCTTGGTGATCGACGGAGCCATCGACATGCTCGATGCGCTGGTGGAAGGCACCGGGGAGCCGGCACCGTCGAGGTCGAACTGGGCCCCCATCGGTGATGCAGACGGCGACGGTCAGATCGAGAACGCGGCAATCCAGTATCCGGAGGTCGCCTGTCCTCTCGGAGTGTTCTATCCGTATCCGAAGATGGGCGCCGGCACGACTGCATTCGCGGCGTTCACCGGCGAAGGGGTTGAGCCGCTGGACGAGACCAACGTCTTTGTCGACATGAACCGGAACGCGGTTTGGGACTTCCGCGAGACGTCGAGCCAGGCGTGGCAACGCCTCGGCCTGCTCAACCCCGGGGAGCACCTCACCCGGGAACGGTATGTGCAGTGTATCCGGGAGGCGGCGACCCGGTTGCAGAAAGATGGCTTTTTCAGCCAGGCCACGGTCGACAAGTATGTTCAGCAGGCACAGGTGGAGGATCTGACGCCGTCGACCGATTGAGCGAGGCACGGACGCCGCGGGGCCGGCAACTCAAAGGGGGATAACACGATGAAAGCGAACGAAGCCGTCAGGATTGCTTGTTGCCTCGTTCTCGTCATGGCGGTTTCAAGGGCGCCTGCAGCGCCCCCGCCGCCCCAATTCGTGCAATTCTCGCCCAGCGCGACCATGGGTGCGCTCTATTATCCCGACCCCGAGCGGTTTCCTCATCCAAGCGTCGCCGTCCTGGCCATGCACCGCGATTCGAACTTCATGTCGCACATTTCCACCAGGGAGCTGCCCAAACGAGGCATTGTGGCGTTCGGAATGAACTCCCGGTGCTTCAACAACGAAGCATTGTGTACTCCGTGGGACAACAACGCCCTGGACGTAAAGCAAGGGGTGGAGTACCTGCGCAGCCTGCCGGGAATCGAGACCGTGCTGCTGATCGCCCATAGCGGCGGCGGGCCTACCATGGCGTTCTACCAGGCCGTGGCAGAGAACGGTGTCTCGCTGTGCCAGGATCCGCAACGGCTGGTCAAGTGCTCGGACAAGCTGGAAGGCTTGCCTCCTGCCGACGGTATCATCTTCTGGGATGCGCACCTCGGCAATGGAATCAATTCACTGAGGAGCCTCAACCCCGCGGTGACCAACGACCGGGCGATTCTCGACAAGAATGCGGAACCCGTCATCGATCCCAGGCTGGATCCTTTCAATCCCGATAACGGATATAAAGAAGGCAAGACGACCTTTACCGACGAATTCAAAGCCAGCTACTTCGAGGCGCAGTCGAAGCGAATGAATGCGCTGATCGACATTGCGCTGGAAAGGATGAAGCAGATTGAAGAGGGGACATACAGATATCCGGACGACGGTCCGTTCATCGTGCCGATGGGGGACGGAGCCCGCCTTTGGCGCCTGGACCTGAGCATTCACCACAGTACGGAGAAGCCACGGAAACTGCTCAAGAATGACGGAACCATCGAAGACTGCTGTGTGGTCGAGAGTGTCCGTCCCGCCAACCTGACACCTGAGATGACCGAAGGGTTCTGGTCCGGTTCGCGGTTCCTTTCGCTGGAGTCTTTCCTGAGCGTCCGCGCGATTCGCTCCACGAACTCGCTCACCGGAATCGAATGGTGCTCGAGCAACAACTCCACGATCTGCAACGTAAGGGAAATCTCCGTGCCGGTTCTCGTGGCTGCGATGACCGGGCACTATTTCCTCCGCAACAGCGAGCTCATCTACGAGAATGCCGCGAGCTCGGACAAGGACTTCATCGCCATAGAAGGCGCCGTTCACGGCGGCACTCCCTGCAGCGCCTGCATGCCGGACGGGCGGCCGTACGATGGTCGCTACGACAATGCAGTCAAGAATGACTTCGATTACGTAGCAACGTGGATCAATGACAGGTTTGCCGACTGAAGCCTTGCGAAGAGTGGGGTAGCGACCGACGCCGAGGCTGCCGGGCGGGACGATCGATGTGCTTCCGGGCCGGTGTGACGAGGTGCTATTCGGTCCGCAGGAGTGAACGGACGTATGCCGGGGTAAGCTCGATTCCCGGCCGGTATTCGGGCGCGTCCTCGAGCTGCTCGAGATCGTTCAGCCCGCAGTGCTTGAAGATCCGGTTGATCGAGGAAATGAGCCGGGCGGGCCGTTCGGGGTCGGCATTGAAGTGCTGGTGGATCGTGTTCGGCGGCACGTAGATCACGTCGCCGGCCTCCCAGTCGAACCGCTGCACGGTATCCTGCGGCGTCCAGTGGAAGTCGTCCGTAATCTCGACGTCGCAGTCCTGGTGCAGGTCGTAGCCCTTGCCTTCCAGCACATACAGGCACTCCTCGGCGAGATGCCGGTGTTTCCCGGAGCGGCTGCCGGGCGGAATGACCTGCATGTAAGCGTCGACCGTCTCCATCCGTGTATTCATCTGCTCGTTGATCAGGTGCTTCAGTATGCCCTGCCGGGACATCTCCCAGGGCATGTCGGCCGGCGTCAGGATCTTCTTTCTCCGTGCATTCCGCCGCGGCGCGGATTCCGCATCGTCGAGTGTGTTCTGGTACAGCGGATCATTGCGGGATCCCTCGAGCCAGACGGACGTTTCACCCCAGGCCATGCTCAATATCCTTCCTTCGGGTGATTGAAATCTTCTTCCTGCTCGCGGGCGCTGAAACTTTCGGCGCCCGGAGCGGGCGTGCCCGGGCGGGGCTCGACCTGCTTCTGGAACAGCATGTTCATGAACATGAACATCGGCTTGGTCTTGATCACCAGGGCGCGCGCGGGCCTGGTCTTGCTGGCGTTGAAATGCTGGTGCACGCAGTTGTTGTGCACTATCGCGATGTCGCCCGCCTTCCACTCGTAGCGCACGCCGTCATGGATCTCGTAGCCCTCGCCATCGAGGATGTAGAACGCCGCCTCGTTGACGTGGCCGTGCTTCTGCGACTTTCCTCCCGGGGCGTACTCTTCGAGGTGCAGGTGAAATGTCTGCGTCATGCCGTCTTTGGGCTCGACATAATGGCGGCTGTACGTCTGCGGGCCGTCGATGAACCGGATGTTCTTCGCCTTGCGCACGCGCGGCATTGAGCGCAGGCGCTGCAGTTCCTCGCCCAGGTTGTAGGCACCCTGGATCGCCCGAACGAATATCCGGTCCTTCTTGCTGTGGTAGGTCCCGGGCCTCTCCCCGCCGGGTTCGTCGCGCGCAGGATCGGTCATCGCGTGTCTCGAGTCGACGTTGTGATCGAATGCAACCGCCAGAATAGCAGAAGGTGCGGCCGATGGGGATCTGCGCGCGGCGCGCCCGCATGCGTAACGCCAACGTCTCTGCACACGTGCACAATCACAGTTGCCGGCGTAACAAATTCGGAGTGCCGTATGTGAATGTTTGCGTACGGCAAGTTCGAGTCGTTGACGATGATTTCAATCGATATCACTTTGTCGTCCGCAGAGCTTTGACAGTCGCAAGATAAATCCGAATAATCGATCGCCAAGATTAAAGCCTTCTAAACAGCAGGCTCTTACGACAAACGGCGCGCCTCGTTCAGTTCGTCGTCACCCGGGGGAAGGTCAGGTGCGATTCAAGTCAATGGCGGTTGCTATGGCGAGGGCCGGTATGTTCCTGGTTCTTGCGCTTGGCGCGCTGTGGGCGTGCCAGCCTGCCGAGAACGGCAAAGCAGCCAAGGCGGGACCCGCCGCATTCTATGACCGGGCAAGCATAAAGTGGATCATTCCGTACAGCCCGGGCGGCGGCTATGACGAATACGCACGCCTGCTTGCGCCCTACCTCGAAAAATACACCGGCGCGCGTGTAGACATCCTCAACCTTGCCGGTGCCGGCGGAATGCGCGGCGTGAACGAGTTGTACAAGTCCGCTCCCGATGGGCTCACGATCGGCATGATCAACGGGAGCGCGCTGGTCACCAACGAGATCGCCGGCATCAAGGGTGCCAGTTACGACTTGTCCAGGTTCGAGTACATCGGGCGGATCGTCGCGGACCGCCGGGTCCTCGTCGTATCGACGGACAGCGGGTACGAGTCACTGGAGGATCTGCGAAAGGCCCCCGGCAAGGTCAAGATCGGCGCGACGGGCCTGGGCGGCAGCACGTACGTCGATGCCGTCATCTGTAACCAGGCCTTCGAAATGGACTTGCAGGTCATTCACGGATTCGACAGCTCGTCGTTCATCAAGCAGGCCATGCTCAGGGGCAACATCGTCGGGACGTGGGGGTCCTGGGGAAGCGCGGTCGACAGCGTGACCGGCGATCGCCAGCGGATCATCCTGCAAAGCGGCGTGCAAAGAGGCGCCGACCTTCCCGATGTGCCTACCGTGCACGAGCTCGTGCACAGCACGTCGAATCCGGAGCGTACCGAAGCCATCCTCAATGCCTGGGAATCCCTGCAGGCGGTAGGCCGCCCGGTCGCCGCTCCGCCCGGCACACCGGCGGAGCGGGTCCGCTTCCTGCGCGAGGCATTCGACCAGGCCATGCACGATCCGGAGCTCCTGGCCATTTCCGAGAAAACCCAGAGGCCGTTCGACTACGCCTCCGGTGAGGAGATGAAGCAGATCGTCGCCACCGCGTTCGGCATGTCGGACGACATGAAGGAGCTGTTCGCGAACGCCGTGCGGGGCGAGCTGTGACCCCGCCATGAAGGCAGGATGAAGCATGGGCATCTTCGAAGCCATGTCCAGCGGCTTCCTGCAGGCGGTGAGCCCGGACGTATTCCTGTACCTTTTCGTCGGGGCGCTGATCGGGATGATCATCGGTATCATCCCCGGCCTGAGCGGCCACTTCGCCATGGCGATGACCATTCCGTTCCTCTACTCGATGGAACCGGCCACCGGAATCGCCTTCATGCTCGGCGTCCATTCGACCGTTGCGCAGGGCGGCGGCCTGACGGCTATCCTGTTCAGCATCCCCGGAACGGGAATGAACGCCGCAACCCTCCTCGATGGTCCCGCGATGCGGGACAAAGGCCTGGGGGCTGTCGCCGTCGGTGCGGCGATGTCGGCGTGCTTCATCGGCGCGGTTTTCGGGGCCGCCGTCCTGGCGCTGCTGTTGCCGGTTCTGCAGCAGGTGGTGCTTCTGTTCGGGCCTTCGGAAATCTTCGTGCTGGTGCTGCTGGCGCTCGTCTTCGTGTCGGTGCTGGGTAAGGAGGACGTCGGCCGCAGCCTGATTGCCGCTCTGCTCGGATTGCTGCTCGCGATGGTCGGGCTGGACAACGTCACCAACCAGGAACGGTTCACGTTCGGACTTTTGCACCTGCAGGACGGCCTGCAACTGGTGCCGGTCATCCTCGGGCTGTTCGCCGTGTCCGAAATGTTCGAGTTCTGGATCCGGGGCGGCCCGCTGATCGGGGCCGAAAGCCCGCGGCTGTCCGGCTGGGAGACCCAGAAGGGAATTTTCCGGGGCCTGCGCGAGACGCTCAGGCACTGGGGTTTGGTCATGCGCTGCGGCGCGATCGGCACCACGATGGGGATCATTCCCGGGCTCGGCAGCGCCGCGGCGTCCTTCGTCGCTTACGGCCATGCCAAGCAGTCATCCCGGAACAAGGAGTCATTCGGCAAAGGCAACGTCGAAGGCGTCATAGGCCCGGAATCCTCAATCACGGCCATCGAAGGCGGCGCGCTCGCAACCACGATCGCGTTCGGGGTGCCCGGCAGCTCGTCGATGGCAATCCTGCTCGGCGGGTTCTTCATCCTGGGGCTGCAGACCGGCCCGGAAATGCTCACCCAGAACCTCGACATCGTCTTCATCATGATCTTCACGATCGTCGTCGGCAACCTGATCGGAGTGATCGCCGGCCTGTTCGTGCTGAATCCCATGAGCAGGCTCACGGGTCTGCGCGCGGAGATCCTGGTGCCGGTCCTGCTCGTGGTCATCTTTACCGGCGCCTTCGCCGTGCAGCAATCGTGGTTCGATCTCGGCGTCACGCTGGTATTCGGCGTGATCGGCTACCTGATGAAGGAGCTGAACTACTCCCGTGCCGCCATGCTGATCGGCTTCGTGCTCGGGTTCGCCCTGGAAAAGAATCTTTACCTGGCGCTCCAGCTCTCGGGGCCCTGGTTCATTTTCGAGCCGCTGCCGCTCTCCCTGGCCGTGATCACCGTCGCGTTCCTGGCCTGGAACATATGGACGATAGCGCGTGACCGGCGCGAGGTCGCCAGAAATGCAGCCTGATCCGCGCCCGCCGGAAGACCCGCCGCGACAGGAGACGAGCGGTGCCCCGGGTGAAGGGCAGGACGAGTCGACTCTGGAGCTCGTCTTCATCACGATCACCGGCATCCTGGTGCTCGGCGCCTTCATCACGGCATTGACTTACGAGGGATCCTCCGGCATCGCTCCCCTCTGCATCATGACTCCCATGTTGCTCCTCATCGGCTGGCATTTCCGGCGGACCTTGCAGGCAAGCCGGGCAGATCGGGTGCTGTCGGAGATCATGAGCGCCGTCAGGGGCAGCAACAAAATCGTCAACGGTGCCCTCGTCTTCATCGCCTGGATGGTTGCCCTCGTCGGCCTGATCTTTGTCGCCGGTCACTACGTCGGCATCGCCGTTTTCATGTTCGTGCTGCTGCGGATCGTGTCCAAGGAATCGATGGTGATGTCCATCGGCGTGTCCGCCGGCGTCACGCTGGTGATATTTCTGCTGTTCGAATACGCATTCAGGATCCAGATGTATCGCGGGGTGCTCGATCGCTGGTTCTGAAAGGTTATGGCGCGGTCAGCATTCAGGTGAGGAACAAATGAAAAACACTCTTGGCGCGGTGGCAGCAATCCTCTTCTGCCTGTCAGCAGCTGCCGCGGCTGCAGCACAACGTGACCTCTCGTCCCTCCTCACGAACTACGCCGACCTGGTCCTGTACAACGGAACTGTCCTCGCGGTCGACGAGGATTTTACCGTGACGGAGGCGATAGCGATCCGCGACGGGCGGGTCCTGGCGCTCGGGACCGACGAGGAAATGCTCGAGCTGGCGGGGCCGGACACGGAGCGCGTCGACCTGAACGGACGCACCGCAACGCCCGGTTATATCTACAACGACGGTGACAATGCGGTCCCCGGCGGCGACATCTACAAGGACACGATGGTCGGCGGCTGGCTGTCAGGCCGCATCCAGGGGAGCGACATGGAAATGTTGCTCAGCTCGATCGAGGACGTCGTCGAGAAGGCAGAACCTGGCGAGCCGGTCTTCATCAACATGCCGAAGACTTTCCCCGGGGAGGCATTCGACTGGACGGCAGACGACATCGACAAGCTCGCGCCGAACAACCCGATAGCGCTCTTCTACACGAGCAGCGACGTCCGGGCGAATCATGCGATGCTGGAGCGGGCATTCTCGATGGGCCTGCCGCGAGATCATTACGGAGTGGTCAAGGACGAGAACGGCGAACCGACCGGTGCGTTGTTCCATGAAGCGACGGGTTTCATCGGCTGGCAGGCCCGTCCGTACCCCAGCCGCGAATACATCGAGCAGGGCATTCGAGACGCCAAGGCTTCCTTCCTTGGCTACCTGGCTTCAGGCGTGACCACGACGACCGGACACATGAGCGGGCTGACGATCAGCATGCTGAACGAGATCTTCCATAAAGGAGAGCTCTCGATGCGCGTCTTCCCCGGTCACGATTTCACGCGCCAGAATCCGTTTCCGGAGCAATACCTGAAGCGCATCGGCAACCTCGTCGATTTCTCGCTGTACGATCCCGGGCGCGGGCCGATGGTGAAGATCGTCGGCGCCGCGCTCGCGTCGCTGGATGACGGCGCGAACAGTCCGTCGGGCATGCTGACCGTCAAACCCAAGGACCAAATCATGCCCGAAGTCGGCGGGACGCCGCACGGTTGGAACAAGTGGAGCGGCGAAGGCATGACCGGGCTGTCCTGGGACGAGCTGACCGAGGAGCAGAAGGCGCAGACGGACTGGAATACCATGCGCCTGCTGATCAAGTACGGCTGGAACACGAGCGGCAACCACAACATGGGCAGCGGCGCGATGAAGGTCGTGCTCGATGCCGTCGACAATGCCTATACCCAGGAAGAGGTGCTGTTCGAGCAGGTCAAGCCCAATGCCTACGACCACAACGTCGTCTGGGACGAGGAAAATTTCCCGCTCATCGAGAAGTACAACGACAAGCTGCGGTTTGCGCTCAACATCAGCGAGTACTTCGATCCACGGCTGGTGGCCGGGAAAGCGCCGATCCTGTACGAGTATGCCAGCCAGCTCGATCACATCCAGCCGGTCAAGGAGCTGATCGAACGAGGCATAAACGTACATTTCGAAGGCAGCAGCGGCAGCAATCATCCCATGAAGATGATCAAATGGGCGGTGACGCGAAAGGACGACCACGGCCGTGCGATCGCCCCGGAGCAGGCGATCGATCGCAAGACCGCTCTGCGGATGCTCACCATCAACGGGGCGCGATTCGTCGGCGAGGACGACGAGCTCGGCTCGCTCGAGCCCGGCAAGTGGGCGGACGTGACCGTGCTGAACGGCGACTTCCTGGAAGTGCCCGAGGAGAAGCTCGACACGTTGCACATCGACCTGACGTTCGTAGCGGGCCGGCTCGCGTATAATGCAAGATTATGGGGCGATTGATTCCTTGACTCGCGCCGGCGGGCGCCGGGCGGAGGGCAGGGCATGCAGCCCGGGTGGTTGAGAGCACGGGGGCTCCCGCGTTGCCGGGCGTTGACACGACCGGCGGGGCGGCGGGCCCGTTTCCCGCCCGCAGGACCGGCGCGCCGGTGCAGGGCTTCCGTGGCTGCGGCGTTCCTCCTGGCTGCGTTCCTCGCGCCCGCGAGCGCGCCCGCGAGCGACAACAACGAAGATCCGCCGTACATGATTTACATCGACCCGGAGACGGGCAGGTACACGACCAAAGATCCGCAGGCGCGCCGGCCGACGGATTACGACGCGCAGGCGGATGCCTTGCCGCGCGCCGCGGCCGCGCGGCACGCGGCGCCCGCCGGCCCGGCGACCCCGACGGGCGACCGCTCCGGTGCCTTCGTCGCCGCCGCGTTGCTGGTTCTCACGGCCGGGGCCGCCGCCTGGCGCTTCCGCAGGAGGCGCGGCGCGAGAGTCCTCGGGGGGCGGTGACGCCATGACGGCTCTGCAGCGCGCACTTTTCGGCCTGATTCTTTCAGGGCTGGCCTGCCGCGCGCTGATCCCCGCGGGCTACATGCCCGCGCCGCTGGCCGCGGGCGGACCGGTGGTGCTTTGTCCCGGCAACTGGTCCACGGCGCTGCTGAATCTTCCCGGCGCCCCGGGCGCTCACCATCATCACCACGGGACACAGGACGATTCCCGGGAGCATACCGCCTGGGAGGCCTGTGCCTTCGCCGCCGCATCGGCCGCGTTCCTCCCGGTCGCCGAGTCCGCGACGGCGGCGCTCGTCTTCGAGCAGGTGACTCCACCTGCGGTATCGGAAGCGGGCGCGCCGTTCCTGCCGGCCGTCTCCTACAGCGCCCGCGCACCTCCCGCTCGCATCGATCGAGCCTGATCGCAGCCCATCGCTGCCGTTTCCGCATCCCGACCGGGAAGCCCCGGGGATGCCACATGAGGTGCCGACCCAATGCACAATCGCGGATGCATTGCGGCGACAGCGTCGCCGCTTCTACTGTTCTTACTGCCTTGCTGCCCCGCTTCCGCGGAGGCCGGTGCCGCCGCGGCGGACCCGGGCATCGAGTCCATCGTCGTGACCGGCACGCAGGAGCCGATGGACGGCGAGCTTGCCGAAATCGAGCTGACGCCGGGCGCAGTCAGCCTGATCGACATGGGCGAGTTCCGCGAGCAGAACGTGTCCAGTCTCGCCGACGTGCTGCGATACGTGCCCGGCGTCTGGTCATCCAGCGACAGCGGCAACGACACGCTCTTCCTGTCCAGTCGCGGGTCCAATCTCGACGCCACGGATTACGACCAGAACGGCATCAAGCTCCTGCTGGACGGCCTGCCGGTCACCACGGCCGACGGCAGCAATCACAACCGCGTGCTCGATCCGCTGACCGCGCAACATGCGACGGTCGCGCGCGGAGCGAACGCGCTGAAGTACGGAGCAAGCACGCTGGGCGGGGCGATCAGCTTCACTTCGGCCACGGCGTTCGACAGCCCGGCGGCGGCGGTGAGCCTGAACGGCGGCAGTCACGGGCAGCGGCTCGCACGCGTGACGGCCAGCCAGGTCTTCAACGAACGCTTCGACGGCCTGGTCATGCTCGAAAGCAAGTCCTGGGACGGCTACCGGGAGCACAACAGGCAGGAACGTCGCGGCTTCTACGCGAACGCCGGCTGGCAGGTTACCGATGCCGTGGCGGCACGCCTGTACGCTACGGTGCTCGAGAACGACCAGGAGCTGCCGGGGACGCTCAGCCGCGCACAGCTCGAAGCAGATCCCGATCGCGCCAGCGAGGAGGCCCTGAACGGCAATTACCAGATCGACGTGGACACCTGGAGACTTGCCGGGAAGACGGTATGGCAGATCGATTCGACCCGGCGGCTCGAATTCGGTGTATCCGTGGAGGAGCAGTCGCTCTTTCATCCCATCGTCGACAGGGTGTTCGTCGACTTCGACGGACCGGGGCCCGGCCAGCCCGTGGAGGTTTTCAGCCTGCTCATCGACAAGGACCAGCGCGACGTCGGCGCGGTCCTGCGCTACGAGCACCGCATCGGCCGGCACGATCTCCTCGCCGGATTCAATTACGCGCAAGACCGCGCCGAAGGCGGCAACTACCGCAACCTCGGCGGCCTCCCGAACGGCCTGTCGAGCCGCATCGACAACAGCGCAGAGCTCTTCGAAGCGTTCGCCGTCGATCGCTGGCAGCTCAGCGACAGGACTACGCTCATCATCGGTGCGCAGGCCGTTGCGGCCGGCCGCGACGTACGCACCATCGATGCGGAAACCGGCTCCGTCGACCATCCGGCCGATGACTATTCGAGCATCAATCCCCGCGTCGGCCTGATTTACGAGCCACGGGACGGGGCCAGCTTCTACACCAGCCTGAGCCGGCTGTTCGAGCCGCCCACCAACTACGAGCTGCAGGACAACGTCGCCGGCGGCGACGCCACCCTCGACCCGATGCAAGGCACGGTCCTCGAGGTCGGCACGCGCGGCCACCGCGAGCTGGGCGCGGGCGGCACGCTCGAGTGGGACGTCGCCCTCTATTACGGGAGGATCGAGGATGAAATATTGTCCGTAGAGGATCCCGAAGCCCCTGGCACGAGCCTCGTCACCAACGTCGGTCGCACGGTACATGCCGGCCTCGAGGGCTTCCTGGCATCGCGGCTTTCGCTCGGAAGAGGCAGCGATCGATATCTCGAGCCGCGAGTGAGTTTCACCGTCAACGAGTTCCATTTCGATGGCGATGCAACCTACGGCGACAACCGGCTTCCGGCCGCGCCGGAGTACGTGCTGGCCGGGGAGGTGATGTGGCGCGGGGCCCTCGGTTTTTACGCGGGCCCCACGTTCGAGCTCGTGGGACGGCGGTATGCCGATTTCGCCAATCGCTACAGCGTGGAGTCGTACGCGCTGCTCGGGCTGCGCGCCGGCTTTTCCGGGGAACGGTGGAGCGTTTATGCGGACGTCAGGAACCTGCTGGACGAGAGCTACGTCGCCAACCACAGCGTGCGCAACGTTGCCGCCCCGGGCGACGCGATACTGAATCCCGGTGCTCCGCTGTCCGCGTATGTCGGTGTCGTGTACCAGGTCCCGTAGGCAAGCGCCGGAGCCGGGCGGCAACCCCGTTCCGGCCCGGTCGTCGTTGTCGATGTAACGGTTTCGAACGAAAGCAAGAATGCGCGCGAGCAGCACGCAGGGTGCCGCGGCGGCCCGGTTTCCCGCCGCCTGGCCGGTGCCGGTGTCGCGAATCGCAAAGACGTTGCATAATTCACCGCAATACGGGACGTACCCTCGTTCAAGACGTTCCGACACAAAGCGAAGAATCTCAGGAGAAGGTTTTGGCCGAGCAAGTAGTCGCCGCGGTTCGTACCGGCGCGCACAAGACGGAATTCCGCGAGTATCCGATGCCGGACATCCCGACGGATGGCGCCCTCCTCAAAATGGAAGTGGCGGGGATCTGCGGAACCGACGTCAGGTTCTACGCCGACCCGCCGATCGCCGATCCGGTCATCATGGGGCACGAGAACATCGGCTACATTGCCAAGGCGGGCCGGCAGTTCCAGGAACGCAAGAAGCTGAAGGAAGGCGATCTCGTCTTCGTCGAGCACTACGTTCCGTGCTTTGCCTGCGAGTGGTGCCATAAGGGTGAGTATCGCCTCTGCGCGGCGACCGACTGGCGCAACAATCCGCAGGCGCTGCGCTATGGGTACACGTCGGCGAATCGAACGCCGTCGCTCTGGGGCGGCTTCGCCCAGTACATGTATCTCCCCTGGAACGCAGTGCTGCACAAGGTGCCCGACAGCCTGTCGCCGGAGCTCGCCGGCGTGGCGACGCCCATGGCGAACGGCATCCAGTGGGCGCTGTTCGACTGCAAGGTCGGCTACGACTCGAGCGTGCTCATCCAGGGGCCCGGCCAACAGGGCCTGTCGCAGGTCGTTGCCTGCCGCCAGGCGGGTGCGTCCCTGATCATAGTGACCGGGACATCGAAAGACCTTGTCCGGCTCGACGTGGCCAGGCGCCTCGGCGCGGATTGCGTCATCAACGTCGAGGAAGAGGAGCCGCTCGAACGCATTCGCGAGGTTACCGGCGGCGCAGGCGTGGATGTCGTGCTCGACTGCACCGCCGGCGGCGGCCTCGCCCCGGTCCTGCTCGGTATCGACGCCCTGCGGCGCAAGGGCGGCACGATGCTGGTGCAGGGGGAAGTCGCGAAATTCCCCGATTTTCCGATCGGCAAGGTCGCGACGAAGTACATCACCATCAAGAGCGCCCGCGGCCACAACTTCGAGTCCTGCGAGCTCGCGCTGAAGCAGCTCAACTCCAAGCGCTTCCCGCTTGAGCTGATCACGACGCATCGCATGGGGCTGAAGGACACCGATCAGGCCATCAAGGCGGTCGGCGCGGCCAAGGACGTCATCCACGTATCCCTGATGCCGTGGCAATAGTCTTCGAGAATATCCCGCGCGCCGCGCCGGAGACGCTGACCCGGTTCAGGGACTTCGGGGTGGCGACGATTCACGAGGCGCAGGGCCGGAAGGGCTTGCTGGCTCCCGGAATGCGCCCGATCTTTTCCGGCGCGCACGTCGCCGGCAGTGCCGTCACGGTGTCTGTCCCGCCCGGGGACAACTGGATGATCCACGTAGCGGCCGAGGTGTGCCGTCCGGGCGACGTGCTCGTCGTCGCGCCCACGTCGCCCTGCAGTGACGGCTATTTCGGGGATCTCCTTGCAACCCTGTTGAAGGCACGCGGCGTGACTGCCCTGGTGATCGACGCCGGAGTCCGCGACGTGGCCGACCTGACCCGCATGGCTTTCCCGGTATGGTCGACCAGCATCTCCGCGCAGGGCACGGTGAAGGAAACGCTTGGCGACGTCAATCTGCCCGTGGTCTGTGCCGGCGAGCTGGTCAACCCCGGTGACATCGTCGTAGCCGACGATGACGGCGTAGTCGTCGTGCGCTTCACGGAAGCGGAGGACGTGCTCGAGAAGTCAGCCCGGCGCGAGGAGAAAGAGGCGGAAATCCGGGCACGCTATGCGAAAGGAGAGCTCGGGCTCGACATGCACGGCATGCGCTCGCGGCTGGCCGCCAAGGGCCTGGTCTACAAGGATCGGGACTGACGCAGAGTTCGCTTTCGGGAAACCATGATGATCATCGATTGCCACGGTCACTACACGACCGCTCCGGGAAAGCTCCAGGTTTTCAGGGACGCGCAGATCGCGCATTTCGAGGATCCGTCCCGGCCGCCGCCGCGACTGGAGCAGATCAGCGACGACGAGATTCGCGAAACGATAGAGAACAACCAGTTGCGGGCCTTGCGGGAACGCGGGGCCGATATGACGATCTTTTCGCCGAAAGCCTCGGCAATGGCGCACCATATCGGCGACGAGACCGTGTCACGCACCTGGACACGCATGAACAACGATCTCATTCACCGTGTCACGCAGCTTTTTCCCGACAGCTTCATCGGGGTCTGCCAGCTGCCACAGTCGGTCGGCGTTCCGATCGAGCGCTCGATCGAGGAGCTGGAACGCTGCGTCAATGAGCTCGGCTTCGTGGGCTGCAACCTGAATCCCGACCCGACAGGGGGTCGCTGGACCGGTACGCCGCTGACGGATAAGGCCTGGTACCCGTTTTTCGAAAAGCTGGTTGAGCTCGACGTACCGGCGATGATCCACGTCTCCGGCTCGTGCAATCCGAACTTCCACACGACCGGCGCTCACTACATCAACGCCGACACCAGCGTCTTTATGCAGTTCCTCCAGGGCGACCTGTTCCGGGACTTTCCGGATTTGAGGTTCATCATCCCGCACGGCGGCGGCGCGGCGCCGTATCACTGGGGCCGTTACCGCGGCCTTGCCGACATGTTGAAGAAGCCGGCCCTGTCCGAGCACTTGATGCGGAACGTCTGGTTCGACACCTGCGTATACCACCAGGCAGGTATAGACCTGCTGTTCGAGGTCATCGACGTCGACAACATTCTCTTTGCCTCGGAGATGTTCGGAGCCGTCAAGGGCGTGGATCCCGAGACGGGGCACAATTTCGACGATACCAAGCGCTATATCGACGCGCTGGATTTGAGCGACGAGGATCGTCGCAAGGTCTTCGAGCTGAACGCCAGGCGCGTCTACCCGCGGCTCGACGCTGCCCTCAGAAAGAAGGGACTTTGAGGGGAGTTTGATCGTGAAAGTGGAGTGTTCGAGCCGCAGGCTTGGCCCGCGGCTCGAACACTCTGCGAGGGGCGAGGCCTCAGACTGAGGCGTGCGGCTTCCCGGGTACCACTCGCACCGCGTCGCCCATGCCGTCTACGAACGGCTGGCCTTCCGGCAGCAGCAGTGACGCCGACCGGACCTTGTGAGTCTCCGGATCCACGCTCGGCGGCAGCTTACCGTTCTCCTGCAGCTCCTTGAGGGCTTTGAACATCTTGCGACGCGCCAGCATGATGCCCTTGTCGGTCGGCGCGAGCATCTCTTTCGTGCGGTCGCAGATCGGGCCCATGCTCTCCTGCAGCGAAGCATCCTGGATGGCAATCCCGAGCACACCACTGTAGGTGATCCCGGCTTTCTGCGCCTCGCGATCCATCAGGTAGTCGTTGCTCTTGTTCGCGAGCGGAATGTACGTGCCCGGCACGTACTTGCAATGGATGCCTTCGCCGTTCTCCATCGCCTGTCGCTCCTCACGGGTGAGGTCGCGATTGGCCGTGTAGTCGAAACTCCATGCCCAGCAGTGCTCGTCGTCGATCGGAATCCAGAAGTGGCCGTGCACCGGATGATCCCCGCGCGGCGGAACCATGGTGAAAGTCGGCATGACCCAGGGTGTGATTCGCCAGTAGCATTGTCCGTCTTCGGCCTGGCGCCTTGCACCAATCAACAAACCGCCTTCGTGGTCGACGACCTCGAAAACCGGGCGCTTGTCCGACAGGTTGTAGCGGTTTCCCCGGGCCCCCTTGAACAGCGGGTCGGAATCGAGATTGGCGCTGTGGAGGAACGAGACGTGGCTCGAATCGATTCCGCCCTCCATCGCCTGCAGCCAGTTGCATTCCTGGTACCGCTTGGAGATGAATCGCTGCTCGTCCCTGACGTTGCAGATCTCGTATTCGGGCAGCGGGGGCTTCTTTGCCGGGTCTCCCAGGTACGCCCAGATGATGCCGCCCTTCTCGACGAGACTGTATGACTTGAGCTTTATCCGTTTGCAGAATCCCGTTTCCGGCGGCTCGGACGGGACGTCCACGCACTGGCCGGTGACGTCGAATTTCCATCCGTGGTAGGGACACCGCAGTCCGTTTTCCTCGTTTCGTCCGAACCACAACGACACGCGGCGGTGCGCGCAGAACTCGTCGATGAGCCCCAAGCGTCCTTCCGTGTCCCGGAAGGCAATCAACTTCTCAGAGAGGAGCTGAACCCGCACCGGCGGGCAGTCAGGCTCGGGAAGTTCCTCGGGCAACAACACCGGAAGCCAGAGGCAGCGGAAGAGCTCACCCATCGGAGTCCCGGGCCCGGTTTGGGTCAACAGATCGTTTTTCTCCTTGACTAGCATCAGGTCCTGCTCCTTAAAGTGTCTCCCTTTGCGAAGTCCCGCTTCCTGTTGAGGCGCGAACGCGCGGTGAAGCAATGATGCGCGTTGCGATCGTCCGTCAAATCGTCAGGTCGGGTCCGCAGGAAGGCGAGGCAATATGCTCTGATATTGTTTGTCGGCAATAATAACCGGATCACTTTTTTGCGCAAACGCAGCAGCATTACAATTCCAAACGAAACCACCGCTGCCTTTGTAATGCCTGTTCATGCTGGAAAAGACAGGCCAGGCAAGGTGTTCGATCACAGCACGATAGACGGTATCGGCCGACGTTAATCAAGCCCGGCGCGGCCTTCGTTACGAAAGTAATCGTTTCCTCTGGACAGGCAGGGACAGGGGGGAAATACTTCATCGCGACGGTGCTCTTCCGGGCGCATGTGAGTGGATGAGTGGAGCAGGCTGATGGCCGACAAGATCACTATTCCGCAGCTTCATTTGATGAAGCGCGAAGGAAAAAAAATCCTTGGCGTCGTAGTCTGGGATTATCAGCTCGCACGCATCGCCGATCGTGCGGGTGTGGACATCGTGTCTGTTGGCGACACCGTCGGCGTCAATCTCTGGGGACATGCGAATCCCCTCGAGGTCACAATGGAGGAGATGCTGATCGTCGCCGGCGCAGTGCGCCGCGGCGTGACTCGTGCCCTGGTGAGCTGTGATTTTCCGTTTGGACCGCTGCAGCAAGGCAAGGCGGCAGCATTGGAGGCCGCGATACGGCTGGTGAAGGAAGCCGGAGTCGATATGGTCAAGCTCGATGGCGCCGCAGCCTATCCGGAGACGGTGACCGAGCTCGCTCGGGCGGGGGTCCCGGTGTGGGCCCAGTTCGGCATCACACCGCAGACCGCGCTGCACTATGGGCTCGATTACGCGGTGATGTCCGGCGCGCAAGCCCAGGTAACCTCGGAGATGCAGGAACGACTCGTGGCAGAGGCCCGCATGCTCGAAGACGCGGGCGCCGCGCTGCTCGACTTCACCAACTCGGGGCCGGTGGTCGGCCCGGCCGTCGCCCAGGCGGTATCGATCCCGGTGATCGGCGGTTTCGGCGGCGGGCCGTGGCTGGACGGGCGCGTGCGCATGGCGCACGCGGCGATCGGTTACGCGGCGAAGCATCTCGATGCAGACATCGACACTTACGCGAACGTAGCGCAAATCGCGCTCGAGGCACTCAAGGCGCTCGGCGACGATGTGCGTGCCGGGCGCCAGATCAGGGGCGCATCGTCGCCGGGGAAGAAAGGGTAGTTTGACATGCCGATTGCCAACATCGACGGAATTGAAACGAATTACGAAACGCTGGGAGAGGGACCGCCTCTGCTGATGTTCTCGCCCGGCGGATTCGACGCCACACTGGATAAGTGGTCGACGCTCGGCTCCTATGCGCGCACGCGGATGCTCGAGCGACTGAAGGAGCACTTTCTTTGCATCGCCTTCGATCGGCGTGAAACCGGTCGGTCCGGCGGCCGGGTAGAGCGCATCACCTGGGCCGATTACGTCGAGCAGGGCAAAGGCCTCCTGGATCACCTGTCAATCGACTCTGCCCATCTGCTCGGCGGGTGCATGGGCTGCTGCCCGGTCGCGGCATTTGCTGCCACGTACCCGGAAAGGGTTCGCAGCCTGGTTCTCTACTGGCCGGTTGGCGGCGCGGCATTCCGCATACGCGGGCATTCGCGGTTCGCCGAGCATCTCGCGTTCGTGGATGCCGCGGGGCTCGCAGGGGTCGTCGAGCTGTCACGGCAATCGGAGGCAGGATTCGGCAAGGATCCGCGCATCGGTCCGTGGGCGCCGGTGATACGCCGGGATGCCGGATTCGCGGACGACTACGCGCGCATGGACAAGGACAGGTACAAGCTGCTGGTGACGGGCATGGCACGCGGCCTCATCGATCGCGACACCGCTCCGGGGGCGGAGCCGGAAGACCTGATGCGGCTCGACCTGCCGGCGCTCGTCGTGCCGGGCAACGACGTGGCGCACGCAACGTCCGCCGCGCGCTATCTCGCGGAGTGCCTGCCGCAGGCCGAGTATTGGGACATCGCAGTCGAAGAGCAATCGGAAGCGAACGTGCCCGATCGCCTGCTCGAGTTCCTGCGCGCGCGGTAACCGGCTCGCGGCCCGCCGCAGCCGGCGGGCCGATCCGCGACCGGGTCAGCTCACACGGCTTGCGCGCGGAAGCGTCGTTCCTCGACGGTATCGAACTTCAGCGTCTTGACGTGGCTCGACATGAGCTGGCGCGCCTCTTCCGCCTGGCCGGCAGCGATCAACTCGTACAACGCGCGATGGACGTGCGCGATGCACTTGGCGTGCTCGGGCCCGGGTTGCCGTCCCGGGCGCCAGAGGACGTCGCGCATGGCCTTCAATTGCGCCAGAAGAATCTGGTTGTGCGCCGCCCTCGCGACGGCAATGTGAAATCTTTCGCCCAGCATCACCGTGCGATCAGCGTCACCGATGCTTGCCTCCGCTTCGTCGACGATGGCCTTTATCTCGACCAGGTCTGCCGGCGTCGCATGCCGGGCGGCCAGCTCGGCCGTCATACTCTCGGTGGCTGCGCGCGCCTGCAGCAGGTCGGCCTTGGTGATGCCGATCAGGACGAGCTGCACGGCGAGCGCATCGGCAAACCGGTCGATGTTGCCGGCGGCGATGGCCGCGCCGCCTTTGGCGCCCATGCGGATGTCGACAATGCCCATCGCCTCCAGGCTCCGCAGCGCGTCGCGAACGCTCATCCGGCTGACCCCGAATTGACGAGCCAGGTCGGCCTCCGAGCCGAGCACGTCGCCCGGCTTCAGGTCGCCGGCAAATACGGCGTCCCGGATGTTCGCGACGATCTGGCTGGACAGCGTCATGCCGCGCGTGGGCTGCAACTCGCGAAGGTTGGTCGACAAGTGGGAATCCTCTCTCGCAGTGAACGGCAGCCAGTATTCAGCCCGGGCCGTCGCGGGACCGGAGGTTCAGAAGTGGAACGGCGGTCGGTGCAGCAGCCATGGTATCAACCCGTCTCCCCTAATATCAATCATACCGCGCGCACTAGCCGCCGATCAGGCTCCCGGGGCCGCCCATATAGTGAAGACAGCCGAACCGTTATTTTTCATTATGTTACTTTCGAGGATAGGCCCCTTGGGTCCGGTGCATCGGAAACTGCTTGGATTTTGCCGAAGCTGCGGTAATATCGATATTACACTTTGGCCAGCAACCCCAGTGGTGATGATCGTGATGAACAATGCCGCGCTGAAAATCGAGCGCTCCAGGGAGCTGTTGCTCGATGATTTCATTCCCTGCCGCCTCTCCAATCTTTCGCAGACCGTCAGCAAATCCATTGCCGCCATTTACAGCACCCGGTTCGGCCTGACGCCCGCCGAGTGGCGGATCATCGTGGTGCTGGGCAAGTACCCGGGCCTGTCCGCCGTCGAAGTCGCGGAACATACGCAGCTCGACAAGGTCGCGGTTTCGCGGGCGGTCACGAAACTGCTGAAGAGCGGCCGCATCGACCGGCGGTTCGCCGATTCCGATCGCCGGCGCTCCATCCTCAACCTTTCGGCAGAGGGGGCGCAGTTGCTGGAGGAAATCGCACCGCTGGCGCTGGATTTCGAGGACCGGCTGCTCGACGACCTCAGTGAGATCGAGCTCAAGGTCTTCAACCGGGTGATCGACAAGCTGTTCGTCAAGTCGCACTGGATGGAAGATCTTGCCGCGATCTGAATCAGGGCGAGGCCGGCTGCATGTCGCTCTCGCGCTGCTTCTGTCGTGGCTGATGGCGGCACCGGCGGTGGCCGACGTGCCGCTGCCGTCCCGTAACCTGTCCATCGTCATTCCATACCGCCCGGGCGGCGGTTTTGACCTGACGGTGCGCGCGCTGGCCCCGTATTTCGCGCGCCAGCTCGGCGATGAAATCAACGTCCTGCCGGAGAACGTTCCCGGTGCGGGGGGACGCCGCGGTGCAACGACGGTGTACCGTGCCGATCCCGACGGATCGACGCTCGGGATTTTCAATCTTCCGGGATTCGTCCTGCCGGCGGTGCTCGGAGAGGAGGTCGCCTACGATCTGCGCGAGCTGAGCTGGATCGGGCGCATCGAGGCGCAGCATTACCTGCTGCTGGTCTCGGCGAAATCCGGCATCCGTTCGATTGCGCAATTGCAGGCACAAAACGAGATCGTCTTCCTCTCGACAGGCTACGGATCCACGGTTTTGGCCGCGTGCCAGATCACTGCCAACCAGCTGGGTCTCATGGGCAAAGACCCGATTTTCCTCGCCGGCTACTCCGGGACTGCCGATTATCTCGTCGCGCTCATCCGCGGCGACGGCAACGTGGCGCTCGCCCCCGTGTCGTCGGCAAGCAAGTACCTTGCGTCCGGAGACCTCCGCGCCCTTGCCGTCTCCGGCGAGCGGAGCGAAGTGGAAGGCGTCCCGGCCTTCACCGAGCTCGGATACCCCGTGCTGTCGCTGCTGGACCTGCAGCGGTCGATTGCCGGGCCTCCCGGCATGAACGACGAGCTCCTGGCGGAGCTCAGGGCGGCCTTCATGAGGGCCGTCTCCGATCCCGGCTTTCGCGAGGTGGCGCGCAAGGCCCGGCTCGAGCTGCGTCCGCTCGACGGCGAAGCGACGGCCGGGGCGGTCGAGGCGAACTTCCGGTTCTACGAGCGGTTCAAGGCGGACCTGAGTAACCCGAACACCTTCTAGGCCATATCACGAGGGGGGGAGATGTTCGAGTCGGTGGCGGCGGCGGCCGTCTACCTGATGCACGGCAGCAACCTGGTTTACCTGATGGTCGGGGTCCTCGTCGGGCTTGCTTTCGGCGTCATTCCGGGGCTGGGCGGTGCGACCGCCATTGCGCTGCTCCTGCCGCTCACGTTCGGCATGGAGGCCGACCAGGCGATCGTGCTGATGGGCGGCGTCATGGGCTCGGTCGCCATCGGGGGATCGATGACCGCGATTCTCGTCAACACGCCCGGGACCGCTCCGAACGCTGCCACCTGCTTCGACGGCTATCCGCTCACCCGCGAGGGAAAAGCCGGGCTTGCCATCGGCGCGGCGGCGGCTGCCTCGTCGCTCGGCGGCCTGGTCGGACTGCTGATCCTGGTGTTCGCGCTGCCGCTCGCCAAATCGGTCGTGATGTGGTTCGGTCCTCCCGCCATTTTCATGCTGACGGTGCTCGGGCTCACGTCGCTCACCGTCGCGAGCGGCAATCTCCTGCGCGGCCTGATTGCCGCCTGCGTAGGGCTGTTCGCAGGCTTCGTCGGCTATGACGGCATCGGCGGGACGGAACGGTATACGGCGGGTATCGAGTACCTGTGGGACGGGCTGTCCATCGTGCCCGTGCTGATCGGCATGTTCGCCGTCGCGGAGATGCTCAACCTCTATGTTCGCGGCGGGCCCATCGCGCGAAACTCTTCGGCCGGTGACGTGCGCGTCGTGGGTACGCGGGACGGCATCAAAGCCGTGCTGGCCAATCCGCGCGCCCTGCTCTCCGGATCGACCATCGGCACGCTGATCGGCATGGTGCCCGGGGTGGGCGGCACGGTCGCGGCGTTCCTGTCCTATTCATTCGTCGCGCAGACGAGCAGCAATAACGAGAAATTCGGTTCCGGGGATATCCGCGGTGTGATCGGCCCGGAGGCGGCAAACAATGCCAAGGATGGCGGCGCGCTCATTCCGACACTCGCTTTCGGAGTGCCGGGCAGCGCCGAGATGGCACTCTTCCTGGGCGTGCTCGTCCTCCACGGACTCGATCCCGGCCCGATGCTGCTGCTCGAGAAGGAAACGACGATCTTCGTGCTGATTCTTGCGCTGCTCGCCGCGACCCTCTCGAGTGCCGCCCTGGTCCTGCTGGTGGCCCGCTACCTGGCGCGCATCGCCTACGTGGACTCCTCGGTCCTGATCCCTTGCGTGATCGCGATCTCGTTCGTCGGAGCGTACGCCCTGCAGGGCTCGATGGGAGACGTGTTCGTGACCGCCTTCTTCGGACTGCTCGGCTATCTCATGATACGTACCGGCTACCCGCGCATCACGTTCGTGATCGCGTTCGTGCTCAGCGACCTCATGGAAACGAATTTCATGCTGTCGATGATCCGCTTTCGCGGCGACTGGCTCCGCTTTTTCACGGATACGACCACCCTGGTCCTGCTCGCCATGGCGGTGCTCGCGCTTGTGATACCGGCCCGGCAGGCGCTGCGCAAACGCAGAGCCGCCTCGTGAGCGCGAGGTACGACAAGCCGGTCGGCGGTGTGCTGATGGCGCTGCTGTTCGCCGGGGCGGCGACGGTGCTGCTGGTTTCCGCGTATGGTTACAGCCGGGCGAGCAGCCTTTTCCCGCGCTTTGCCGGCTGGATCTTCCTGGCGCTCGCGCTGACGGAGCTCCTCATCCGGCTCAGGGAGCTCGTTCGCTGCAAACGCACGGCCGCCGGCCTGCCGGAGCCGGAGAGCGGTCGTGCAACGGGGGACTGGACGCGGGCCGCGCAGGGGTCGGCCTGGCTGGTTGCCCTGCTCGCCGGCATCTGGTTCGCAGGATTCCTCGTCGCTACGCCGGCCTTCATCTTCACGTTCCTCCGGATGGCGGGCCGGCAAGGCGCACTGCGCTCGGCGGCGATCGCCGCGGCAGCCACGGCGTGCATGTGGCTCGGCTTCGTGAAGCTGCTCGACTACCGGCTGTTCACGGGCGTCCTGTTCCCGCCCTGAGGGGCCGCGGTGCGCCGGCGGGTCACTCCACCCGGCCGTGAATCGGCGCGAACAGCGACTCGACCGGGAGCTCGTCCGCGATGAAATGCTGCTGGCGCATGTACTTGATGAACGTCTCGAGCGTCTTGCGGTTCCTCTCGACGCCATACGCCCACAAGTCCTTGCCGAAAGTCGCATCGATCTCGCGCAGGTCATCGAACAGCCACGGCAGCATGTAGCGCTGGGCGCCGGAGAAGTACATCTCGTCCAGGGCCCATTGCCGCGCCGCGAGGAAGGCCTTGAACAGGCTCTGCGCAACCCACTTGTTGCGCTCATAGACGTCCTTGCGGATCACGACCAGGTGCATGATCGGGTGAATGCCGTAGCGCGCGTAATAGCGCTTCTCCTCGTCCCGGAAGTCCGGGAACAGGTGCGCGACGTCTTCGGGATGAGTGCGAACCGAATCCGGCATGCGTGACCCCAGTATGGCGTCGATCTCGCCGGCCCGCAGCAGGTCCGACAGCGACTTGTCGGAGGTGTTGGGCTGGATCGTGATCGGCTGGAGCAGCTTCGGGGGCGCCGGCGGGTCACCGTGCGTGCCGGGCTTCTCCACCGCTCCCTGGATCCACTGCACTCCGGAAAGGTCGACCCCGTAAACGTTTTCCAGGTCTCCGCGGATCCAGATAGCCGCTGTCTGCGTGTACAACGGCGTGCCGATGCGCTTGCCCGCAAGGTCCTTCGGCTCCTTGATCCCCGCATGGCGATTGACGCAAATGAAGCTGTGCCGGAACGCCTTTGACGGAAACACGGGCAGGGCGATGAAGGGGCTCTCTCCCCTCGCCGTCATCGTGACGTACTCCGCGAGCGACAGCTCGGAGACGTCGAACTCCTGTCCGCCGACCATGCGATCGAAGATCTCTCGCGGCGCCTGAATCGGCAGGAAGTTGAGGTCGATGCCTTCGACGTCGATCAGGTTGTAGCGCAGGGCCTCCATGCGGTCGTAGGGCCCGCAGGCGAAAGTCAGCGGCAATCGGGACATCGGCAGCTCCTCCGTTACTCTTTGCCCGGCTCTTCGTGCCGGATTGCCAGGTGGCCGCATCCGCACTTGTTTGCCCAGTATTCCCAGGCGCGCCAGGTCGCCGTGGAGTACGGGCCGTAGGCTTTCTGGTTGCGCGCCTCGATCTCGCCTTCGGAGAGGTAGCGGATTTCGCCACCGAGCAACAGCGCCGTGGTGAGCGCGCGCGCGTTACGCGGCAGATAGACCGACATGCGCACGACCTCGATGACCGAGCGCGCAGCGGCGACGAACCCGTGTCCGCGCATCAGGGCGACTTTGTTTTCGGCCAGCGTGCGGGCGAGATCGCGGGCCTGGTCCATGTTCGAGACGAGGAGATTCGTATCCCCGAAATTCCGGGCGATATCCCATACCGGGATCCGAGCTCCGATGAAGCTGCCGGAGTGAATGACCGGCCTGAGCGGCGTTCCGCTCGCGATTCCGTACGGCAGGATGTCCTCGGCGTGGGCGTGCACGACGGCCATCACGTCCGGGCGTGCTTCGTAGATGCCGCCGTGGATGAACCGCTCGAGATAGAGCGCGCGAGAGTCACCGTTGACGGGATTGCCCTCGAGATCGTGCTCCACAACGTCGTCCTGGGTCACCAGCTCGGGCGCGAGCGAGCGAGCCATGAAGAAATGCTTTGGGTTCTCCGGGTTCCTTATACTGACGTGACCGTACGCATCGACCACATCCTCTGCTGCCAGGATGCGGTTTGCGATGACGACGTCGTTCCTGATGCGCTCGAGATGCGTCGTTTTCAATGTGCAGTCCCCCGGGAAGCAAGGCGCGTTGCCGCGTAATCGCTGCATTCGCAGCATACGGCACCGCACGCTGCGCGCCTGACGACCTCGACGGCCGGTGCCGAGTTGACACCCTTATCGCCCGTGGCCAGAATGCCAGAGAATTCCTGAGGATACACTTGCACTTGCAACGATCGGATTCTCTCCTTGCAGCACACGAAATTGTTCAGCGGCGTCGAGCTTGCCTGGTATGACAGCGGTGCCGGGAACCCGATCCTGTTCCTCCACAGCTTCGGCCACAACAAGACGCTATGGTTTCCGCAGCTCACGTACTTTCTCGAGCGCGGCTACCGGGTGGTGGCGCCGGACATGCCCGGGCACGGGGATTCGTCGTTCAGCGACGACCAGCATACCGTCGATGCCATCGCGCGGCGCTGTATCGAGCTCTGTGAAGCGCTGGACCTGCAGCAGGTCGTGGTCGTCGGCATTTCGATGGGCGGTTACATCGCACTTCGCATGTGGGCGCGCAAGCCCGGCCTCATATCGGCCATGGTCCTCAGCAATACCAAGGCGGAGGCCGACAGCGCAGAGATCGTCGCGCGGCGGCGGCAACAGATTGCCAGTATCCGGGAGCACGGCCTGGAGCACTTCGTGAACACCGGCGCGCCGAAAAGGCTTGCGCCGTCCGTGCTCGAGAAGCGGCCGTGGGTGCTCGACAGTATCAAGATGATGAATCTCACGGTGAGCGCCGAGGTCAACGCGGCCACCCTCGAAGCCATGGCCGCGCGGCAAGACGAGACCCCGGTGCTCGCGACGATCGACGTGCCTGTGCTGATCACGGCAGGCAGCGACGACAAGTTCATTCCGCCGGACTCCGCGCGGAAGCTGCATGAAGGCATCCGCAATTCGCAGCTGCACGTCATCCCGGAAACCGGCCACGTGAGCAACCTGGAGAATCCGACGGAGTACAACCGGGTGCTGGACGCCTTTCTTTCGAATCCGCAGTGACCTGCCACCCTGCGGCGGACTCCGGGGCCTGACGTGAAACTGCTCACCTTTTCCATAGGACGCGAGACTGCTACGAGACTGGGCGTTGCTGCGGGAGACGGTCACGTGATCGACCTCCCCGGCGCCTATGCCCGCTGCTTCGACGGACGCGCGCCGGACTGGTTCGGCTCCGTGGGCGACCTGCTTGCCGGCGGCGGGAAAGCGCTGGAGCTGGCCCGCGAAACGGTGGCGCGGCTGGGCGGCGGCGCGGATGGGGGCGTGCTGCACGACATGGACGACATCGTCTTTCATCCGCCGACGGGGCCCTGTCCCAAGGTGCTGTGCGTCACCATGAACTACCAGTCGCACGCCCAGGCGAGCCTGACGAAACCGTCCGAGGAGCCCTACTTCTTCATCAAGATGCCGAATGTGCTCACGCCGCATCGGGCGCCGGTGCTTCGTTCACGGACCTCGCAGAAATGCGACAGCGAAATCGAGCTGGCGGTCGTGATCGGCAAGCGCGGAAAGTACATCCCCCGCGAACAGGCCATGAGCCACGTGGCCGGCTACACCATCGGCAACGACTTCAGTTTCCGCGATCGCCGGACCTTGAAATCCGATCCCAACTCCGCGCGCCTGCACTGGCTGACGCTGAAGAATCTCGATACCGCCGCGCCAATCGGGCCGTGGCTCGTGACCCCCGACGAGATCCCGGATCCCTACGCGCTGGAGATCACGCTCACCCTGGACAACGACCCCGGGGAGCGGCAGAGCGGAAGTACGGCTGGAATGATGCACAGGATAGAGGATCTCATTCACCAGGCGTCGAACGGACTGACACTCGAGCCGGGCGACGTGATCCTGACGGGCACGCCGCACGAGGTGGCGTTCGGTCATGAGCGCTTCCTGCGGGAAGGAGACGTCCTGAGGGCGGAGATCAGCGGCATCGGGGCGCTGGTCAACCCGGTAATCGGCGAGTAGCGGCAAGAAGAACGGCGGCGCGTGCCGTTTGCAGATCAGAGGTGATCGTGATGTTGCGGGAGCAGGCAGATAATCGTCGGGATGCATTCATAGAGCAGTTGACGGCTCGCAACTTCACCACCTATTTCGCAGCCACCCATCCGAAGTACGCGACCGGCAACAAGGCCTTCCGCTTCACATCGTCACCGGTCAGCGCGGCCGTGCCCTGGTCCTGGAAGTACGGCGAAGCGCGGGCACTGCTGTTCGAGCTGAGCGATCTCCTGACCACCGACGAAGCAGAGCGCCGGAACCTCAACTTCGTCAACCCGGCGCTGAAGGGCTTCATGCCGGCCGCGACCCTGCCGACGCTGCGCGGGGGTATACAGCTGCTGCTGCCCGGCGAGCAGGCCCGCACGCACCGGCACAGCGCCAACGCGTTCCGCTTCGTCCTCGAGGCTCCGGCGGAAGGCGTGTGCACCGTGGTCGAGGGCTACCGCGTTCCGATGACTCCCGGCGACCTGGTCATCACACCCAACTGGACGTGGCACGATCATCACAACGAATCGGATGCGCACGCCGTCTGGTACGACGGGCTGGACGTCCTCGTGGCCCACTGGATCGGTGCCGGATTTTTCGAGGAGTACGAGGACGCCGCCGGCACGCCATACCAGGAAATCCGGCAAACCACCGAACCGATGACGCGCTGCTACGGCGCCGGTCTGCTGCATCGCAAGGCGATGTTCCCCGAGCACGTTCCCGTGTCCGACAACTCGCTCCTTTATTATCCATACGCGCGCTCGCGCGCGGCGCTGCAGGATCTTCTCGACTGCGGCGGCGGCAATTCACGGGACGGCGTGCTGATCGAATACGTCAACCCGGTCGACGGCAGCCCGACGTTCCCCTCCATGAACAACTGCATCCGCATGGTGCCCGGCAAGTCGCAGCTCGAGGCGATGCGGCGCACGGAGAACATCGTATTCGTGACAATGGAAGGTTCCGTCACGTTTCACCTTCCCGACGGCAAGGACTTCCGGACGGAGCGGTTCGACGTCACTGCCATCCCGTCGTGGGTTCCGTACAGCATCAGCAATGCCGAGCGCGAGCCGGCCGTGCTGTTCTCGAACTCCGACCGCCCGCTCTTCGAGAAGCTCGGGTTCTATCGGGAGGCGTCGGTTTCCTGACCCGCGCCCGGCCGGACGGCGCGCCGGCCGGCACTCTCGCCGCGAAAGCGCGGCGCCGGGCTACTCGATGAAGGCCGTGTTTTCGGGCTCCGCCACGACGGGGTTCTCGAGCACGCCGATGCCCTCGATTTCGACCCGTACGGTGTCGCCGACGGTCAGCCACCGCGGCGGCGACATCTTGAATCCGACTCCTCCCGGCGTGCCGGTGGCGATGATGTCGCCGGGCTCGAGGGTGAACGCGGTTGAAAGGTAAGCGACGAGGAACCAGCAATCGAACAGGAGCTGTCGCGTATTGCTGGATTGTCGCAGCTCGTCGTTTACCCAGGTTCTGATATCGAGCCGGTGAGGGTCGCCTATCTCGTCGGCGGTGACGAGCCAGGGACCGATCGGTCCGTGCGTATCGAACGACTTGCCCATCGTCCAGGTCGGGCTGTGCTTCTGCCAGTCGCGCACCGAGACGTCGTTGACGGCAACGAACCCCCCGATCACCTCGGAGGCGCGCTCGCGCGGAACCAGGCGGCAGCGGCGTCCGATCACGATACCGAGCTCCCCCTCGTAGTCCACGTGGTCGGAGACGACGGGCTTCACGATCCCGCAGCGGCTGCCGGTTACGCAGGTCGATTGCTTGTTGAAGATCGTCGGCTTCGCAGGGCGTTCAATGCCGAGCTCCTCGATATGATCGAGATAGTTGTGCCCGACGCAGAGAAACTTTCCCGGATGCGGGATCGGTGCAAGCAACTGCACGTCATCGATCGGGTACCGTGCGGAGGAATTTGCGGCGATGCGCCGAATGCGCTCCATGAGCGGCGCGCCGCCCTGCAGGATTCCGGGGACGTTGTCCGGAAGACCGTGCGCCGCCGGATCGCAATCCAGGATCACATCGCCGTCCACGACGCCGAGGCCGACACGCGTGCCTGCCAGGAAGCGCACCAGTTTCATGTATTCTTCCTCTATGGATGCGCAAATCCGTTTCCGTCAAAACGAATTCCGCTTTTGACCGTGTGCGAGGCGACAGAGTATGCTCGAAGTGCCTGCGAAAAATCGAGAATGCGCGAGCTGCCCTTTCGGCATGGCGTGAATCGAAAGGGGCCGGTAGCGCAAAGTTGATTGTGAAACTTGTTCGTCGCCTTTCCGCGCGACACCAGTAGCCGCGCGACTGCCGGTTCGTCAAAGGCGTCAGGGGGAGCGTCCCGCAACCGCGCGCGTTGTCACGGACCACCGGCAGGCGCATTGCAACGGCTGATGCGGATACCGCATATTCCCCCGCAGCGAGATACACGCTTCGTTCGAAACAGGGGTAGGTAGATCAGTGGAATTCGAACACGCCGTCGGGAAGGCGCGCGCACTCCGTGACAACCTCGGCAAGATCGTCAAAGGGCACGAAGAGGGCCTCGATGCGACGATCGTTGCGATTCTCGCGCGTGGACACGTGCTGATCGAATCCGTCCCGGGAGAAGGCAAGACACTCCTCGCGACGGCGCTCGCCGCGTCGATCTCCGGCATTACCACCGGGCGTGTTTCCGGTCAGCCGACGCTGAAGCCCTCCGATCTCCTCGGTGCGGAGATCATCGGCCGCGAATCCGGGCAGTTCCAGCTCATCAAAGGCCCGATTTTCAACAACATCGTCCTCTTCGACGAGCTGAACCGCACGGATCCAAGAACACAGGCCGCCCTGCTGGAGTCAATGCAGGAATTCCAGGTGACGATCGGCGAGAACCAGCACGCGCTGCCGTTGCCGTTCCATGTCATCGCCACCCAGAACCCGCTTTCGCACGAGGGCACATGGGAGCTCGACGCCGCGGCCAAGCAGCGCTTCCTCGTGAAGATCGAATGGACGCCGCCCCCGCGCCACGTGGAGTTCCAGATTGCGAGCGAATCCAAGGCGTTCCTCAAGGAGAACCTGCGGCGGCTGCAGCCGATCCTCACGGTCGAGGAGCTCAAGGGCATCCAGGAGCTCTGCCAGGAGGAGGTCAGGCTCGGCGAAGACATCATTCATCTCATCAACGCCATCACGGTCGCCACGCGGCCAGGCGACCCGTCGTATCCCGCCGCCGAGCTCGATGCGAGCGGCCTGGGCCGCGAGGTCATCAGCGCCAGCGGCGGAGTGAGCTCCCGCGCTTCGAGTTTCTGGCCGCCGTTGCTCAAGGCGCACGCCCTGTTTCACGGCCGCCGCGACGTGTTGCCCTATGACGTCATGGCGACGGCCTTCCCCATGCTCAACCACCGCATCGAAACGAACTACCCGGTGGACATGGCGGCGCTGATCCGGCTGATCCTCCGCGAGCGGGGGTATGCCTGGTAACGACGCGGATCTCGGCGCGGGAGCCGCGGTCGACAAAAGACGGCTCGACGCGCTCGGTGTGCTGCTCCCGATCCGGCTGCACGCGCTTTCCTTCCTGCCCGGACGCCACCCGCTGGGACGCGCGGGCGAGGGCATGCGCTTCCTGCGGGCGCGCCCGTACGAGCCGGGGCAGGACAACCCCAGGGACATCGACAAGTTCAGTGCGCCGGACGATCCCTGGGTCAACGAGTGGGAGTCGGAGGCGCAAGCCGCGATCCGGATCTACGCCGACGTTTCGGGCTCCATGAGCTCGGAGGCAACGGCCGCGGTGCGCAACCTGGCGCTGCTGCAGCTGACGTATTCGCTGTGGCGTGCCAGCGATCGCGTGCGCGCCGTCTTCTACGGCGCGGAGCGCCACGAGGAGATCGCCGAGCGGAACCTCAGGAGCCAGCTCGACAGGCTGGCCGAGCACCTCGCCACCGCTCCCGTGCAGCCGGGCAGGGACGTGCTCGACCTGCTGGCCGAGCTGGCGGGGCGCTCGCGTGTGTCTCGCGACGACCTGATCTTCGTCGTCTCCGATTTCCATGCCGTCCGGCACCCGGAGCGGCAGCTGGACGTGCAGCAATGGAGGCCGGTCTTGCGCGCGCTGTCCTGCGACGTCGTACCGGTGATCGTCAGCTTCGAGTTGTCGCCCCGCCAGCTCGGACAGGTCAAGCTTTGGGATCCGGAGCGAAACCGGCAGCGGCTGACGCTGCTCACGCCGGCGCGGGCGCGCCGCATCAATCGGGAAGAGAGGCAAAGGGTCGAGGACCTCGTGCGGATGTTCCGGTCGCTCGGTCTCGATTGCCTGGTCCTGCGGGACGAAACCGACGTGTACCCCGCGCTGGCCGCGCTGGCGCGGGTGCGCAGGAAGCGGTGCAAATGAGCGCTCGGGCGATCGCTCTGCTGCTGGCGGCGCTCGGCTGCCTCGCCGCGGTCACGCCGGCGGTTGCCGGACAGCCGCAATGGTTTGCACCGGAAGTGTATCGCGGCACCCGCCTGATGGTGCGCGCAGGCATTGCGGCACCCGATGGCCAGATCGTGCATTTCGGCGACGTCCTGAGCCTGGTGGTCATGGTGTCGTGGGACCGGGGCGCGTTGACGCTCGAAGAGCCGGGGGAGCGCTTCTTTGCGGACGCCTGGGTCGGCAGCTCCGCTCCCGTCGTCGTCGAGCAAAGCCGGGTGCACGTGCCGGGCGCCGACGGGTACACGGACGAGCTGCGCTACGTCTGGCGCTTCCAGCTCCTCGGCTGCCCGGGCGACAAGCCGACCTGTCCCGGAGACAGGGTTTACCCGATGCCCGAATTCACGCTGCGCTACGTGGCCGGCGCCGGCCCCGGCGAGCTCATGTTCCGGCCCCGTCCGCAGGAGCTGACCGTGATCACCGCGATCGAGCGCGACGAGGCCGGAGAGCTTCGTCCGTTCGCCGCCTATTTTCCGTCCGGTGCTTATCCGGATCCGCTGCCGGTCCGGGACCGGACGCGCACGTCGCTGGCGGTCCTGGGGATCGGCTCCCTCATATTAATAGGAGGTACGCTCATGTGGCCGTTACGGCTTCGCCGCAAGCAGCTTTTTGCATCCGCAGAAAGGCCGCGCTGGGAAAAACTCCTGCTCGAGCTCGAGACCGAGGAGAGCGGGGACGAGAAGCAGCTGGCCGACCGCATGCGCCGCTGCCTCGTCTGGTACTGCAGCGACTCGCTGGGAGCCGACCCGTTCGAGTGGCTGGATAGCGACCGGGCGCACGACGCGGCTCACGCGGAATTGCGGGCCTTGTTCCTGGACCTCCTGCACGATCCCACCGGGCGCTGTGCGGAGCTGCGCAATCGCCTGACGGCCGTCGTCACCGCTCGCGCATGAGCGGACGCAGCGGGGACCGGCGGGCCTGATGGAGTGGTCGAGCCTGCAGGCGGACAGGTGGTGGCCGCTGCTGCTGGCGCTCGCGGGATGCATACTCGTGGCCGGCGTGTGGCTTCGCCGCAAGGGCGCCCCGTTCCCCGACGTCGGCCGGACGAGGCGCGCCGGTGTCGCCGAAAGCCTGCTGGACCGGATGCCCGCGATCGTCGGCCTGCTGATCAGTCTGTTGCTCGTCCTCGCGATGATGGGCATCTCGGTATCCCGGGAGGTGCACGTCGAAAATCGCGCACGGGATTTCCTCGTAATCGTCGACACTTCGCGATCCATGCGAGAGAACACTTCCCTGTTGCGCGCCGAGTATCCGCCGAAATACGCGCGCGGCGCCGACCTGTATGCCGGACGCTCGGACGATCCGAGCAAAATTCCCCAGCTCGCGCGCTATGAGATCGCGCGGGAAAGCCTGCTCCACTACCTCGCTGCCCGCAGGGAAGGCGATCGCGTGGGGCTCATCTACTTCAATTCGATGGTTTACCTGCTGTCGGGATTCACGTCGAATTTCGAGTTCATCGAGCAACAGCTCGCCGGGATGGATCCGTACGTCACTTACGGGACGAACATCCGCTGGGCGCTGGAGCAGGCACTCGACATGATCCAACGTTACCCGGACCGGAACCGGCGCGCCGTGATCCTGCTGACCGACGCCGAGGCACGCAACACGCGGGACCTGCAGCAGCAGCTCGATCGCTTGCGGCGGCTCGATGTCGCTTTCTACCTGCTGTGGATCACCACGGACGCGGAGGGCGGCGGATCGGCGATGGCCACGGAATTCCTGCGCAGCGCCCGCAGGCTGGGCAGCGTCTACACGATCGACGATGTAGGAGAAGGTTACCTGGACACGGCATTGAAAGAGATCGCGGATCTCGAGGATTACGCCTACCGGGAAGTGCGACACGAGCGCGTCGAGCTGTCGCGCTATTGCCTCCAGGCAGCGGAAATTCTGATCCTCGCGTGGGTCCTGGCGATCGGCACGCTGTATCTGCCGTTGCGGCGCGTTGCTTACGCGGGGAGGCAGCATGGCAGCGAGTGAAGAGGAGCTCGGCCGGGCTCCGGCCGAAGCGGCGCCGGCTTCCGCACTGAGAGCGCGGCTTGCGGACTGGGGGCGCTTTGTCCTGCCGGCGATCGCCGTCGCCGTGACGGTCGGCGGACTGCAGTCCTACGCTTTTTACAGGACGTTCACGCCGCGGGTCGAGGACGCCAACCGGCTGCTCTTCGACCTCGTCGTGGAGAGCTCGGGACACGCGATGTATGAACGGGTTGCCGGCCAGGTTCGGCAGCTCGAGAACGACGGCGGCGACCGGTACGCGAGCCTGCGCGAGGCATGGGGTACGTTTCTCCAGCAGTTTTCCGCGGCCCCCGACACGGCCATCGCGGGCTTGCGGGGCGAGCTCGAGACGCTCGAAGCGGCGAACGGCGAGGATCCCGCCCTCGCGCGCCTCCTGGCCGACGTACGTCGTTTCGAAGCCATGCACGTGGATCGTTACGGGACGTTGCTCGAGCGGATCGACGACCCGCCGTTCTGGCTGTGGCCGACGGCCCGGCTGCTGGTCCGGTACTCGGACGCGGGCGACGTCGTGACGCTGAATCGCGCCCTGCATCTCGCCCAGGTCGGCGAGATCGGAACGGCCCGCGTGCTGCTCAGCGGCCTCAGGGCGTCGACGGACGATCCGCGCATGCTCGGGCTGGTCTACTACGTGCTGGGGCGGCTCGAGTTCGACCTGTTCCGCACGCGCCCCGACGCCGAGCTTTACATGCAGTCCGTGCAGTATGTGCGGCAGAGCCTGCAGTCCGATCCGGGTTTCGAGCTCGCGCAACGCTTCCTCGATTACCTGCTCTCGTTGAGCCAGGAGCAAGCGGTTCCGCGTGCCGGAGAAGGCAAGCCGACCACGCCTTCGGAAGGCGAGGGCGCCGCCGTCTCCGCGGACGAGCGGCGGTTCTGATCGCGACCGGCAGGGGTATCGGTGCTCATTCTCGTTGCTTGCGGCCTGATCCTGGCAGTTTTGCTGGCCTGGTGGTTCGGCCTGGACGTAAGAAGCAGCGGCCGATACCACACGCGCCACCTGGTCGTGCTTCCTGCCCTGCTGCTGACGCTCGTTCTGCTGCGACAAAGCGGAGGCGAGTTGCGCGGCAGCAGTGCGCCCGTATTCGTGGCCATCGCAGCCGACGTCTCGCTCAGCATGGGTACCATGCCGGAACCGCTCGGGCACGAAGAAATCGGGACCCGGCTGCAACGCACGCGGCGTGTGCTGCTGCCCTTTTTGACCGAGCTGGAATCGTCGGCGCGGCCGGTCATGGTGGGCGTGACCGCGTTCACGTCGAAGGCGGAGACGATACTCGCCTGGGACGACAACTTCCCGCAGGTCCGCGAAGCCGTGGAGTACGTGCTGACGCCGGGCCTGCTCACGGAATCCGGGTCCGATCCTGGCGCTGCCCTGGAAGGCGCCGAACGCCTGTTCCAGCTGTTGCCTCCGGCGTACCGGGAATCCCGCGGCGGAAAATTTCTGATATTGGTTTCGGACGGAGAGCAGAACGTCGAAGGTTCCGACATGGCTGCGGCCATCGGCGAGCTTCGGAAGCAGGGCGTCAGGATCGTCAGCCTGCACGTCGGCCTTTCCGGCGTTCCGGAGGGGCTGCCCGTTTACGACGAGACGAACAGTTTTCTCGGGTTCGAAACAGTCGGTGGCCAGCTCTTTTCCGTGCCGGACGCGTCGGCCATGCGCGCGATCGCCGGCGCGGACCCGGACGAGGGAATTTTCGTCAAGGCGGAGGACGGAAACGCGGCCCGGAAACTGACGAGGTACATCGGGATTCGGGCGGACGGCTCGCAATCGGGTTCCGGAGGCCTGGTCCTGCTGCTCGCGCTCTGGTCTCTCACGACGGTTGCGTTGCTGCGGCACGTCTGAAACAAAAGTTGCTGCGCCAACTGTCCTGCAACAGTGAGTGGTACGGTCCGTTTCCGCGGAAATTATTCTGACGCGGCTCGGGCATACGGAGTGCCGGCAACCGCAGCGACAACAGCGAAAAATCCCGGTCTTTTCCTGATGCTCTGCACGAATCCGTTGCGACTGAAATCCTGTGTTGTGGATTCTACGTACGCGTAGTATGTTCAGGCCGCGTTACGCCAACGCGGCTCAAACACACACGCGCCTGGATGCTTATGTTCGCGAACGGACAGAGCATTCGGGTGGCGACTCAATCAATTCACGCAGAGCACTCGGGGGTCTCAGCACCGATGACAACTCGCAAAACCGCGATTGCGCGGTCCTCAGCAGCATTGCTGGTAACCGGCGTTGCAATCGCTCTTCCCAGCCCGACGCCGCTACTCGCGCAGGGGCAGGGCGTTGAAGAAATCCTGGTGACGGCACAGCGTCGCGAGGAATCGCTTCAGGAAGTTCCGCTTTCGATCGAAGCGTACAACGCCGAGGAAATCTCCCAGCAGGGCTACCGGAACATGGAAGACCTGTCGGCATTTTCTCCATCGTTGTCGATCGGCGACGGTAACAGCGTGCAGGACCAGCAGGTTCGGATTCGCGGGTTCGGCACGACCGGAAACTCGCTGACCCTCGAGCAGGCGGTCCCGATCTTCGTCGACGATATCCATTTCGGCCGGCAATCCATGATCAAGACGGCTTTCCTGGACGTCGATCGCGTGGGCGTTCTCAAGGGACCACAACCGGTCTATTTCGGCATGAACGCCACGGCCGGCGCCATCAACATCACGACGAAGAAGCCGACGCCGGAGTGGGAGGGCGATCTCACGGCTGAGACGGGGAGCAACGACCACCAGAAGTTCGCCTTTGGAGTCGGCGGCCCCATTACCGACACCCTCGGCATCCGCGTTGCCGCGATCAAGGAAACCGATGACGGGTTCGCAAAGGACGCGGTCACCGGCAAGAAGGTTCCCCGATTCGATCACCTCGGCGGTCGTGTGACGCTGCAGTGGAACCCGAACGACAAGTTCGAGGCGACATTCAAGGTTGAGGCCTCGCGGCTGCGGAACGGGGCCGACGTCGGCATTCTCTGCCTGACCGGCGATCCAATGATCTTTCCGCGGGACAATCCGGCCAACAATCCGGGCGTGATCGACGGTGTGCCGATCACGGACGAGGGGAACCCCCGCAGTATCTGGGCCGACCCGCCGATTGGTGAAGGCTGGAACGTTCCGCACGCGCAGTTTTCGACCTATCCGAACTGTTTCGACAACAACGTCGGTATCAGCAGCGAGAGCCCGTACTACGCGCCGCCGCTCTACATTGCGGAGGAAAACTCCTACACGGGCGCGCTCGATATCCGGGCGGCCGCGGAGGCGTTCACGACCGGGCGGATGGTCAGAGGGTCGGTGGAGGAGGGTGGCGCCGTCGACATCGGCGGAATCCGCGGTCACGACAACATCGACAGCCACCAGGTATATCTCGACCTGAGCTACGAGCTCGACAACGGCATCGTCATCGACTGGACGTCCGCAGTGGTCGACTTTTACCGTGATCCGGTGCGCGACAACCAGTTCGTTCCGTTCCTGCTCAACTACCAGGGCCGGATCGAAGACTTCGGCCAGTGGAGCACGGAGCTCAGGTTTACTTCCCCGGACGAGGGTTACGAGGTTCCGGGCGGCAGCATCCAGTGGATGGCCGGCATCTTCACGCAGGAGACCACCAAGGACAATCTTTCCAACAGCCTGCGGGCGAACGTCCGCCGCGGACAGCGCATGAACTGGCTGTGGGAGGACGCCGAGTGGAACACCGCCTTCGCCACGCTGACCTACAACTTCCTGGACGATCGAGCGTCGATCGACATCGGCGGCCGTTTCGCCCGTATCTCCAAGGAGGTTTTCATCGCCGGGTACGGAGCGCAGTGGGTGTTCGACGTCCGTCCGTGCGCACCTTCGCCCGACGACGACATTGGCGGCGGGAATCCGGATCCGGCGACCTGCGAGCTGCATGAAGACGCTTACCAGGTCGACCCCGCGACGGCGAGAATCCTCGTGCCGGGTGCCGATCTCGACAACCTGTGGGCGCTCGAATACGGCGCATCACGCTACACGCCTTCTTCCTGGCGCAGCCCGCTCGCGCACGCGGTGGGGCTGACGGCCCCGGACCTGACCGTTCGGGAAGGTGGACCGCACCACGACGCGTTCAGGGTGCACGAGTTCGACCCGCAGGTCTCATTGCGCTACCGGCTCGGCGACGATCATTCGCTGTTCTTCAGGTGGGCGCAGGCGTTCAAGGCCGCCGGCTACGACACCGGGCAGACGTCCATCCCGGAGACCCTCGAAGACATGAAATTCGACGCGGAGCAGGCCGAGACGTTCGAGCTGGGCTCGAAGGGACGCCTGTGGGATGACCGGATCCGTTACGATGTGACCTTCTTCCACACCGTATTCAGCGATCTGCAGCTGTCCGGTGCGGCGCCCACGACCTCCGAGCAGGATTCCGTCAGCCTGAACGCCGGCAAGCAGGTCGTCAGCGGCGTCGAGTTCGGGTTGTACAGCCCGGTGACGGAACGCCTGACGCTCAGCCTGCAGGGCGCCATCATGGATTCGGAGCTGCGGGATTTCACGGGAGTCGGCTGTTCGTTCGCCGAATTCGTGAATACGCGGGACAACCTCGGCATCGACGGGCTCTGGCCGTGCACCGATCTCGAGAACGAAACGACGGACATGAGCGGCCGGCAGCCGGCCGGCACGGAGGACTGGCGTTTCGTCGGCACCGCGGACTACCGCATGCCGCTCGGCAGCGCGCTCGAGGCGGGCTTCAACCTGAAGGGTTACATCTCGTCGGGTACGCGCCTGAGCACCGTCAGCTACGAGGAGCACGGCGACATCAACCTGACGCTGTTCCTCGCCGACCAGGACGGGACCTGGGACGTGTCGGCCTACGGCCGCCATCTCCTCGAGCCGCGACCGAAATACCATCGCGAGCTCGACATCCCGGGCGCTGCGGTCGGATACGTTTCAATGGGTGAAACGGCGAGCAGCAACGCCTTCGCCACGTACGGCGTGCAGTTCCGTTACTTCTGGAACTGATTGCGCCAGGGTTGATCGGCGGGACACCCGTGGTTTAATCGAGTGTCCCGCCCTTGTTTTTCCCCGGAAGGAGGGGTCAATGAATTCGATCATCAGTAACGGCGTTCGTAGCATTGCGGCACGCTGCGCACGGATCGCGAAACTGGCCGGCTTCCCGATCGCTTTGGCAATGGTCCTGGCGGGACCGGCGAACTCGCAGGACCTGATCACGGACGAAGAGCTCATCCTCCGGATGGGGGACGTTTCCGCCAACAAGTTTCCATTCATCCTGGCCTACGACGAGGGGCTCTATTTGAAGAATGGAATCAAGGTCACGCCGAAGTTCTCACCGGGCTCCGTGGCGGTCATCAACAAGAGCGGCATCGAGGTTGCGCCGGAAAACATCTATGACCCGGAATCCAAAGCGCCTCACCGGATCGCGATCAGCGGCTCCGGCCCGACGATCGTGGGCATTGCGACGCGCGCCGGACGAGCACCGGGACCGCTGATTATCGGTTCCACGCACACGCGTTCCCGCTGGCGCATCATCACCGGCCCCGACATCACCTCCCCTGAGCAGCTCAAGGGCAAGCGGCTCGGCTATTCGGGGTATGGCGCGGTCAGCCACAACCAGTGGCTGCAGTTCTGCGAGTACATGGGATGGGATCCGAAATTCGACGTCTCGCTGATGTCCGGTGCGCTCGGCGTGGACGCGCTCACCAATGGAGAGGTGGACGCCATCATGGGTCCGGAGCTGCACGCGACGATGGCCATCATGAACGATTTCCACACCCCCATCGACCTCGCCGACTACAATTTTCCGGTTTCCGGATCGTCGCTGATGGTCGATCGCGAGTGGTACAAGGACAACCGTGACGCCGCACGCGCTTTCGTCAAGACAGCGGTCGATGCGATCGCTCTCATGAAGCAGGACAGGGCGAAGGCGGAAAGAACCATGAGAAAGTGGTACGGGATGACCGATCCGGTTGCCCGGGACCTCTTCTACACCGAGCTCCTCAAGATCGAAGAAAAGCCGTACCCGCCCTACGACGGCGTGAAGATGATCCTGCGCCTGTATGACAGCCACGAGATGCGCAAGTACACGCCGGAATTCTTCTATGATGACTCGATCGTGAAGGAGCTGGACGAAAGCGGCTACATCGACAGCCTGTACAAAAACAAAGACCGATAGACCGATATTCGGGGGGTCGCCCATGAGAATCGCCATAACAACCGTCGCCGCAATGGTGCTTGCCCTGCCGTTGGCGAGCGACGTGAACGCGCAGCAATCCGGCAGGGAGGGGCGCGCCGACGACGGCGTGGATCTCTCCCATGTCGGCCCCAGGACCGAAAGGGTAAGCCCGCTGGGACGCACCCCTTACGAGCATTGGTTCGCGGAGAACAAGAGCAAGATGCCCTCATTCGAAGGGCTCATCATCCAGGACGCCCGCACCGAGCCGCTCAGTTACTGGGACCGTATGGGCGTCGACGGCTTGTACATCAAGATGGCGGATTACCAGATCACCGACGGCTGGATTCTCGAAATCCCGCCTGGCGGAAGCACCAAGCCGCAGCGTGATCTGTTCGAGGTCGGGATGTACTTCTTCGGCGGACCGGGACACATCGTCATCCAGCAGGAAGGCAATCGGCCGCAGCGCATCGATTTCGACTATCGCTCGCTCTACTCGGTGCCGCTCAACGTGCGCTGGCAGGTTTTCAACGACAGCGACAAGCCGATCCGACTCGTGGCGGTCACCAGCTTTCCCTTCACGCTCAATGCCTTCAACAACGAGGATTTCGTCCGCAACAACGATTACGCATTCCGGGACCGCTACGACAGCGAAGAAGATTATGCCGAGACGAGCGTCCATACCGGCCCGAACGACACGACGACGAACTTCGTGAACGACGCGCTGGAGTTCGAGCTCGACGAGTACGACCATCGCGGCAAGGGCACCACGAACATGCACTGGAAGATGTCGGGCAACTCGATCATCGACCTGCACGTGTCCGAAATGCCTGCGGGTGTCTACAAAAAGGCTCACCGGCACAGCAGCGATGCTTTCATTCTCCTCCTGTCCGGGGAAGGCTATTCCCTGACGTGGCCCGAAGGCAGCTACGAGGACCGCGTGCGGGTCGACTGGCACGAAGGCACGATCTTCGTACCGCCGATCTACTGGTATCACCAGCACCTGAACCCGGCCCCGAGCGAGTCGGCTCGCTACCTTGCCATCAATGCGCCGCCCATCGTTGTCAACCTGGGACTCCGGTTCAATGACCAGCTCGAAATCGATCTTCCCCAGATTAAGGAGGAGTTCGACGCGGAGGTGGCAAAACGCCGGGCAGCGGCGGAGCAGTAGGCGTGGCAGCAGCCGCAGCACGTTCGCGGCGGATCACGTGGAGAAAGCCCGGGGCAGCGGTCCGTCACGGCGGGTGACCTGGCGTGACGATTCGATATCCCTGCGCGCGCCGCCGCGGCGCACCGCGGCGGCGCGCGCAAGCCGTCATCGCCGTTTTCGGGCTGGGTGCTTTTAGCGGGGTCCCTGCGGCCGTCCTGCCTGAGCCGGGGGACGGCGGTTCTGCGCCGGCGCGAGCGCAGGACGAGATCGTCGAGTACACCAGTGCCTTCTTCGCGCGCTACGAGCCGGACACGGCTCTCGACATGGTGCTCCGGATCCCCGGATTCCAGCTCGACGACGGCGGAGGAAAGCGCGGATTCGGGGTCGCCGCCGGCAACGTCCTGATCAACGGCCGGCTTCCCAGCGCCAAGCAGGACCTGCCGTCCGCCATCCTGCGGCGTATCCCCGCGAGCATCGTCGAGCGGATCGAGCTCGTCCGGGGCCGGATCGGCACCCTCGACGTCCAGGGGCACACCGTCGTCGCGAACATCGTGCTGGCCGAAAGCTATCCGGCCGCGTTCCGCTGGGACGCCTCGCTGCGCAAACACTCGAACGTCACGCCGCTGCGGGGTGAAGTCAGCCTTTCGGTCTCCGATCGCTGGAAGTCGGTCGATTACACGGCCGGCGTTTCCGGATTCCGCGCCACGTTCGGCAACAAGGGCACGGAAGACATTCTGGACGGTACCGGAACCTTGCTGGAGGAACGCTTCGATCACAGCTCGACCGTCAACCGGACGGGCAACGTGAACCTGAACGCATCCACCTGGGCCGGCGAGACTCTCCTGAGCCTGAATACCAGCCTGGGCTACGTGGACCGGGACGAAGGTTTTTTTTCGCATCGCATTCCGCGCACGGACGCCGGGGTGCTGCATGACGCGATCTTCGGCGATCACCTGATCACGCGGACGTTCGAGATCGGCATAGACGGCGAGCGCGCCCTGACCGACAACCTGGCCGGCAGGGCGATCGTATTGCTCCAGGGAAGCCGCCAGGACAACCGGAGCGACGAGCGGGCCGTGCACGCCGGGGGAGAGCAGGCGGTGTATCGCGTGGCCGATTCGACGACTGACACCACGGAATCCATAGTCCGCGTGGAGCTCGACTGGGCCGGCTGGCCGGACCATGTTGTCGAGGCGAGCCTGGAAGGTGCCAGCAATACCCTCGATAACGCTCTCGTGCGTCTCGACGACGTCGGCGCGGGCCCCGTGATCGTCGATGTTCCCGGCGCCAACGGCGAGGTGGAAGAGCTGCGCTTCGATCTGCTGCTGCAGGACACGTGGGCCCTGGGCGACTGGACGATCAACTACGGACTCGGGGCGGAGACCTCGACGATTTCCCAATCAGGGGATGCGAACCTCGAGCGGAGCTACTTCTTCCTCAAGCCGCAGCTGCAGGTGACCTGGACGCACAGCCGGAGCGAGCAAACGCGGTTGCGCCTGGTACGGGAAGTCGCGCAGCTCGATTTCAAGGACTTCGTCAGTGCGACGGTGTTTCTAGACGACGACCTGGCGCTCGGCAATCCCAATCTCAAACCGGAGTCGACGTGGTCCTCGCAGGTCACCCATGAGCGGCGCTTCGGCGAGCTCGCGGTCCTTTCACTCACCGCTTTCCACGACTGGATTGCCGACGTGCAGGACTTGCTGCCGATCACGTCCGAGTTCGAGGCCCCCGGGAACATCGGCGACGGCCGGCGCTGGGGTCTCGAGGTCCATGGCACGGTTCCGCTCGATTGGGCCGCGCTGCCCGGGGCGCGCCTCGACTTCGCGGCCCGCTGGCAGGACTCGTCCGTTGTCGATCCCGTGACCGGCCGCAACCGAAACCTTGGTGCGGAGGGCGGATTCGGCCACGTACCGACTGTGCTGCCGTTCCGGGACGAGAACGCGTATGCGTACTCGATCGATTTCCGCCAGGACGTCGCCGCGGCGGAAATCGCCTGGGGATGGGCGGTGAAGGAGCGTGCCGACCGGCCGCGGTTCAAGGTGAACGAGCTCGACGTCTTCGACGAAATCGAGCCGATCATCGACCTGTTCGTCGAAAGCACGCGCTGGTGGGGCCTCAAGCTGGGACTGGAGGTCAACAACCTGCTGGACCTCACGGCTTTTCGCGACCGCACGATCTATGCCGGCAGGCGCGGATTGAGCAGTGTCGAGCGGCGCGAGGTCGAGCGTTACAGCCTCGGCCGACGCTACACCTTCACGATCAGCGGCTCGTTCTGACCCTTTCGCCGCCGTGCGCGAATCGTGGGCGCCCCCGTCAGGAGCGCGCATCGCGAGCGACCTCCCATCAGGCGGTTCGCTGCGTGCTATAGCCGCATGCCCGGTTCTTTGTCGCGCGCGATGCGCGCTGTTAGTGCATCGCAGCGCGCATCTTCTCGTATACCCGCCGCGCCTCGTCGATGTGCCCGAGCACGGCGGCACGCTCGGCCGGCGTGTGATATCCCTCGTGCGCCTCGGCTGCTTCCCGCATCCGCTCGATCCAGGCGAGGAAATACTCCGCATCCTCCGGCGAGCGCGGCAGCGCGCGCCCCACGCTCACGTACACCGGGCTGGTCGTGCCGTACGGATAGAGGTCGAGCACGAGCGGATCTGCGCCCTGGTTCCACGCGCGCAGGAGCAGCCAGCCGCTTTCGTCCACCCTGACCTTGCCGCGGACGTCCGCCTTGCGCGGATCGTCGAGGTCGAAGCGTTGCACCACCTCGCCGTTGTACACCAGCTCGAGATGCTCGATGGGCACGATCGAGCGCAGGAAACCCGTAAACGCGAGCTCGTGCTCGCCCGCATCGAGGCGGATCTCCGCGCCCGGCCCCCGGCCTTCGACCGCAAGTCCCAGCAGGGGCGCGTTGGTCGCGATGCTTTCGCCCTGCTGCAGCGCGGCAAGCCACGCCTTCTCGCGCGCCTGCGGCGAGACCTGCGGCTCGCCGGCCCGGACGTACGTGCGGTTGATGCCGACCGGCCCGCGCAGCGACGCATAGTTCGCCATTGCGTCCGTACCGGACGCGGCCGGGATCCGGAACCCGAGGTTCAGCAGCCGGTACCACACCTCGGCCGAGGTGCGATGGTCGGCAAAACCGACGACCTCGTAGTAATCGAGCCTGCCGAGCGCCACCTCCACCGGCAGCGAATCGGTCAGGCTCGGGTCGCGCGCCGGGTCCGGTGCCGGCGCGAGGAACGGGTGCACGTGTCCCGCGAGCGCACCCTGCCCGTGTGCGAGATCGGCAACCGTTACGTTGTCGGGATGCAGGCTCGCCGCGGGCGTGTACGGATACGCCGCGTACCCGGGAACCAGGATGTGATCGTCGAGGCCGAGCAATCCCATGTGCCCCCACCAGCTGGTATGGAACTCCTGCGAGTGCACGAGCAGGACCTCGCGGTTCGACGCCTCGTCGGGGCCGGGGTGCGCGTATTCGATGTCCGGGAAGCGCTGC
The DNA here is from genome assembly GCA_964491485.1 of uncultured Woeseiaceae bacterium. Lineage (GTDB taxonomy): Bacteria > Pseudomonadota > Gammaproteobacteria > Steroidobacterales > Woeseiaceae > IDS-8. Next base: position 18,316 of record CAZBGV010000002.1, on the reverse strand, counting down.
TCCTTGTTGACGATGAGATTGAAGACGACGTCGAGATCCTCGGCCTCGGCCTGCCGCACCATGCGTTCCGGTGTGTTGCGGTACGCGCCGCCGTAATTCATGTGCACGTGCACGTCGCCGCTCTGCCACGCCCGCCAGTCGTCCGGCAGGTCGAGCGGGCGGATCGCGATCTCCGCCGCGGCCGTGTCCTCCGCCGCGACCTCCACCGTGCGCGACGCGACCGCGTTCTCCAGCCCGCGCCAGACGGTCACGCGTACCTTGCCCGCGGGCACCGTCAGCCGCGCCTCGCCGTCCGTATGAAAATAATGCGTCTCGAAATCCTGCACGTCGCGGTCGAAGCTGTCGTCCGCGTGCATCCAGGCATTATCGGGCGCGTAGCTCCGGCCGTCGGCCGCCAGCACGGCGACGCGTGCGGGCACCGGCTCGCCGCGATCGTCCACGACTCGCAACGCGAGCTCGCCCGTCGGGCGCAGCCAGCGTTTTTCCGCAATTTCGAGCGTCTTTTTGGCGCCGCCGACGGTTTCCAGCACCCGGACCTCGGTGTTTCCCCCGGCGTTCACGATGTAGGCGACCTTCGTGCCGTCGGGCGACCAGCGCGGCGCCACCGCATCGTACGTGCCGTAGGTCAGCGGGAAGGGATAACCGGTGCCGTCGATCGACGTCGTCCAGAGCTGGTGCCACTGCCGCCCGAGATAGGAGGCATACACGACGCGCTTGCCGTCCGGCGACCAGTCCGGCCGCGCTTTCCACGTCGTCTCCTCGTCGTGGACGAGCACCGGCTCGCCGCCGATCGCCTGCCGCCAGATGGCGCCGGTGCCGTAGGGGATCTCCGGGTTCGCGACAAAGAGCAGCGCCTTGCCGTCCGGTGACCAGCTCGGGCTGAGCTCGTGGTCGTACTCGCTGTAGTAATAGCGCTCGACCTTGCTCTTGCGCTCCGGCCGCAGCGGCGCTGCATCGAGCTTCGTGCCATCGACGGTGCCGACGAACACGTGGAAGCGGCCGGTGCCGCGGGTCGACACGAACGCGAGGCGTTTCCCGTCCGGCGACCAGCGCGGCTCGACGTTGACGTCGCCGCCCGCCGTCAGCGCCGCGACCTTGCCGCTTTGCAGGTCGAGCACGCAGAGCTCCATCGCGTCGTCCAGGTAACGCACGAAGACGATCCGCCGCCCGTCGGGCGACCAGTCCGGCTGGTAGTCGTAGCCCGGCCCGGCGGTGAGCTGCACCGCGACGCCGGAATCGAGCGCTTGCCGCCACAGGCTGCCGCGCATCGAGTACACGAGCTCACGCGAATCCGGCGACCACGTGACGGCCGAAGGCCCGGTGGTGAGCTGCGGCAGGTACATCTCGCGGAAGTAATAATCGTGCGGCACCTTGATCTGGCGCAGGACGGGCGCGCGCTCGGCGGCAGCCGGCATGGCAACGCTGAGCGCGAGCGCGCAGGTGATGAGTATCGACGGCCAATGGCGCACGGCGGACCTCCCTTCTCGTTCTTCGCCCGCGCGCGGCGTTGTTCCCCAGGATCAGCGGGCGGCCCCAAAAAAATGGCCATGGAGCGCCATGGCCATGTCGAGTCTATGTGTTTGCCGGAGCCGGGTCAGCTCATTCGAAGCTCTGCGTGAACCGGATGCCGTACGAGCGCGGTCGGTTGGTGACCGTGCGCGAGTCGAGCAGGCTCGGGTAGCTCGGCTCGTAACGGTAGATCTGCGCGCGCTCGTCGGTCGCATTGTCGATGAACAGGTCGAGGGCCCAGGAATCGGTCTCGATGCCGGCGGAAAGATTCAGCAGCGTGTATGCGCCCTGCTTCACGCGATCCTCGATCTCCAGGTTGTTCCAGCTGTCGCCCGTATAGGACACTGCCGCCTGCAGGTATCCGGGCAAATCACCGAATGCCAGGTTGTAACGCCCGATGGCCGTGACCTGGAGCTCCGGAACGAACGGCATCTTCGTACCCTTCGGCGCGCGCGGCGGCGCTCCGGAAGCTCGCTCCGTGTCGCTGCGCCAGTACGGCTCGCGCAGCTCCGCGTTGTTGTAAGACGCCGAGAACGTCAGGCTCAGGTTGTCCGTCGGCAGCCACGAGGTATCGAACTCGGTGCCCCAGGTGCGCGCCTGTCCGACGTTTCCGATGATCGTCAGGTTCGAGACGGCGAAGTCCAGGAACGCGTACTGGAAGTCCTCCCAGTCGAGCATGTAGACGGCGCCGTTGAAACGCAGGCGGCCGTCCTGCCAGGTCGTCTTCCAGCCGACCTCGTGGTTGTACACCCAGTCCGGCCGGTATTTCGGCAGGTCCTCGAGGCGCGCGCGGTTCACGCCGCCGGAACGGAACCCCTCCGAATAGGTTGCGTACAGCAGCACGTCGTCGTTCACGCGCCACTCGACGTTGCCCTTGTAGCTGTTGCCGCTGCCTTTCGTCTGGTCGTCGAGGATACGCGTATCGAAACACGGGTACTGCGGCGTGCCGTTCTCGTCGTCCGGGACGAACTGTCCGTCGATCGTGAAGCCGGTGCAGTGGCCGATGAAGCCGTTGAACCCGTACAGCCGGTTGTCGTAGTTGAAGTGCCGGATGCCGCCCGTGACGCTGACCGAGTCGGTGATGTCGAAGGTCGCCTCGCCGAAAAGCGCGTCGTCGCGATCGGTGCGGATCTGGTAGGTCTGCCAGGTCGTGTCGCCGTTCTCGATCACCGACTTCGCGGGATCCATGTCCGGCACGATCCACTGCAGGTCGAAGTCGTGCACCTGCTTCTGCCAGAAAGCGCCGACGATCCAGCGGAAGCGCTGCTCCGGCGACGATTGCAGGCGCACCTCGTGGCTCAGCCGGGTAAAGCGTTCGTTGCTGTCGATGAACTGCGAAGGATCGGCGCAGGTGCCATCCGCCTCGTACTGGTAGCACGCATAATCGATCGATGCGTAATAGGATTCCATGTACTCCGCGTAACCGGAGTAGTCGTAGGTGCTGTCGAGGTCGCGGTCCAGCGTGGAGACGGCGTACACGAAGTCGAGATCGCCCGGCAGGCGTCCCTCCAGTGTGCCGGCCGCCTGGATCCAGTCCTCCTCCTGGCCGTCGCGGAAGAAGCGCACCACCTTCAGGTCACCGGCGTCCTCCGGGTCATGCGCCCACAGCCCGTCCGCTTCCTGCTTCTGGTACATGACGCCCGGCGTGAACGTCCAGTTGTCGTTCAGGTCGATGCGCAGCAGGGCGCGCGCGCCCGACGTATCGACGGAGTTGAAATTGTCCTCGACGAGATCGGCGTTGTCGATGGTGATGCCGCTCGCCGCGTACGTGATCGACCCCGGGACGTTGTCGATGTAGCCGCCCTCGCTTTCGTGCCAGCCGACGAGGCGGATTGCCGCGCGTTCCGTCACCGGCACGTTGATCACGCCCTCGAGCGTGTATCCGGGATCGCCCTTCTCGATGGTGTTGGCCGAGATGTCGTAGCGTCCCTCGAACTCGTTCAACACCGGCTTGTTCGTGATGATGCGCAGCGTGCCGGCCTGGCTGCCCTGGCCGAACAGCGTGCCCTGCGGACCGGGCAACGTCTCGATGCGGGCGATGTCGTAGATGTGGATGTCGAGGACCTGGTTGATGGTCGTCAGCGGCTGCTCATCGAGATATACGCCGACGCTCGGCATCGAGCCGGAGTGCACCCCGTCGCCGCCGCTCGAAATGCCGCGCATGTAGAGGATGCCGTAGCCCGGGCCGTTCGACGTATAGGAAACGGCCGGCAGGAACTCGATGTAGTCCTCGAAGCCGTTGACGTTCAGCTCGTCCAGCTGCGTACTGCCGAGCACCTGCACGGAGACGGCGACGTCCTGGAGATTCTCTTCACGCTTTTGGGCAGTGACGATGATCTCGTCGAGCCCGCGGCTGCTGGCCGGTTGTTGTTGTGCAGCCGCCGGACTGGCCGCGACCGCAACGAGCACCGAGCCGGTGAGCGCCGCCGACACCGCCCGCGAGAGCGGCGTGCGATGAAAACGAGTCATGCTGCATTCCCCCGCATAGACCACCTGGACATTCCACGCCACGAACCCGACGCTATCGCCGTCCGCTTAGATGGTACGATCGCGTCGTACTGCTTGGAGGATCATAGCAGCGGGATTTATGGAGCAATATAGCCGCGCGGCAATAAGCAAACGATATCTCGCTCACGTTCCACAATGTGGATTAATCAGGTTCTTCCACCGGACGTTGCGTTGAAAGCTGGTGCAAAAGTCTCATACCCGACGACCTCAGGCTGCACTCACCCCCGGACGAGCGATGCCGGGCACGAATCCCGAACCGGCGGGTGATCTGCAGACCGCCTTGCGGCACGCCGTGGAGCTCCTCGCGCGCGACCCGGCGCTCGCGGCCGCGCAGGCCGGGGAGATACTGAAGCACTATCCCGGGCTGGATGCCGCCCTGCAGGTCACCGGCACCGCCTGTCGCCTGCAGGGCGATCCCGAGCGGGCCCTCGAGATCATCGAGCCGCTGGCGCGGCGCCATCCCGATTCACCCGACATCCTGCACGAGCTGGGGCTCGCGCTCGGCGCAGCCGGCCGCGCGGACGCCGCGGTACGGGCGCTCGAGGAAGCCGTGCGTCTCGATCCCGCGCACGCGCCGGCGTGGCGGGCGCTCGGGGACCAGCACAGCGCCGCGGGCGACGAGGACGCGGCCGCCTCCGCCTACGAAAGGCACCTCGCGCTGGCGACCCGGCATCCCGAGCTCGCCGAAGCGGCGCGCTGCCTGCGCAGCGGCAAGCTCGCGCGCGCCGAGCAGCTCACGCGCGACGTGCTCAGGAAGGATCCGGTCGACGTCGTCGCCATCCGCATGCTCGCCACCATCGGGCTCAAGCTCGGCGAGCTCGAGGATGCACAGAACCTGCTCGAGCGCTGCCTCGAGCTCGCGCCGGATTTCCACCTCGCACGCCACGGCTACGCCGTCGTGCTCCTGCGCCGCAACGCGCTCGACCCGGCGCTCGCGGAGGTCGAGCGCCTGCTCAGGGCAGAGCCGAACAACCCGAACTACCTCATCCTGAAAGGCAGTGTGCTCGTGCGCCGCGGCGATCACGTCCCGGCGCTCGCCATCTACGAGCGGATCCTGAAGGACTACCCGCGGCACGCCGGCGCGCACCTGAACTACGGGCACACGCTGAAGACGGTCGGCAGGCTCGACGAGGCGATCCGCGCGTACCGCCGGAGCATCGAGCTCAGCAGCAGCGCGGGCGAGGCTTACTGGAGCCTGGCCAACCTCAAGACCTACCGCTTCAGCGACGACGACATTGCCGACATGCGCGGGCGGATCGTGCCCGACGGCGACGATCCCGAGGACCAGGCGCACCTCGCGTTCGCGCTCGGCAAGGCACTCGAGGACCGCGGCGCGTACGACGAGTCGTTCGCCTTCTACCGGCGCGGCAACGACGTGCGCGGCCGGCACCACCGCTTCAACTCGAAAATCAACGTATTCAACACCGCGCGCCAGATGAAGACGCTCGATGCCGCGTTTTTCGCGGCGCGCGAGGGCTGGGGTTGCGCCGCGCCCGACCCGATTTTCATCGTCGGCCTGCCGCGCGCGGGCTCGACGCTGCTCGAGCAGATCCTCGCGAGCCACAGCGCGGTCGAAGGCACGGCGGAGCTGCCGGACATCATCGCGATCTCGCGCAGGCTCGCGGGCAACCGGCGCAAGCATCCCGCGGGCAAGTACCCGGAGATTCTCGCGGAGCTCACGCCGGAGCAGGCGCGCGAGCTGGGCGAGGGCTATCTCGAGTCGACGCGCGTGCAGCGCAGCGGCAAGCCGTTCTTCATCGACAAGATGCCGAACAATTTCCAGCACGTCGGCCTCATTCACCTGATCCTGCCGAACGCGAAGATCATCGATGCCCGGCGGCACCCGATGGCCTGCTGCTTCTCCTGTTACAAGCAGCTGTTCGCGCGCGGCCAGACCTTCACCTACGACCTCGTGAAGGTCGGGCGCTACTACTCCGATTACGTGAAGCTCATGGATCACTGGGACGCGGTGCTGCCCGGGCGCGTGCACCGCGTGCAGTACGAGCGCATGGTGGAGGACACCGAAGCGGAGATCCGGCGCCTGCTCGACTACTGCGGGCTACCGTTCGAGGAAAGCTGCCTCCGGTTCTTCGAGACGGAGCGTGCGATCCGCACGCCGAGCGCCGAGCAGGTGCGCCAGCCGGTGTACCGCGAAGGCCTCGAGCACTGGCGGCATTACGAGAAGCACCTGGAGCCGCTGAAAGCGGCGCTCGGCCCCGTCCTGGAGCGCTACCCGATATGACAGCTGCCGATTCCGCAGGAGCCCGCCATGCGGGCGACCGATACCCGACGAGCCGCCCGGTCGCCCGCATGGCGGGCTCCTACGGGATCGTGCTGCTTCTCGCGTGCGGCAGCTCGGCAGCGGCGGACGTGACGCGCGCGCCCTACGTCCCGGACAGCGGCGACCTCGCCGTGCGCTGCGGCACCCTCATCGACGGCCTCGCCGACCAGGCGGCGAAGGATCGGCTGGTTCTCATCCGGCACGGACGCTTCGCCGCCGTCGTCGACGGCGGCGCTGACGCGGGAGACGTGCCGCTTCTGGATCTCTCGCGCTACACCTGTCTCCCCGGGCTCATCGACACGCACACGCACCTGACCGACCGCGCGAACGAGACCCGCGACCTGAGCGTGTACTTCACGCGCAGCGACGACGACTCGCTGCGCATCTCGCGCGCGAACGCGGAGATCACCCTGTTCGCCGGATTCACGAGCGTGCGCAACGTCGGCGCCTACATCGGCTGGTCGGGGCGCGATCTGCGCGACCGGATCGACGTGGGGGAGATCGCCGGCCCGCGGATGCAGGTGGCGGGCTTCTATCTCACCATCCCGGGCGGCGGGGGCGACCTGCTCATCCCCGGCTTCGACGAGAAAGACATCCCGTACCGCGTGCGCATGGGGGTCGCGCGCGGTGCCGACGAGTTCCGGCGCAAGGCACAGGAAGCCGTCGCGGGCGGCGCGGACGTGCTGAAGGTCATCGCCTCCGGCGCGGTGCTCGCCTACGGCGGCGTGCCCGGCGCGCCGGAGATGACGCGCGAGGAAATCGCCGCCGTCGTCGAGGTCGGGCACGCGGCGGGCATCAAGGTGACCGCGCACGCGCACGGCGCGCAATCGATCAAGGACGCGATCCTCGCCGGCGTCGACTCCATCGAGCACGCCTCGCTCGCCGACGACGAGGCGATCGCCCTGGCCGCCGAGCGCGACGTCGCGTTCTCGATGGACGTGTACAACGGCGACTACATCGACAGCGCCGGCCGCGCGCAGGGCTGGCCGCAGGAATTCCTGCGCAAGAACCTGGAGACGGTGGACGCGCAGCGCGAAGTGTTCGCGAAAGCGTACCGCGCCGGCGTCCCGATCACTTTCGGCACGGATGCCGCCGTGTACCCGCACGGGTGGAACGCCCGGCAGTTCGCCATCATGGTGCGGCACGGCATGCCGCCGATGGATGCGATCAAGGCCGCGACCTCGGTCGCCGCGAAGTACATCGGCTGGGGGAAGGACGTGGGGGCGGTCGAGCCGGGTCGCTATGGCGACCTGATCGCGGTGGACGCCGATCCGCTGGCGGACATCAGCGCGCTCGAGGACGTGGACGTGGTCATCAAAGGCGGCCTCGTCTTCAAACGACCGCATGATGATTAGACATCTATAAAGAAAGGAACAGCGGTGTCCCGAATCGATATTCCGCAGGCACCGGCAGAGGTGCGGGGCGAGGAGCAGGCAACGTCGCCGCCGATGGGCCGGCCGAGCGGCGTGCGCTGGCGCGTGCTGGCGCTGCTCGTGTTCGCGAGCTTCATTTCCTACGTGCTGCGCTCCGACATCTCGATCGCCGGGCCGGCCCTGGTCGAAGATCTCGGGCTCACCGAGCAGCAGCTGGGTTACGTGCTCGCTGCCTTCACCGCCGGGTACACGATCTTCCAGTTCCCCGGCGGCCTGTTCGGGGTGAAGCTCGGGCCGCGCCGCGCCATGGCCATCATCATGCTGCTGTGGGGCCTGCTCATCGTGGCGACGGTCGGCGCCGGCAGCATCGCGGCCAGTACGACGACCATCGTCGTCGCGCTGATTGCCGTGCGCTTCCTCGTCGGCGTCGTACACGCGCCGATCTACCCGCTCACCGGCGCCGTCGTCGAGCGCTGGTTCCCGATCGGCAGCTGGGCGCTGCCGAACGGCCTGTCGAGCACCGGGCTCACCCTCGGATTCGCGGCGGTGGCTCCGCTCCTCGCGCTGCTCATCACCGCCTACGGCTGGCGGATCTCCTTCCTCCTGCTCGCGCCGCTGGCCTTCGTCGGCGCGGCTTTCTGGTGGTCGTACGTGCGCGACCGCCCTCGCGACCACCCCGCCACGAACGAAGCCGAAGCGGCCCTCATCATGGCCGACCGCCCGCCGGTGCCGGACGCGCAGGGGAGCCGGCCGGACTGGCTGCGCGTGCTCGCCGACCGCAACGTGCTGTTGCTGACGGCGAGCTACTTCTGCATGAACTACATCTTCGCGCTGATGTTCAACTGGATCTTCTATTACCTCTCCGAAGTCCGCGACTTCGACCCGCAGACCGCCGGCTTCGCGACCTCGGTGCAATGGATCGCCGCCGCGATCGGCGCGACCCTCGGCGGCTTCATCTGCGACCACCTCTGCCGCCGCCGCGGCATGCGGCTCGGCTGCGCCCGGACCGCCATGCTCGCGCTCGTGCTGTCGGGCGTCTTCCTTTTCATCGGCGCCTTCTCGGCCAGCGCGTACATCGCCGTCGGCTGCATGGCGCTGAGCTTCCTCGCGAACCAGGTCACCGAGGCCGCCTACTGGGCGGCCGGGATCGGCATCGGCGGCCGCAATGCCGGCGTCGCCTGCGGCGTCATGAACACCGGCGGCAACTCCGCGGGATTCGTCAACGCGCTGCTCGTGCCGTTCACCGCCGCCACCTTCGGGTGGACCGCGGCAATCGTCACCGGCACCGTCTTCGCGTTCATCGCCGCAATCCTCTGGCTGTTCATCCGCGCCGACCGCACCGTCCCCGCCTGACGCAGCCGGCGCCTCCGCCCTTCGTAGGAGCCCGCCATGCGGGCGACCGCGATTTCGATTCGTGGCCCGCACTCTTTGGGAACGCATCGTTCACGCACGTTTGCGGGTGGTGGCTGGGGCGGAGCCGCGGCCGGGGGAGCTCCCTCTCGGCGCCGGACGCAAGTACGTCCCTGTAGTCCTGCGGGCTCGGCTGTCCCTGCCTCGCACGCCGCCGAGAGGGACTCCCCCGGCCACGGCTCCGCCCTTTGGGGATGGTGCCGTGCGTGAACGATGCTGACGGGCCAGCGTGCCTTCGTTTGTTTTATGTGCCTTCGTTCGGTCGCCCGCACGGCGGGTTCCTACGCGGGCTGCGTTCGGTCGGCGGTGGCTTGTTCGGTCGCCCGCGTGGCGGGCTCCACGGGGATGACGTGCCTTAGTTTGGCGCCGCCGCCGAGCCCGCCGGCGGCGGGCTTCAAGATATGGAATCGCTACGCAGGCGGGCGGTGCCCTTGCTACAGTAGCGTGGGCTTGCAGGAATTCCCTCCCGTGCGCAACGCAGAGCACATCCAGCAGAGTCATCTTTTCTACCAGGACGGACGCCGCCGCCCCCTCGTGGACCGCGCCGAAGGCATCTACGTCTGGGACGTGCACGGCCGGCGCTACATCGACGGCTCGAGCGGCGCCATGGTCTCGAACATCGGCCACTCCAACCCGCGCGTGCTCGCCGCGATGAAAGCGCAGATGGATCGCGCCACCTTCGCCTATCGCCTGCACTTCGAGAACGCGCCCGCCGAGGAGCTCGCCGCGCTCATCGCCTCGCGCATGCCGGAAGACCTCGATCGCGTGTTCTTCGTTTCCGGCGGTTCCGAAGCCGTCGAAAGCGCCCTGAAAATGGCGCGCCAGTACGCGATCGCGATCGGCGAGCCGCGCCGCAGCAAGGTCATCTCGCTCTTCCCGTCCTATCACGGCTCCACGCTCGGCGCGACCGCCGTCACCGGCATGACGCAGTTCGTCGAGCCGTTCCGCGACATGCTGCGCGTGATGCCGAAAATCCCGGCGGCCACCTGCTATCTCGACCGCGACCGGCTCAGCCACGAGGAGCGCGGGCTGCGCTACGCCGAATACCTGCGCGACGAGATCCTGCGGCAGGGCCCCGGCAACGTCCTCGCGTTCATCTTCGAGCCCGTCGGCGGCGCCTCCACCGGCGCGCTCGTCGCGCCGGACTCCTGGTATGCGCGCATCCGCGACATCTGCCGCGAGTTCGGCGTGCTGATGATCGCGGACGAGGTCATGAGCGGCGCCGGCCGCACCGGGCGCTGGCTCGCCTGCGACCACTGGGGCCTCGCGCCGGACATCATCGCCCTCGCCAAGGGGCTCGCCGCCGGCTACGCGCCGCTCGGCGCCATGGTGGCGCGCCGGCGCATCGTCGACGCCGTCATCGCGAACGGCGGTTATGCGCACGGCTACACCTACGCCGGCAATCCCCTGTCCTGCGCCGCCGGGCTCGCCGTCAGCCGCGAGGTGCTGGAGCAGGGCCTCATCGACAACGCCGAGCGCCAGGGTCGCCACCTGCGCGCGCGCCTTGCCGCGCTCATGGACCGCTACCCGTTCATCGGCGACGTGCGCGGCAAAGGGCTCCTGCTCGCGTTCGAGCTGGTGCGCGACCGCGACACCATGGAACCGCTCGAGCCGTCGCTGAATGCGCACCTCGAGCTCGTGGAAGAGGCGTACCGGCGCGGGCTGATCATCTATTCCCGCCGCACCCGCGGCGGCATCGTCGGCGATCACTTCATGGTCTGCCCGCCGCTGATCGTCACCGAAGAGCAGATCGCCGGGATCGTCGGCATCCTCGAGGCGAGCCTCGACGCGTTCGCCGCCGCCCACGACCTGCCGGTACAGCGAGGCTGAGATGGCGCGCGACAAGGTCATCATCACCTGCGCGGTCACGGGCTCCATCCACACGCCGACCATGAGCCCGCACCTGCCGATCACGCCGGAGGAGATCGCGGAGCAGGCCATCGCCGCCGCCGAAGCCGGCGCCGCCATCCTGCACCTGCACGCCCGCAACCCCGAGACCGGCCAGCCCACCGCCGATCCGGATGTCTTCATGCAGTTCCTGCCGCGGATCAGGCGCGGCTGCGACGCCGTGATCAACATCACGACCGGCGGCTCGTCGCTCATGTCGCTGGACGAGCGGCTCGCCGCGCCGGATCTCGCGCAGCCGGAGATGGCCTCGCTCAACATGGGCTCGATGAACTTCGGCCTGTTTCCGATGAAAAAGCGCTGGTCGGAGTGGAAACACGACTGGGAGCCGAAGCTGCTCGACGCGACGCGCGAGGTCATCTTCCGCAACACGTTCGCGGACATCGAGCGGATATTCCGCCAGCTCGGCCAGGGCTACGGCACGCGCTTCGAATTCGAATGCTACGACGTCGGCCAGATCCAGACGCTCGCGTTCTACCTGCGGGAAGGGCTGGTGCAGAAGCCGCTGTTCGTGCAGTTCGTGCTCGGCGTGCTGGGCGGCATCGACGCGGCACCCGAGAACCTGGTGCACATGAAAGCCACCGCGGACCGGCTGCTCGGCGAGGATTACCGCTTCTCCGTGCTGTGCGCCGGCCGGCTGCAGATGCAGCTCGCGACCCTCGGCGCCATCCTCGGCGGCAACGTCCGGGTCGGGCTCGAGGACAGCCTGCTGATCGGCCGCGGCGTGCTTGCGAAAAGCAATGCCGAGCAGGTGGCGAAGATCCGCCGCGTGCTCGAGGAGCTCGGGTTCGAGATCGCGACGCCTGCCGACGCTCGGGAGATGCTGTCGCTGAAAGGCGCGGACAAGGTGAATTTTTGAGCGCCGCCGCGCCGGATACGGGGGACGTCGTGATCCGCGCCGCGGTCCCGGAAGACGCCGAGCGCCTGCACGCGTTGCTGCTCGGGCTGGCGCGCAGCACCGGGCTCAAGGAAAAGATAAGGAGCAAGCCGGACGATTTCCGGCGGCTCGGGTTCCGCGAAAGGCCGGCTTTCCAGGCGCTCATCGCGGAGCGCGGCGGCACCTCGCTCGGCGTGTGCCTCTACTTCTATAATTTCTCGTCCTGGCGGGGCGAGATGGGCATCTACGTGCAGGATCTCTACGTGGCCGACGAGGCCCGCGGCACCGGCCTCGGCCGCCGGCTGCTCGCGGAAACCGTGAAGCTCGGCAAGGCGCAGGGCGCGACGCACCTCAGGCTCTCCGTGGATCGCGCGAACCTGCCCGCGCAGCGCTTTTATCGCAAACTCGGCCTCAAGGCGCAGGAGCACGAGCTGATCTTCCAGGCGACGGGCGCGGCTTTCGAGCGGCTCTCCCGCGCCGATCAGCGCAAGGAGAAAAGATGAAAGTCGTTTTCACGGAGGCGCAGAAGAAGCACGCGCCGGCCGTCTTCATCTCGAACGGCGCGCCGCAGCCGAACCCGGAGAAGCCGGAGCGCGCGGACCGCCTGCTCGAAGCCGCGGTGCTGAGCGGCCTTTCGCTCGAGGAACCGGCGGACTGCGGGCTGGGCCCGATTGCGGCGGTGCACACCCCCGAGTACCTGCATTTCCTCGAGCACATCCATGCGCGCTGGCAGCACATTCCGGATGCGTCGGAGGACGTGATGCCGAACGTGCACCCGGACCGGCGCGACTGCGGCTATCCCGCCTCGGCCGTGGGGCAGGTGGGCTATCACATGTACGACGGCGACTGCCCGATCTCCGCGGACACGTGGGAAGCCGTGCGCTGGAGCGCGGCCACGGCCGTGCACGCGGCCCGCGACGTCTCGAACGGCGCGCCCGCGTGCTACGCGCTGTGCCGGCCGCCCGGCCATCACGCCTCGAAGGACCTGGCGGGCGGTTTCTGCTACCTGAACAACACCGCCATCGCGGCCGAGGTGCTGAGAAGCCGGCACGCGCGCGTCGCGGTGCTCGACGTGGACGTGCACCACGGCAACGGTACGCAAAACATCTTCTACGAGCGGGCGGACGTGCTCACGGTGTCGCTGCACGTGGACCCGACGCGCTTCTACCCGTTCTTCTGGGGCTATGCGAACGAGCGCGGGTCGGGTCCCGGCATGGGCAGCAATCTCAACGTGCCGCTGCCGCGCGGCACCGACAACGGCGCCTATCTGCAGGCGCTGGACAGGGCGCTGCTGCGCATCCGCGCGTTCGCGCCGGGCGCGCTGGTCGTCGCGCTCGGGCTCGATGCGTTCGCCGGCGACCCGTTCAAGGGCATGGCGATCACGACCGAAGGCTTCGGCATGATCGCCGCGAGCATCGCGGGCCTGAACCTGCCCACGGTGATCGTGCAGGAAGGCGGCTATCTTTCGGACGCGCTCGGCGACAACCTCGAATCCTTCCTGCGCAGGTTCATCGAAGCGCATCGCGTGCCGTGAGGCACGTGTTAGAACGGGGCACCGCAGGAGCACGCATCGCGCGCGACACGACCTCCAGTTCGCCGTCCAGGGTGAATGAAGCCAACGTGATGCAATCGGTCGCGCGCAATGCGCGCTCCTGCGGGGACTGCGCGGCGATCGCGACATGACCGGCCTGCACCCCCTCGACGTCCTCGCGATCGCGCTCTATTTCGCCGTGCTGCTCTGGATCGGCGTGCGCGTCGCACGCGCCGAGCGCAGCACGGCCGGCAGCGAATCCTTCCTCGCCGCCGACCGCGACATGAACCTGGTCCAGACGACCGCCACCACCGCGGCCACCGACATCGGCGGCGGCTTCAGCATCGCGATGGGCGGCCTCGGATTCACGCTCGGCATCTCGGGCTCGTGGCTGATCGCGATCTCGGGCCTTTCCGTCGTGATGGTCTCGTTCCTGATGGTCCCGAAAGTGAAGCGCTGGGCCGATCGCATGCAGGGCCTCACGACGGGCGATCTGTTCGAAGCGCGCTTCGACCGCCGCACGGGGCTGCTCGCGGCGGTGGTCGTCGCGCTCGCCTGGTTCACCTTCGTCGGCGGGCAGATCGTCGCCGGCGGCAAGCTCATGCAGGCGACGATGTCGATCGATCTCACGGTCGCCGTCGCGATCACCGGTGCCGTCGTGCTCGCCTATACCGCCATGGGCGGGCTCAAGGCGGTGATCTACACCGACGTGTTCCAGTTCGTCGTGCTGTTCATCGGCGTGCTGATGATCGCCGTGCCGATCGGCCTCCTCAAGGTCGGCGGCTGGAGCGGCATCGTCGAGCACTTCACGGCAACGCCGGAAACCGCGGCGATGGTCGACTGGGGCGCGGTCGGCTGGAAAACCGTGCTCGGCTGGTTCTTCGCCATCTTCCCGGTGTGGTTCATTTCCATCGCGGCCCTCCAGCGCATCGTCGCGGCACGGGACGAGCGGACGGTGCGCCACTCCTTTTTATTGACGGGTGTGCCCATCGAGTGGCCGCTGTTCGCGATCGGCAGCACGCTCATCGGCATGATCGCGCACATGCTGCTCCCGGAGCTCACGGACGCCGAGCTCGCCACGCCGACGCTCATCATGACGCTCCTTCCGCCGGGGCTCGCCGGTTTCGTGATCGCCGCCTACATCGCGGCCGTGATGTCGACGGCCGATTCCGCGCTGATCGGCCCGGTGGCCATCGTGACGAACGACATCTACCGCAAGCGCCTGCGGCCGGAGGCCAGCCATGCCTCCGTCGTGCGCGTCGCGCGCGTGACGACGCTTGTTCTCGGCACGCTCGCCATCGGCATCGCCTATCTCGTGCCGAACGTGCTCGATCTCATGCTCTACGCCTACACCTTCGGCGCGGCCGGCCTGTTCTTCCCGATGCTGGGCCTGCTCTTCTGGCGACGCACGACCGCAAGGGGCGCGTTCTGGAGCATGCTCGCCGGCGGCGGGTCGGCCGTCGCGTGGGCGGTGGCGGGCGAGCCGTACGGCTTCGCCGCTTCCTACGCGGGGTGGGTGGTCGGGCTGCCGGTGCTGGTCGCGGTCTCGCTCGCGACCTCACACGGCGCGGACGAGAATCTCGAGCTTTTTTATCCCGAGCGAGCATGAACGCACCCGAGCAAACCTGGCCCGACGTCGCGAGCATGCTGCGCGCGCTGCGGCCGTCGCAGCCGGTGTACTGCATCTACCCGGAGCGGTATGCGGCCGCGGCGCGCGAGTTCCTCGAGGGGTTTCCCGGCAGGGTCCTGTACGCCGTCAAGGCGAACGATCACCCGGAAGTGCTGCGTTTGCTGCACGCCGCGGGCGTGGCGCACTTCGACTGCGCGTCGCTGCCCGAGATCGCGCGCGTGCGCGAATGCTGTCCCGGCGCCACCGCGTACTTCATGATCCCCGCGCGCCTGCGCGGCGCCGCCGCGGAAGCGCAGGCGCGCTATGGCGTGCGCCATTTCATGATCGATCACGCGAGCGGCCTCGCGCCGCTCGCTGGCGAAATCGACCTGCGCCGCGCCGTCGTGTTCGCCCGCATGGCGACGCATCACGCCTCCGCGATGCAGGAGCTGTCCTCGAAATTCGGCGCGCCGCCGGAGGAGATCCCGGCGCTGCTCGCCGCCATCGCGGCCGCGGGCGCCGAGCCCGCGCTGGCCTTCAACGTCGGCACCGGGGTGACGAGCCCGGAGGCCTATGCGTACGCGATCGGGCTCGCGCGCGAAGTGCTCGCGCGCTCCGAGGTCGCCGTGCGGCTGGTGGACGTCGGGGGCGGCTTTCCGAAATCCTACCCCGGGTTCGCGGTGCCGCCGCTCGCGGAGTATTTCTCGGCGATCCGTACGGCGGCTGCCGGCCTGCCGCTGGCGGCGGGCGGCGAGATCCTGGGCGAGCCCGGCCGCGCCCTCGCGGCGCCGGGGCTCTCCGCCGTGGTCGAGGTGCTGCTCAGGAAAGACGACCGGCTGTATCTCAACGACGGCATGTACGGCATTTTCTGGGAGCTGCGCTTCAAGGGCCACGAGCGCTATCCCGCGCGCGCGTTTCGCGACGCGCGCGAGCTCGCCGGCGCCACCCGCCCGTTCCGGCTGTTCGGCCCGACCTGCGACGCCACCGACGTCCTGCCCGGCGCGGTCGAGCTGCCGGCGGACATTCGCCCCGGCGATCACATCGAGTTCAGCGACCTCGGCGCGTACAGCCTCGCCGGGCGCACCGGCTTCAACGGCCACTACAGCGACACCGTCGTGACCATTTTTTCGTAAGAGGGTGCTGCAAAGTGAAGAGAACCATGCCTTCTGCCCTTGTCTCGCTCGTGCTGACTGCTTTGATGATGGTGGCCACGGGCTGCGCGCCAGCGCAGGACGCCCGGGAGCAGGGCCCGAAGCAGGCCAGGAACGTCATCCTGTTCCTTGCGGACGCCGGCGGCCTGTCCGTCGTCAGCGGCGCCAGCCTGATGGGCTACGGAGAGC
The DNA here is from genome assembly GCA_964491485.1 of uncultured Woeseiaceae bacterium. Taxonomy (GTDB): domain Bacteria; phylum Pseudomonadota; class Gammaproteobacteria; order Steroidobacterales; family Woeseiaceae; genus IDS-8. Next base: position 1,973 of record CAZBGV010000002.1, on the reverse strand, counting down.
CTCTCAGGCTGCACGTCCAGCACTGGCCGCACCTGGGCCTGAGCGAGACTTCGCCGGTCGACGAGTTCGTGTCCGATTCGGCGAACGGGATGTCTTCGATCATGACCGGCATCAAGACGCGCAATGGAGTGATCAGCGAATCGGCCGACGCCGTGCGCGGCGAGCGGGACGGCCTGCCGGCCAAGACCCTGCTCGAGTACGCCGAGGAGCACGGCCTCGCCACCGCGATGATCACGACCCAGTCGATCGCGGATGCGACCCCGGCGGCTACCTACGCTCACGCGAACGATCGCAACAAGTGGGGTGAAATCTTCCCCCAGGCGTTTGCACCGCGCTTCGGGGACGGCGTGGACATCCTGTTCGGTGCCGGCCGCGGGAAACTCAGCGAGAAGTTGCGCGAGGCGGGCACCAGCTTCGAGGCGTTGAGCGAGCGTCATGGGCGCCCGATCTATTCCAGGCTGGACGAGGTGCCTGCTTCCGATACCCGGCCCGTTGTCGTGGCCGATGAGATGGACGTCCACGCGGCCACGCTTCGGGCGCTGGACATCCTGCAGAAGTCGCCCAAGGGCTATTTCCTGATCGTCGAATGGGACGTGCATACCGGCGACCCGCGCGAAGGATTGCAGAACGTCGTGGATTTCGACAACCTGGTTGCCGAAGTGCAAAGCCGCGTCGACCTCGACGACACGCTGCTGCTCTTTACCGCGGATCATTCCTACGGCTTCCAGGTGGACGGGGGCAGGCGCGGCGAGGCGCTGCTCGCCGGCTATGCGGAATGGCAAGAGAGCGAGAGCGACGGCGACCTCGTTCGCCTGCGGAACCTGATGGTCAACGGCTCGCACACGGGCGAGGCGGTTCCCGCCCTGGCGATCGGTGCGGGCGCCGAGCGGGTCAGCGGCTGGTTCCCCAACACCTACCTGTTCGAGGTGATGTTGAAGGCCTGGGGCTGGGAGCGGGATCCGGAACCCGGCCAGCGGCCCTGACCGGCGCCACTCACCGCGAGGAGCCGGACGCGGCGCCGCGCCGTACGCCGGCCGGAGGCCCGCCGTCGGTCGGCGCCTGATCGGCCGTCAGCCGTTCCCCGTTCACGTAGACGTCCTCGAGGACCAGGCCCTCGACGTGCTCGACCACGAGCGGGTGCTCCGCGCGATCGACGCTCATCTGCCTCACGGCGACTCCGGTGATGGGCTCCCCATCGGTTCCGACGGCCTGGATTGCCGTGCCCGCCGTGCGGGCGCTGATGTTCTCGAAGAGCAGATCCGTAAAGCGGGGCGGATGAGAGCCGCCGCGATACCCGGCGTAATTCGTCTCCAGGCGCAGCAGCACTTCGGCCCGTGCGACCTCGATGTCGCGAACACGCACGCGTTCGATGACGCCGCCCCGGTCCGGGTTCGCTTTCAGGTAGATGGCCGCCCGGACGTCGCCGAGGTCGTTGCCTTCCATGAAGACGTTGCGCACGCCTCCGGACACCTCGCTGCCGATCACCAGCCCGTTGTAGCCGCGCAGGCGATTGTTGCGGATCACGACGTTCTCGGCGGGACGGCCTACCCGCCACCCGTCCTGATCGCGCCCGGACTTGATGACGATGCTGTCGTCGCCGGTAGTGAGGTCGTTGCCTTCGATCAGCACGTCCACGGACGAATCGACGCCGATGCCGTCGTTGTTCAGGCGCGGACTCTGCACGGTGATGCCGCGAACGATGACGTTGTAGGAGTACACGACGTGTACGACCCACATCGGTGAATCCTGGACGGTCACGCCTTCGACGAGCACGTTGTCGCAGCTGTAGAACTGGATCATGCTGGGCCGCAGGTAATCGCCGGCGCCGAACTGCCTCTGGTGCACCGGCACGGACGCTGCTCCCATCTCCCGCAGCCGGTCCTGTGCCGCCTTCTGCCGCTCGCGCCAGCCTGCGAATGTCTCTCCGCCGCTGCCCTCGATGGTCCCCCCGCCCGTCAGGGCGACGTTTACCG
>CAZBGV010000001.1:93672-105419 GCA_964491485.1 uncultured Woeseiaceae bacterium | reverse complement strand
GCACAGAGGGACAAAGACAAGCTGTCACGGGGAGATGCCGAGATGAACACTCGAATGCGGGACATCGCCGTGCACTTTCGTACCTTGCTCGGCATGGTGCTTTTTGCGTTCGTGCTGTCGGCTGAAACGGCTGCTGCGCCGACTTTTGCTGAAGAAGGGCCTGCTGCCATCGACCAAACCTCATTTGTCCCAATTGGCGGCATCGATCAGTGGATCAGCATCAAAGGAGAGAATCGCAAGAATCCTGTGTTGCTGATGGTGCACGGTGGACCGGGCGAGTCTCAATGGCCGGTGGCGGATAAATACGTGTCCTGGGAGAAGGATTTTACCGTCGTGTTGTGGGACCAGCGGGGCGCCGGGCACACCTACGGTCGGTATGGTGCCAAGACTCCGAACTTCACTCTTGATCGGATTGTCAGGGACGGTATCGAGGTGGCCGAATATCTGTGCCGCACCCTTGAAAAGAAGAAGGTCATTGTCCTTGGGCATTCATGGGGTACGGTCGTCGCCACCGACATGGTCCAACTCAGGCCGGAACTGTTCGCTGCCTATGTAGGGACGGGACAGGTAGCGAGCTGGAATGCTACTGTGAACATGCAGTTCGACCTGGCATTGAACAAGGCGCGCAATGACGGCGACGCCGCCGCAATCCAGCAGTTGGAAACGACCGGACGGCCCGAAGCGGGCGATGCCAAGCAGGCCTTTTCCGTCAATATCTGGCCGGTCATGGCCCCGGCTGACAAAGCCTGGATACAAGAGCTTCGGTCGCAAGGGGCTGAACTCAAGGCCAAATACCCGAAAGACTTCCAGGATTTCGAAGATGGTTTCAAGTTCAGTGCGGTGCACGCCCTGCCGTATCAGATGAAGGTTGACTTGCCGAGAACAGCAAGCAAGTTCGATACGGCTTTTTTCGTTATCCAGGGGCAGAATGACGTGATGACGCCCACCGAGGCGGCTGTCGCGTATTTCCACGAAGTCACGGCGCCAAAGAAAAAATTGGTTCTGATACCGGATGCCGGACATTTCGCATTTATGACCGCCACAGATGCATTTCTGGCCGCGTTGATCAATGACGTCCGCCCGGTCGCCATCGACCGTGGTGGCTGACTTTTGGCACGTCAGGCGGGGAGGGTGTAGCGCTTTTCTATTGCGCGGCCGATGAGGCTGCGGCTCTCCGCGGCCGAGAGAGCGTCATCCTGCTCGACTTCGGCCACCTCGGCTGCGAGCTCGTCGTCCTTCACGCAGGTGGCAATCCAGCGCGAGTAATCGCCGCGCCGCAGGTGGTGCAGCCACGTCTCCTCGTCGACGCCGTTGCCGATTTCCATGAATGACATGAGGTTCGCCGCGCGCAGCCGCAGGCGGCCGTCGGGCCCGCGGAACCAGAAGCTTCGGTCCTCGCCGAGCTTGCCCTCGGCGTACTTGCGCAGGTGCCGCTGCAGCTGCCGGCGCGGCGGCACGCTCCGGAACCACACCGGTCCCGCCCCGTTGGACACGCGCCAGAACAGGCCCTCGCCGGGCTCGAGGTTCGCGCCGGTCGGCGCGGGCGGCGGCTGGCCGACGGCTTCGGCGAAGAGGCGGAGCGTGTCGTCGGGGTCCGAGCCGATCGCGATGATCGTGTCGACGGTCTGCAGCACGGCTTCGGCGACCCGGTCGGGGTGCACGGTGATCAGCACGAGCCCGTACAGCTCGTCGGGCACGAATTCCCTGCTCGGCTGCCAGTCGGTCGGGAACACGTGGTGCGCCTCGTCGAGCACCAGCCAGTGCGGTCGGGCGGTCGAAGAGCGCAGCTTCAGCACCTGCGGAAACAGCTCCGCGATGAACTCCGGGCGCTCGTCGACACCCAGCGCAAGCAGGTTCACTGTTGCGCTTTCGCGTGGATTGGTCAGCACTGCCATCACTTCGGCGCAGGCGGGAGGGTTGTCACTCGTGCCGAGCAGGACGGACGGCTCGAAATGCTCGTAATCGCCTTCAGGGTCGATGATGCACGCCTGGTAACCCTTCTCGATGAACCGTTCCAGCATGCCGGTAGTGAGCGTCGATTTGCCGCCGCCCGACGTGCCGGCGATGAGCACGGATTCGACATGCGGGCGCAAATGGATCTCCTCGCCGTCGGCATCCGTGCCAAGCAGCACGTTGTGCCGGGTGAGCCTCGGTGCGATATCCGCGAGATCGTCGCGCACCAGCCGGTCGATCAGCTCGGCGACGCCGGCGCCGTGATCGGCGTCGGTCACGAGATCCGCGCGCGCCTTGAGGGCCGGCAGGGCGTTCGCGACCGCGACGGCGCACTCGCACAAGGTCAGGAACGCGTGGTCGTTCTCCGCATCGCCGACGCCGACGCAGTTGTGCGGTGACAGCCGCATTTCGGCCAGGGCGGCCATGAGGCCCGACGCCTTGTTCACCCCGGGCGGCAGCACCATCACCGCGCCTTTGTTGAAGATCACCTGCAGCTCGAGCCCCAGCTCGCGGATCGCCTCGAAGACGATCCTGTCATTTGGGGTCCATGTCGCGATGATGGAGCGGCCGACCGACAGCGGCGATACCTGCCGCTCCTCGAGCCAGCGCACGAGCTCCGGCGATGGTGGTTCCGCCAGCGGCTTCCCGGTGCGCGTCGCGGGCGTGTAAAGCAGGGCGCCGTTCTCCGCGACGATCTGGTCGAAAACGTCGAGGGCCGCGAACGTGGCCGCGAGGTCGTCGAGCTCGCGCCCGGTGACGAGGGCGAGCTTGCGGCCGGACTCCCTGACACGCTTGAGCGCGGCGAGCGTGGCGTCGTCGACGTGCCCGTCCTTTGCGAGGGTCCCGTCGTAATCGCAGGCGAGGACGTGGTAGCGCATGGTCAGCTCCGGAAACCGGCCGTAGGAGCGCGCCATGCGCGCGACCGGAGAGCGGTGGAAAAAGTAGCGATCATGGGATTTGTGCGCATCGCGGTCGCGCGCATGGCGCGCTCCTACCGCGCAACACCCAGTACCTCGCGGGCGATTATGGGTTCCTCGCGGGTTTCGCAGACGTAGACGGGGCGGCCGCCGTCTTTCGAGATGCGGCCCGGGCGGTTGGCGAGGTTGCGCCCGGGGTCGAGCGCCACGTTCCAGGCTTTGAGGCCCTGCGCTACGCCGGCCCGGATTTCGGGCGCGTTCTCGCCGATTCCGCCACCGAACACGATCGCGCCGTCTCCGTCGAGCACCGTGAGGTAGGCGCCCACGGTCATGACGATGCGGTAGATGAACAGCCGGAGCGCGAGGTGCGCGGCTTTGTCGCCCCGCGCGTCGTCCGCCAGCACCTTGCGCATGTCACCCGTCCCGGCGAGCCCGAGCAGCCCGGAGCGCCGGTTCAGCGCCGTGTCGATCTGGCCGGCGTCGAGACCGTCCCGCAGCAACGCCAGCACGATGGCGGGATCGATGTCGCCCGAGCGCGTCGCCATCACGAGGCCTTCCAGCGGCGTGTAGCCCATGGACGTCTCGATCGAGCGCCCGTTGCGGATCGCGCAGGCCGAGCAGCCGGCGCCGAGCTGCAGGGTCACGGCGTTGACCTCGTCCATGCCGTGGCCGGCCGCTTGCGCGTACGCCCGGGCGAGGCTCGCGTGCGCGATGCCGTGGAAACCGTAGCGCCGGAAGCCGTAACGATCGTGCCACCCGGCGGGCAGGGCGTAATGCATCGACTCCGGCGGCCGGCGGGCATGGAAAGCCGTGTCGAATACCGCCACCGAGGGCGTATCCGGAAAGCGGCGGCGCGCCGCACGGATCGCCGTCACGGCCGGCCCGTTGTGCAGCGGTGCGAGCGTCACGAGCTGCTCGAGCGCGTCTTCCACGTCGGCGTCGATGCGCACCGGGGCGGTGTAGCGCGGCCCGCCGTGGACCACGCGATGACCGATGACCTCCGGCTCTTCTTCGATGCCGGTGAACGCCCGCTCGACGGCGTCGGGCATTTCCTCGTGCGCGCCCCATTCGTATTTCCGGCTGGAGCGCTCCAGGACGTCGTCGTCGCGGGCCTCGAACACGGCGAGCTTCAGCGTTGCCGAGCCCGCATTGACGACGGCGATCAGGCGCGCCATGCAGTTGCCCCTGCCCCGTAGGAGCCCGCCATGCGGGCGACGAGAAGCGCACAACTTTGCTCATCATCGGGTCGCCCGCATGGCGGGCTCCTACGGGGGCGACGACGCAGGCAGAGCATGCCGCTCACGGGTTGTCGGTGGAGCCCGGAGACGCCTCGCCCCTGCCGCCCGGCGACCACTCCCAGTTGCGCACTTCCGGCAGGTCCTGGCCGTACTGGTAAATGTACTCCTTGTGCTCGACCAGCTTGTCGCGGATCGCCTGCTTGGCGTAACCGGCATAAGCGCTGAGCTTATCCACGCGGTCGATGACGTCGTTCACCAGGTCGAACCGGTCGATGTCGTTCAGCACGGCCATGTCGAACGGCGTCGTCGTGGTGCCTTCCTCCTTGTAGCCGCGCACGTGCAGGTTGTCGTGATTCGTGCGCCGGTACGTCAGGCGGTGGATGAGCCACGGATAGCCGTGGTAACAGAAGATGATCGGCTTGTCGCGCGTGAAGATCGCGTCGAAATCGCGGTCGGGAAGACCGTGCGGATGCTCGGATGCGGATTGCAGCGTCATGAGGTCGACGACGTTGACGACCCGCACCTTCAGATCGGGAAAGTACTCGCGAAGGATGGAGGCCGCCGCGAGCGTCTCCATCGTCGGCACGTCGCCGGCGCAGCCCATCACGACGTCCGGCTCGCCGCCGCGATCCGTGCTCGCCCATTCCCAGATCCCGATGCCCGCGGTGCAGTGCTTCACCGCCGCGTCCATGTCGAGGTACTGCGGCTGCGACTGCTTGCCGGCGACGATCACGTTGACGTAGTCGCGCGAGCGCAGGCAGTGGTCGGCGACACAGAGCAGCGTATTGGCGTCCGGCGGCAGGTAAACCCGGATGATGTCGGCCTTCTTGTTGACGACGTGATCGATGAAGCCGGGGTCCTGGTGGCTGAAACCGTTGTGGTCCTGGCGCCAGACGTGCGACGTCAGGAGGTAATTCAACGAAGCAATCGGCCGCCGCCACGGCACCTCCTTGCTCGTCTTCAGCCACTTCGCGTGCTGGTTGAACATCGAGTCGACGATGTGGATGAACGCCTCGTAGCACGAGAAGAAGCCGTGCCGGCCGGTGAGCAGGTAGCCCTCCAGCCAGCCCTGGCAGAGATGCTCCGAAAGCACTTCCATCACGCGCCCGTCGTGCGCGAGATGCTCGTCCACCGGGAGGATCTCGTCGGCGGTCACCTTGGAGGTCGCCTCGTACACGGCCGTGAGGCGGTTCGATTCCGTTTCGTCGGGACCGAAAACCCGGAAGTTCCTGGCGTCGCGGTTCTGCTGGATGACGTCGCGCAAGAAGCGGCCGAGCACCCGCGTGGCTTCGCCCTTGACGCCGCCCGGCCGCGGCACCTCGACCGCATAGTCGCGGAACTCCGGCATGCGCAGGTTGCGCAGCAGCACGCCCCCGTTCGCGTGCAGGTTGGCGCCCATGCGCCGGTTGCCCTCCGGTGTCAACGCGCGGATTTCGTCGATCGGGCCGCCGGTTTCGTCGAAGAGCTCCCCGGCGCGATAGCTTTTGAGCCAACGCTCGAGCGCCTTCAGGTGCGCGGGCTCGGTCTGCAGGTTCGCGAGCGGCACCTGGTGCGAGCGCCAGGTGCCCTCGACCGGCTTGCCGTCGACCTCGTCCGGTCCCGTCCAGCCTTTCGGCGTACGCAGCACGATCATCGGCCAGCGCGGGCGCGATTTGAAACCGCTGGAGCGCGCTTCCTGCTGGATCTCGCGGATGCGATCGACCACGGTGTCGAAGGTGCTCGCGATGCGCTTGTGCACGGCACGAATCGGCTCGCTGTCGTCGCCGGCGACGAAGTGCGGCTCGTAGCCGTAGCCGCGGAACAGGAATTCGAGCTCCTCTTCCGGCATGCGCGCGAGATACGCCGGGTTCGCGATTTTCCAGCCGTTCAGGTGCAGGATCGGGAGCACGGCGCCGTCGCTGACCGGGTTCAGGAACTTCGTCGAGTGCCAGCTGTTCGCGAGCGGCCCGGTCTCGGCTTCACCATCGCCGACCACGCAGGCGACGATCAGATCCGGGTTGTCGAAGGCCGCGCCGAAGGAGTGCGATAGCGAGTAACCGAGCTCGCCGCCTTCGTTGATGGAGCCCGGCACTTCCGGCGCGCAGTGGCTCGGGATGCCGCCGGGGAACGAGAACTGCTTGAACAGCCGCTGCATGCCGCGCGTGTCCTGCGACACGTTCGGGTAGAGATCGCTGTACGTGCCCTCGAGCCAGGTGTTCGCGACCATGGCCGGTCCGCCGTGACCCGGTCCGGTGACGTAGATCATGTCGAGGTCCCGCTCGAGGATCAGCCGGTTCAGGTGGGCATAGACCAGGTTCAGCCCCGGCGTCGTGCCCCAGTGCCCGAGCAGCCGCGGCTTCACGTGCTCGATCTTCAAAGGCTCTTCGAGCAGCGGATTGTCGAGAAGGTAAATCTGGCCGACCGACAGGTAGTTGGCGGCGCGCCACCAGAGATCGATCTGCTCCAGTCGGCGATTCTCGGGCACGGGATTCTCGGTCGACACGGGATGGTCACCTGTTCGTAAGTGAGGGAACGGGGCAGGGCCCCACAATAGGCAAGCCGTCGATCGCTGCCGCGAGCGACGGGGGACGGCGGGAAAGGCGCGGGCTCGCGCGGGCCGTCCGGCACCGCTCCAACATACTAAGAACCCGGCACGCGGGCAAGCCGGCGCCGCCGCGGGCGTGCGGCGGCAAACCTGCGTCTCAAAACGAGAAACTCCTTACCGCAACCGCGGGGAAATTGAGACCGGGCTCTCAGCCGCCGGGCTCTCCCGGGAATTAAGTTCAATCCCAGCACGTGGGCGCCGGTTGGCGTGCCGCCCCAGGCGACTGCAAGAGGACTCCAGACGGTGCTCGGGCAACTCGGACGTCACAGGCACGGCTCGGGCCGGACGGGGCTCGCCGTCTACGACGGAGGAGTGGCGCTCGCGTGTGTGCAGCATGCGGGAGCGCGGCCGAAGCTCACGCACTGTACGTGGGAGGCGATCGACGACAAGCGCCCGCTGCAACGTTGCATCGGCCGCGGGGCCTGGACACGTTCCGGCGCGGTCGCCGTGATGGCGCCGGGGGCTATCGCCTGCTGCTCGTCGAAGCGCCCGAGGTGCCGAAAGAAGAGCTCCGCTCCGCGCTGCGCTGGCGCATCAAGGACCTGATCGACTTCCACGTCGATGACGCCGTGATCGACGTATTCGACATGCCCGCGCCCGCACGCGGCGGCCACACCCGGCCCGTGTACGCGGTGGCGGCGCGGGCGGAGCTCGTGCGCCTGCAGATCGAATCGCTGGAGGACGCCGGCATCGCGCTCGAGGCCGTGGACATACCGGAGCTCTGCCTGCGCAACGTCGCCGCCAGCCTGGAGCAGGATCGCGAAGGCGTGGCATTGCTGTATCTCGCGGGCGATCACGGCATCCTGGTTCTCGCGCGCGCCGGCGTCATGTACCTGACGCGCCGCATCGAGATCGGGACGACGTCGCTGCGCGGCGTCGACGACCTGCCGTCGGAGCTCGTCGCGACGTTGTCGCTGGAAGTGCGGCGCTCGCTCGATTACCTCGAAAGTCATTACGCGCAGACCCCGGTGCCGCGGCTGCACACGGTTGGCGTGTCGCCCCCCGATCGCGCGGCACTGGCGGAAGAGCTGTCGATCGCCGTCGAGGATTTCTCACTCGCCGACGTGCTCGATGTCGAGTGCGAGCCGGCGGCGGACGTCGTGCAGCGCTGTTTGCCGGCGATCGGAGCCGCTCTCCGGCGCGGAAGCGCCGCTCATTGAGCGCCGCCATGCACCAGCAGATCAACCTGTACCAGCCGTTGTTCCGGCGTAAGCGGCGGATCTTCGGCGCGCGCACCCTGCTCGGTGCGGCCGGTGCGGTCGCCGTGCTCCTCCTGCTTGCCTCCGCCTGGGGTTATCGCAAGATGGCGGAGCTCGAGGCGCAGGTCGTGCAGCTCGAAGGGCGCGAGAAGGCGTTCGCCGCGCAGATCGCGCGGCTGGATCCCGCGAGCATCGACGGGCAGCGCGAGCTCGATGAGGAGCTCGAGCGCCTGGCCCACCAGCTCGCCCGCCAGCAGAAGCTGGTGGACATCCTGAAGAACCAGCCGCTCGGCAGCACCGCGGGCTTTTCCGGGCAGCTCGAGGCGCTGGCGCGCCAGCACACGGACGGGCTGTGGCTGACGCGGATGGCCATCAAGGGCGGTGCCGCGCGCATGGAGCTTGCCGGCGTGAGCGTCCGCCCCGAGCTGATCCCCTCCTGGCTGCAGCGTCTCGGCACCGAGCCCGCGCTGAGCGGCCAGCGCTTCGGCCTGCTCACCATCGAGCGGGCCGAGGGCGAGCGGGCGGTGTCCTTCCGCGTTTCGAGCCAGGAGCTCGACGGGGCTTTCGCGGAGGCCGGCCGATGACCGGCGCGCGCGTGCAGATGCTGCTCGGCAAGATCGACGCGCTGACGCTGCGTGAGCGCCTGCTCCTGTTCGCGGCCGCCGTGGCCGTGCTGCTGGCGCTCTGGGAAGCGTTGCTCGAAGGACCGGTCACCGCACGCGGGGAGACCGCCGCGGCGCGCATCGAGACGTTGCGCCGCGACATCGGGCAGCTCAACGATTCGCTCGCGGCGGCCGCCGGCGCGGTCAGCGACGGCGTGCCCGGCAAGCTGCGGCGCCTGGAGCTTCTGCGGCGCAGCGTCGACCAGACCGCGGAATCCATTCACGTTTTCACGAGCGACCTCGTGGACCCGCGGCAGATGCGCGCGGTGCTCGAGGACCTGATCCGGCGGCAGAAGGGCCTGCGGCTCGTCAGCATGAGCAGCCTGCCGGTCGAGGCGCTCGCCACGAGCGAAGGCGGGGCTGCCGAGTCCGGCGAGCCGCAGCTGTATCGCCACGGCCTCGTGCTGGTCATGGAAGGCTCGTATCTCGACTGCATGACATACCTGCGGTCGGTCGAAGCCCTGCCGTGGCAGCTCTACTGGGCGCGCCTCGAGCTCGAGAGCGACGAGTACCCGATGAATCGCATCCTGATCGAGCTGCACACGCTGAGCCTGGACGAGGACTGGATCGGTGTCTGACGTCTTCCGCAGGTTCGCGCTGACGGCAGGCTTGCTCGCCGCCGCGCTCATCGCCCGGGCCGACAACCTCTATCGCGACCCGATGCGCCCGTACTCGCCGCCCGCCGCGGCGGCAGGCGCTTCCGAGCCCGTGCGCTATCGCCTGAGCTCGGTGCTCATTTCCCCGCAGCGCCGCGTCGCGGTGATCAACGGGCGCGTCTGCCGCGTGGGCGACCGCGTGGCGGGCGCCGAGGTGCTCGCGATCGAACGCGAGCGCGTCCACCTGCGGGTCGGCGGCAAGGAACTCATCGTTGCTTTCGGTGACGATGCGCTGCGCGACGCCAACGATAAGGGGGGCGCCCCGTGATGGAATCAAGACAGAGCTCCCTCCACGGCACGCGTGCGGGTGCCTTCGCGCTGCTCGTCGTCATCGCCGGTGCGGCGGGATGTGCCAGCGAGCGCGGCCTGCGTCCGCAGGATGCGATCGATCAATCCCTGCAGGAGGCCGTGAGCGAGCCGGCCGAGATCATGCGCGACTTTGCCGTGCCGCCGCGGCCCGCACCCGCGGAGGTGCCGCTGCCGGAGGAGCGCTTCGATATCGAGGTGCAGGACGCGGAAGCGGCCGATTTCTTCCGCAGCCTCGTGGAAGGCACGGACGTCAACCTGACCGTGCATCCGGACGTGACCGGCCGCGTGTCGCTGAACCTGAAGAACGTGACGCTGGGTGAAGTGTTGGAGACCGCGCGGGACGTGTACGGCTACGCGTACCGGCGGACCGGCGCCGGCTACCTGATCCTGCCGGCAACGCTGCAGACCCGCGTGTTCGAGCTCGACTACCTCAATCTCGTGCGCGGCGGTCTCTCCCGGACGCTCGTGAGCTCCGGCCAGGTCAGCCAGGCATCGAACGGCCGCGACGACGACGAGAACGGTGGCATGGTGCCCGGGTTCTTTTCCAGCGACGGGCAAGACCGGAGCGAAAACCGGCGCACGACCGGCTCGGTGATCAACACCGTGAGCCGGGCGGATTTCTGGGCCGAGCTCCAAAGCACTCTCGGCCTGATTCTCGGCTCCGGCGAAGGCCGCCGGGTGGTGGTGAATCCGCAGTCGGGCATCGTGTTCGCGCGCGGCATGCCCGACGAGCTGCGCGCGGTGGCGGAATACCTGGACCACATCCGCGACGCTGCACAGCGCCAGGTCGTGCTCGAGGCGAAGATCGTCGAGGTCACTCTCGACGACGCCTTCCAGGCCGGCGTCAACTGGGCGGCCGTCGGCGTGACCTCGGACGGGCACACGCTGGGCGGCGCGCAGCTTTCGGGCGGCACGCAGATCGGCGAGCCGCTGCCGCGGGGCGGCGATCCGCTCACCATCGGGCCGGGAAACGTCGTACGCTCGTTCCCCAGCGAGATGGTCGGCGGGGCGTTCGCTCTCGCGCTCGACGTCGGCGATTTCAACGCGTTCATCGAGCTCCTGAAGACCCAGGGCGACCTGCGCGTCCTTTCGAGCCCGCGCGTCGCCACCCTGAACAACCAGAAAGCGGTGATCAAGGCCGGCACGGACGAGTTCTTCGTCACCGACGTGAGCAGCAACACGATCACGGGCACTGCGGCGACGACGAGCCGCGACGTGACGCTGACCCCGTTCTTCTCCGGGATCGCGCTCGATGTCACGCCGCAGATCAGCGCGGCGGGGGAGGTGATCCTGCACATCCACCCGACGGTCAGCGAGGTCACTGACCAGACGAAGGAGCTCACGATCTCCGGCGAGCGCGATCAGCTGCCGCTCGCGTTCAGCGAGATCCGCGAGGCGGACAGCATCGTGAAGGCGAAGAGCGGCCAGATCATAGCCATTGGCGGACTGATGCGGAACTCGTCGCGCGAGCTCGATTTCTCCACGCCGGTGCTGGGCGACATCCCGGTGCTCGGCAACCTGTTCCGCAGCACCCGCACCGTGCAGCAGAAGACCGAGCTGGTCATCCTGCTGCGCCCGATCGTGGTCGACGGCGACGACGACTGGCCGAAAATCATTCGCCCGGTCGCCACGCGGCTCGGGGCGATGGGGGGCGCGCCGGGCCGCTGAGCGCGGCGCGGACGGTCGTATGGCCAGGAAGCGCGTCAGGCTGGGTGAGCTGCTGCTCGAGAAGCAGCTGATCTCCGAAGAGCAGCTGAACCAGGCGCTGGAGGCGCAGCGCAACAGCGGCCGCAAGCTCGGCAGGGTGCTGATCGACATCGGTGCGATAGAGGAAAGCGAGCTGCACCGCTGCCTCTCGGATTACCTCGGCATTCCTTATGTCGATCTCGCGCACCTGACGCTCGAGCCGCGCGCCGTGCAGCTGCTGCCGGAGGCGCAGGCTCGCCGCTACCGGGCGCTCGTGCTGAAGGACGACGCGCGCGGCCCGCTCGTCGGCATGGCCGATCCGACCGATCTCTTCGCCATCGACGAGCTGACGCGCCTGCTCGGCCGGCAGGTGCGCCTCGCGCTGGTCAAGGAAGACGCGCTCCTGCGCACGATCGATCTCGTGTACCGCCACACCGGCGAGATCGTCTCGCTCGCCGAGGAGCTCGATTCGGAGCTCGGCGGCGAGGTCGATCTCGGCGCGCTGTCGGCGGAAGAGGGCTCGCCGGACGCGCCCGTCATCAA
>CAZBGV010000001.1:85797-93572 GCA_964491485.1 uncultured Woeseiaceae bacterium | reverse complement strand
TTTCGACGCGCTCGGCATGCCGGAGGAAATGATCGCGCGCTTCAACGCGCTGATCGAGCGCAGCGCCGGTCTCGTTTTGGTCACCGGACCGACCGGCAGCGGCAAGACGACGACCCTCTACGCCGCGCTCTCGCGCGTGAACGCGGCGTCGACGAAGATCATCACCGCCGAGGATCCGATCGAGTACCGGCTGGCACGCGTGAACCAGGTGCAGATCAACGCGCGCATCGGCCTCGACTTTGCGACCGTGCTGCGCAACGCCTTGCGCCAGGACCCGGACATCGTGCTGGTTGGCGAGATGCGCGACCGCGAGACGGTCGAGATGGGGCTGCGCGCCGCGATGACGGGCCATCTCGTGTTCTCGACGCTGCACACGATCAACGCGATCGCCACCGTGAACCGGCTGCTCGACATGGGCGCGCGCGGGTATCTCGTCGCCTCCGCGCTGCAGGGCGTGCTGGCACAACGGCTCGTGCGCCGCGTTTGTGACAGTTGCGCGCGGCCGGCCGAGCCGACCGTCCAGCAGCGAAGCTGGCTTTCGCGCCACCTGTCCATCGAAAGCCTCCGCAAGGCGGCCTTCAAGGAAGGCGAGGGCTGCACCTACTGCAACATGACCGGCTTCCGCGGGCGCATCGGCGTGTACGAGCTGCTGGAGATCGACGCGCCGATGGCCGAGGCGATCCGCCGCGAGGACGTGGGCCGTTTTGCGCGGTGCGCGGCGCGGCGGCCCGGCTTCGTCACCCTGACCCGGGCCGCGCTCGGTTACGCGGCTGCCGGCGTGACGTCGGTGGCGGAAGTCATGCGGGTGACGGCGGGCATCGAGGAAGCCGCCGCCGAGGGACCGGCCGACCCGCCGGCTGACGACGATTTCGCGGCAACCGGCACGTTCCGGCTGCTCTGATGGCGCTCTACCAGTACCGGGGGCGCACGGGGCGCGGTGAACCCGTGGCGGGCACGCTCGAGGCGGAATCGGCTGCTGCGCTCGCCGATCGCCTGGCCACCAACGGCATCACGCCCATCGAGATCGCCGCGGCGAGGCGGTCCGGAGAGCCGCTGGCCAGGTTGCGCCGCCGCCTCGGCGGCGGCCGGCCGCGGCTCGTCGACCTCATCATGTTCTCGCGGCAGATGCACACGGTCACGAAAGCCGGCCTGCCGTTGCTGCAGGGCATCCGCAACCTCGCACAAACCACGGCGAATGCGATGCTCCGTCAGGCACTCGAGGCCGTCGTCGCGAGCCTGCAGGGAGGCCGCGACCTCGCGACCTCGCTCGGCAGGCATCCGGAGGTATTTTCGAAGTTCTACGTCAGCGTCATCGGCGTCGGCGAGAGCTCGGGCACGTTGCCGACCGCCTTCGCGCGGATGGTCGATTACCTCGGCAGCGAGAAGCGGCTGCTCGACCGGCTGAAAAGCAGCCTGCGCTATCCCGCGATCGTCGTGGTCGCGATCTTCATTGCGATCGGCGTCATCACCACCTGGGTGCTGCCGCGCTTCGCGCCGGTGTTCGCCGTCCTGGGAGACGACTTGCCGTGGGCGACGCGGGCCATCCTCGCTTTCGCCAGTTTCGCATCGTCGTACTGGTACCTCGTTGCGGCGGCGGTGGCCGCCGCGGGGCTGGGTTTTCGCATGTACGTCGGGACCGCGGACGGACGCTACCGCTGGGATCGCTTCCGCCTGCGCGTCCCCGTACTCGGTCCCGTGATCCTGAAAGCGACGCTGGCGCGTGTCTGCCGTTCGCTCGCGCTCGCGCTGGAGTCGGGCGTGCCGATGGTGCAGGCCGTGGGCATCATCGCGCGCGCGACCGGCAACGAGTACGTCACGGCGCGCCTGCTCGCCCTGCGCGAGGGCATGGAGCGCGGTCACGGCCTGAGCCAGACGGCGCAGACCGCCGGGCTGTTCACGCCGCTCGTGCTGCAGATGATGTCGGTCGGCGAGGAGACGGGCGAGCTGAACGCGATGCTATCGGAAGTGGCGGAGTTCTACGAGCGCGAGGTCGATTACGATCTCGACAACATGAGCGCCGCGCTCGAGCCGATCCTGATCGTCGCGGTCGGCGTCATGGTGACGATTTTGGCGCTGGGCGTGTTCCTGCCGCTGTGGGACATGGCGGCGATCGCCGGCGGCGCGCGGTGAGACACACCGGCTCCTGCTCCCGCGGTCGGGATCGGCATTCCCGTCGGCTTCGCGCCGAACCGGCTGCTGCCGCTCTCAAGGCTCCGGCGAAACTTGAGCCGCGGATTCAAAAAATGCGAGGTAGCGCACATACTTACGATAGCTCGCTGAGCTTTGGATCACAGACCTCCCGAGGCCGCCGGAACTACGCTTTCGCGGACGAATTCCCGAGCCGGACGAGGGTCCGGTACGTTCCGGAGGAACATTCGATGAAGACCAAGCAAGTGCAGGGCGGCTTTACCCTGATCGAGCTGGTGGTGGTGATCACCATTCTCGGCATCCTGGCAGCCTTCGCCATCCCGCGTTTCATTTCGCTGCAGGCAGGGGCGCGGGTCGCATCCGTCGAGGCGCTCGCGGGCAGTGTGCGCTCGGGCGCTGCGCTGGCACATGCCATGTGGCTCGCCAATGGCAACGTTTCCCCCGTCGAGATGGATGGTGCTGCCGCGGGTGTCGCGGTGAACGCGGTCGGCTACCCGAACCTCGACAGCATCGACGAGACCATCGCCGATCTGAGCGGCTTCTCCTACGACGCGGCGACGGGCCAGTTCGCGAAAGTGGACGGCAATGGTCCGATCGCGAATTGCCTCGTCACGTACGCCCTGGACGGGGCCGGTTATCCGAGCGCGACTCCGACGACCACCGGTTGCTGATCACGGCGTTTTCGGACTCCGGAAGACGGATGAAGGCGCCGGTTCGGCGCCTTCGTTCTTTTCAGCACGCGAATTCGATATGCGCGCCACACGACGCCATTTCCGGACGTACGGCTTCACGCTCGTGGAGCTCGTCGTCGTGATCGTCATTCTCGGCGTGCTGGGCGCGATCGCGGGCCCCCGCTTCTTCGACCGCCGGGTGTTTGCGGAGCGCGGCTGGTACGACGAGCTCGCGCTGGCGCTCGCGCACGCGCGCAAGGCGGCGGTCGCGAGCGGCTGCCCGGTGCGCATCGCCATCACACCAACCGGCTATGACGCGCGGCAGCAGGTCCCGCTCGCCGGCCGCTGCGACCCTGACGGCGCATTCACCGTGCCGGTCAGGCTCGCCGACGGTACGTCACTCGCGGGCAGCGCGCCGGTCGGCGTCGTCACCTCACCTGCCGTCACGATCGTGTTCGATGCGCTCGGCCGCACCGGGCTCGGCGCCGACCAGGCGATCTTCGTCGGCGGCCGCTCGCTGACCGTGGACGCGGGTAGCGGATACGTCGAGGCGGACTGATGCGACGTGCGAAGCGGCAGCGTGGCGTCACCCTGATCGAGCTGGTCGTCTCGATCGTCGTCATTTCGCTCGCCGTGGCTTCCGTCGCGGGCGTGCTGGCGTACAACGCGGCGCACAGCGCGGACCCGATGATCGTCAGCCAGGCGGCCGCAATCGCCGAGGCCTATCTCGAAGAGATCACGCTCAAGCCCTTCGACGACCCCGACGGCGCGGACGGTGAATCCTCGCGCGCCGACTTCGACGACGTAAACGATTACGACGGGTTGTTCGATGCCGGGGCGGCCGACCAGTTCGGCACACCCATTGCAGCGCTGTCCGGCTACGATGTCGCCGTCGCCGTGACGCCGAGCGCGGCGCTGCCCGGCGTGCCGGCCGCCGCCGCGGTCCGCATCGACGTGCGCGTCACGCGCGCGCCGTGGGTCGATTTCGTGCTCACGGGATGGCGTACGAGGCTCTGAAATGCCCTGCCGGCCTGCACAGCGGGGCTTCACGCTGGTCGAGCTCGTGACCACGCTCACGATCAGCGTGATCGTGGCCGGCTTCGTCGCGCTGTTCGTGAGCGGCCCGGTGCGCGGCTTCGACGACCAGGTGCGACGTGCGCACCTCGTCGACGCAGCGAGCAGCGGCCTGTCGCGCCTCGAGCGCGACGTGCACCGCGCGCTGCCGAACAGCGTGCGCGTGACCGGAGCGGCGGGCGTCGTCGCTCTGGAGCTGCTCGGCACAGTGGATGGTGCGCGCTATCGTGCAGAGCCGCCGGGCGGCCCGGACACCCGGCTGCTCTTTTCCGCGCCCGACCATTCGTTCGACGTACTGGGAGCGTTCACGCAGGTCGCAAAGCCGTTCAGCAGCACGAGCTATTACCTGTCCATCTACAACGTCGGCGTGCCCGGCGCCGACGCGTACGAGCTCGTCAACGTCATCACGCCGCCCGGCACGCAGATCGACATCCAGGCAGGCGGCGCGGCCGGCGTGGACCGAGTCACGCTCTCGCCGGCGTTCCGCTTTGCGTACGGGTCACCCACGCAGCGCGTGTTCCTCGTCGACGGCCCGGTGACTTATCTCTGCGATCCGGGCGCGGGCACGCTCACTCGCTACGACGGCTACGCGATCGCGGCCAGCCAGGCGGCTCGCGACAGCCGGGCGGAGCTGCTCGCGGCCGGCGCGAGCGCGGCGGTCGTGGCCGACCGGGTTGCGAGCTGCGCCTTCGACTACACGCCCGGCACGGCGGAGCGGGCGGGCCTGCTGTCGGCACGGCTCGCCATCGCGGAAGAGGGCGAGACGGTCTCGCTGCTCACCCAGGTGCACGTGGAGAACGTGCCGTGAGCACGCGTCAACGCGGAGTATCGCTGGTCGCGGCGTTGTTCCTGCTCGTGGTGCTGGCCGCGCTTGGCGTGGTGGCGGCGCGCGTGGGCGTCATGCAGCAGCAGACGGCCGGCTTCGACCTGCGTGCTACGGAAGCGCTGCAGGCCGCGCGTTCCGGCATCGCGTGGGCGGCCTACCGCGCGCTCGATACGGGATGGTGCGGCACCGACTCGGTTACTCTCGGCGAAGCGGGTGCCACGGGGTTCCGGGTCACGGTGAGCTGCACCGGCAGCACGCACGCCGAGCGCAACAAGACCGTGAAGATCTACGTGCTCGACGCGCTCGCCGAAGCGGGCACGTACGGCACGGCGGATTACGTCTCGCGCCGCCTCCAGGCGAAGGTCGCGAAGGAAAGCTGAGCCGTGCCGCGCCCCCGACCCGACACGTCCGATCGCCCAGCAGACGGTAGTCTTGCGCTGCATGCGCACGCATTGCGTGCAACCGGCGATCTTGGTCGCCCGCATGGCGGGCTCCTACCCAAGGTGAGTCGTGCGCTGCATGCGCACGCATTGGATGCGACCGGCGATCTTGGTCGCCCGCATGGCGGGCTCCTACTACTCGTGTTGCTCGCGTTCGGCAATGCGTTGGCCGCGCCGGGCGATGTGCTCTTTGCCGACGACATGAACGACCCGGGCCTGCCCGGGTGGAGCACGACGGGTGATGTGGACAGCTCGCGCGACCGGGCCGAGGAGGACCGGTCCATGCGTCTCGGCGGCGGGCCGGCCAGCGCCACGAGCGGCACGATCGATGCTGCCGTTACCGCCGCCCGCCTCGAAGCCTGGATCGCGAGTGGCTCCGGCCGCAATCGGCCCGCAAATGGCGTCGACCTGCGCGTCGAATACCGCGACGTCGACGGCAACTGGCAATTGCTGGAAGCCTATCCCGGCGGCCGGAGTGGCGCCGGCGAGACGTACACGCCGCAGTGGGACCTGCCGCCGGACGCGCTGCACGCCGGCCTGCGCATCCGCTTCGTGGTCACGGGGGGCCGGAACGGCCGGGATTACTGGTACGTCGACAGCGTGCGGCTGACGGATACCTCACCGCGCGAGCCGCTCCGGTGGCACTTCGAGGAAAGCGCCTGGACCGGCGCCGGCGGCGAGGTGCTGGAGGCGAGCGGCAGTGGCCTCGACGGCACCGTGCTGGGCGGCGCCACCAACGATAACGAGGGGCCAGCGCGGCCGGGCAACCCCGGGACCTGCGCCTACGCGGATTTCGACGGCGTCGACGATCGCATCGAGATCCCGGACGACCCCGCCCTCGACCTGGACGGCGAGTTCACGATCGCCGCCTGGATCAAGCTGCGCAGCCTGCCGCCCGACCTCTACACGATCGTGTCCAAGGACACGAACTACGAGTTCCACATCGACTCCGCGGGCCGGGTGTACTGGTGGTGGGAGGTCGACAACTTCCGGACCGACGGGTTCTCGGTGTCGCCGAACGCCTGGCATCACGTCGCGGTCACCTTCCGATCGGGCAGGCAGGTGATCTACGTCGACGGCGTGGCACGCGCCACCCACGATTACGCCGGCGCTCTGCCGCAAAACGACCTGCCGCTCATCATCGGCGCGGACTGGAACTTCTTCTCCGAGCGCGCATTCGACGGCTTCATCGACGAGGTCACCATCCTGCCGAGCGAGCTGACCCAGGCCGAGGTGCAGGCGCTCATGGCGGAGACTCACCCGTGCCCGGTCGCCGGCGCGCAGTTCACGATCAATCATGACGGCTTCGGCATCCACTGCGCGCCCGAGACGATTTTGGTGAGCGTCATCGATCCGGTCTCGGGCACGCCGCGCATCGATTACGACGCGAACGTGGTGCTGGATACGCAGAACGGCTCCGGCAGCTGGGCGCTGTTCTCCGGCGCCGGTGTGCTGGACGACGGTACGGCCGGCGACGGTGTTGCGACGTACGCCTGGGCGCTCGGCGAATCGCAGGTTGCGTTCGCGCTCACCTACCCGCAGGGACCGCCGGCCGTCGACATCGACGTGTGGCAGGCAAGCGATACCGGCATCCGCGACACGGACGCCGAAGGCCTGCTCACCTTCTCGCCGAGCGGGTTCACGCTTACGGCCGCTCCGCTGGCGAACCCGCCGGCGTCCGCAATCGTGCCGTTCGTCGCGCGCCAGACCGCGGCGGTGCCGTTCACGGTGCATATCACGGCGTACGGACAGACGGCCGACGATCCGGTATGCGGCGTAATCGAGAGCTATGCCGGCAACAAGAGTCTCACGTTCTGGTTCGACTATGTCGATCCCGCCAGCGGCTCGCGCAGCTACACGATCGACGGCGCCACGATCCCGTCGGCGGAAGCGGCCGGCCGACCGCAGGCCGTTACGTTCACGAACGGGCAGGCCAGCGTGACGGCGAAGTACAAGGACGTCGGCAAGACGCAGCTCTACGCCAAGGATGCGACGCCGGCCGACCCGGACCTGCCCGCGGGCATCCGCGGCGCGACGGCGGATTTCGTGGTGCGGCCGGACACCTTCGTGCTTTCGGACATCCGCGACGCCGGGGGCGGCATCGTGAATCCGCAGGCGGCGAGCGCGAACGGCCCGGCGTTCATCGCCGCGGGCGCGCCGTTCCGTGCAACGGTGACGGCGCTGGATGCCGAAGGCGATCCGACGCCGAATTTCGGCCGCGAGCAAATCCCTGAAAGCGTGCGGCTCGTGCCGCAGCTGGTGGCTCCTGCGGGCGGAGCGAATCCCGCGGTGGGTGCGACAGACGGCTTCGCGAGCTTCAGCGGCGGCGCCTCGACCGGCGACGATTTCACGTGGCCCGAGGTCGGCATCGTCTCCCTCGTGCCCTCCGTCGCCGACGGGAATTACTTCGACAGCGGCGACGTGACCGGCGAGCCGAGCGAGAACGTCGGCCGGTTCGTGCCGGACCATTTCACGACCGTGCTCAATGATCCCAGGTTCGCAACGGCTTGCACGGCCGGCGCCTACAGCTATCTCGGCGAGCCGTTCGAGTATCGCGATCCACCGGTGATCACCGCTACGGCGCGTGACGTCAACGGACGGCCGACGCAGAATTAC
>CAZBGV010000001.1:46004-85697 GCA_964491485.1 uncultured Woeseiaceae bacterium | reverse complement strand
GCGGCGCGCCGGGGGCGAGCAACGTCGGTTGCGTCGCGGCCGCGCCGCCTGCGTCGCGGTTCACCGAGCCGCCCGCGGGCGGCAGCTTCAACCTGTGGCTCGCCGCGCCGGGCGAGGGCAACACCGGCAGCGTGCTGCTCGACGGCATCGTGCCCGCATGGCTGCGCTTCGACTGGGACGCGACCACGCTCGGCGATGAAAACCCCGCCGCCCAGGCCGTCTTCGGCCTGTTCCCGGGCAGCGACCGCCAGATCTACATCCGCGAAGTGTTCCGCTAACCCTCTCCTAAGTCCTGTTCATTCAGGTACTTTCGCGCCGAACTTCAGAAGCCTTTCACCAGGACAGCAGAGTAGGAGTCGAGCGAGCGCCGCCACCAGTCCGCGGCGCGCAGCTGCGTGAAGCGGTCCGGGAAGCCGTGCCGGGCGACGTGCTCCTTCGGGATTTCCGTCCAGCCGAGGTGACGGACCGTGACCCGGGTTTCCTCGCCGACGGGCTCGAACGTGACCTCGACGCGGGTCTGCTGGTCCGGCCCGAAGCTCGCCATGCGCCACGTAAAGGCGAGCGCTTCGCCGCGCCGCCAGTCGGTGATCTCGCCGATCTCGAAGGCTTCGCCGGATGGCAGCCGCGTCACCAGCCGTCCGCCCTGGCCGCCTTCGAAGGCAAGCCGGCCGTCGCCCTGTGGCGTGATGCGGAACAGCCCGTCCGGCCGCCACCAGCTGCCGATCTCGCCCGTGAACGCGTCGAACGCGCGCTCCGGCGCGGCCTTGACCCGCAGGGCGACGAGCACGGAGGAGGTCATCGCTCCCGTTCCACGTGCGCCTTGAACGAGGCGAGCTGACGGGTCCAGAGTGCTTCGGTGTCGGCAAGCCATGCCTTCATGGCGGCGATACCTTCGCGCTTCAGCGTGTAGATGCGCACGCGTGCGTCGAATTCCGGATGCGTCTCTTCTACGAGACCGCAGGCCTTGAGCGCGCGCAGATGCCGACTCATTGCCGGCGCGGAAAGACCGAGGACATTCGCGAGCTCACCGGCGCGGCGTGGCCGCTCGGAGAGCAGCTCGACGGCGCGCCGCCGCTGCGGGTCGGCCAGCGCGGCGAAGGCGCCGTCGACCGCCGCGGATTTCCGGCTCGCCTTTGGCGCCACCCGCGCGGCGCTCAACGGAACATTTTCGTCTTGAGGCCGCTCGCCGCGTCCCATTCCCCGGGCGTCACCTGCCGGACCGTCTGGCCGAAGGTCCAGATGTGGCCTTCGGGATCGCGCGCGCGGTAGGTGCGATCCCCGTAGAACTGCGTTTCCGGCTCCTGCACGATGACCGCACCGGCCTGTCGCGCCCGTTCGCAATGCGCGTCTATGTCCTGCGTGAGGTGGACGTGGACCGACTGCGTGTTCTTGCCGCCGACGGAGGCCGGGCTGCGGTGATCCTCGGACCACTCGCTGCCGATCATGATCAGGCTCTCGCCATGACGCATCTCGGCGTGCGCGATCGCGCCGTCGGCTTCAGTGATCACCATGGCCGGCTCGAATCCGAAGGCTTTCTCCAGCCAGTCGAGCGCCGCCTGCGGATCGCGGTAGCACACGGCGGAAGTGAGGCTGTTGCGCTTGAATTCCGTCATCGCCATCTCCTTGCGAGTTGTCGAAATATTTAACCGAATTGTTAATAATCTCGCAAGCGGAAAAGAGCAGGCAGGCCGCACGCGGCGATCCGTAGGAGCCCGCCATGCGGGCGATTCGGACCTGCGGATCGCCCGCATGGCGGGCTCCTACGTGCCCTCAATACCGCTGTTGTGTCAGATGGTTGCGTTGCTTTCCTCGAGTGTCTCGAGGCTTTGAAGAACGCGCGGCCGCGCCTAGACGATCGGGGCGAACGGGGAGCGGGCTCGCGCGCGCCGGCGCACCCGATCGGCGATCGCGCTCGCGCGGATCAGCACGGATGCAAGCTCGGCGACCTGGCGGCGCAGCTCGGGCACGGCCGTGCCTTCCCGGCGTCCCTCCCGGCGCGCAGGGCCGAGCACGTAGAGGCGCCGCGTACGGCCGTCGGCTCCGATCGCGGCGCCGCTCCGTTCCGTCACCCATCCGAAGCCGAGCGGATCGGGCATGCACAGGCCGCGCAGGCGCAAACGTTGCTCCAGCTCCCGCGTGGCCAGCGCGTCTCCCCGCCGGTGTATCGACGGCCGCCAGGACGACGGCGTCGCAACGTATGCTTGCGCCGTCGTCCAGTCCGACGAGGCATGCATCTTCCCGTTGCATCAGGTCCATGATCCGCGTGGCGGCACGTACCGTGAACGGGATATCGGCCTGCGCCGCGCGGCGCGACGTTTCGATCAGCTTGTCCTCGAGCCACGCTGCCAGGGAATGTCCGGACACGAAATCCTGTCCAGGGCAATCGACGCCGTGCCGTCGCAGCCAGTGGACGAAGTCATCCCGCTCGTCTTCGAACACGCCCAGGTCGGCGGCCCTGGTGCCGGGCAGATGACGGTCCCGCTCCCTCGCGCAGGCGGTGCCGCGTTCGACGGCCTCGCATTCGTCCAGCAGTGTGATCTCGAGACGGGAATCACCGGAGCGGACGAGGTGCGCCGCGAGCGCCACGCCGCTGAAACCACCGCCGGCGATGACCACGTGGAAGCGCTCCTTGATGGAAGGGCGCGGCAACCGGGGCTCGAAGCGCACGACGTTCGTTGCACTGCGAATCATGATGTCACCTCCGCACGAGCGGTAAACCGATTGGCAGTCACCGAAGACGATAAGGGTCGCCGGTAATTTTGTCGGTCCGGGGGAGGTGATATGTGGGTAACGATTTCGCTTGCTTACCGCTTTGGCGCGCTGCGGAATACGGCTGGAACAGCTGGGCGATGCCGCGCCTGAGCCCCCGGCCCGGCGCTCAGCGCTCGTCCGCGCTCACGGCTTCCGCGTCGAGCAGGTACCCGGCGTTCGGCAGGGTCTTGAGCACGACCGGATTGCCGGGATCGGGCTCGACCTTCTGCCGCAGGCGGTGCACGAGCTGCTTCAGGAGCTGGCGGTTGCCCGCGGCGCGGTTGCCCCAGACGTATCCGAGGATGCGCTCCGTGGCTACCGGGCGCCCGCCGTTCGCCATGAGCAGCTGGAGAAAGCGCGTTTCGAGGCGCGTGAGCCGCACGGTGCCCTGCGGCAATCCCTGCAGCGTGAGCTCGTCAGGCTTCAACGTGAGCGCGCCGAGCGTCGCCGTGCCTTCTCCCTCGATGCCGACGCGCCGCAGCAGCGCGCGGATGCGCGCCACGAGGACTTTGGGGCTGAACGGCTTCGCGAGGTAATCGTCGGCGCCTAGCTCGAGCGCCCGCACGACGTCCTGCTCCTCGTTGCGGACGGTGAGCATGAGCACCGGCAGGTCGCTCTGCTCGCGCAGCCGGCGCGCGAGCTCGAAGCCGTTCATGCCGGGCATGTTGATGTCGAGCACGGCGAGGTCCGGCTGCTCCGCCGCGAACGCCTGCAGCGCTTCGGCGCCGTTGGCCGCCTTGATGACGAGGAGGCCGGCCTGCTGCAGCGCAAACCCGGTCACCGAAAGCAGGTCCGGATCGTCGTCGACGAGCAGGATCTTCACGGGCGCGCCCCCACCGGCAGCTCCACCCGGGCACGCGTGCCCTTTCGCGGTCCGCGGCGCAGCGACACACGGCCGCCGTGCCGCTCCACGATCGAGCGGACGATGTAAAGGCCGAGACCGAGGCCGCTTTCCTCCGGATCCTCGCCCCCGGAACGGGTGAACTGCTCGAACAGCACGCTCTCGTCGTCGCTCGCCGGTCCCGGTCCCTGGTCATCCACCCAGAACTCGATGCCGCCCGCATCGCCCGCCCGTGCCTCGAGCCGGATCGTGCTGCCGGGCGGGCCGAACTTGCTCGCGTTCACCAGCAGGTTCACCGCGACCTGCACGAGCCGCCGCTCGTCACCCCACAGCACGGGCAGGCGGCCGGGGATGCTGACCTCCAGCGCCTGGCCGCGCTGCGTGAGCAACGGACCGATGAGCTCGCGCGCCGCCTCCACGACGTCCGCGAACTCCACGTCCTGCCGGCGGATCGCGAGCTGTCCCGACTCGATGCGCACGCTCTCCAGCAGGTTGTCGATCAGCCACGTCAGGCGCTGCACCCCGCGTTCCAGCGAAAACACGAGCTGGCGTTGCTCGTCGGCCGACATTGTCTCGAGACCGTCGCGCAGCAGCTCGATCGACGCCAGTTGCGCGGCGAGCGGCGTGCGGAACTCGTGCGAGATGTTCGCGAGCACCGTGTCGCGCGCGCGGCGCACCGCCTCGAGCTCGGTCTCGTCGCGCAGCACCTGCACCTGCATGCCGTCTTCGGGCGGCGCGCTCGCGATCACCACGCGCCGCTTGCGGCCGGGCACCGGCTCGACGCGCTCGACCGCGTGCACCGGGCCTTCCCGGCGCGCCCGCACGATCGGGCACGCGTACTCGCACGGGCGCCGGCCGGCGGCGTCGCGGGCGGGCTGCAGCAGATCGCCGCAGAAGCGGCCTGCTGCCTCCGCCGCGGGGACACCGATGAGCCGCTCGGCCTGGGCGTTCATGAACCGGACCCGACGCTCCTCGTCGACCGCATACACGCCCTCGACGATACCACCGAGCACGGCCTGTGCCTCCGCCTCGCGCTGCCTGAGCTCGCCGGTGAGCTCGACCAGGTTGCGGCGCATTTCCTCGAGCGTGCTCGAGAGGATCGAAAGCTCCTTGCCGGGCGCCTGCGGGATCGCCGCCGAGAGGTCCCCGGAGCCGAGGCGCCGCGCCGCCCCGGTCAGGCGCTGCACCCCGCCGATCCAGTGGCGCCCGATCAGGATGCCGGAAGCGGTCGCGAGCACCGCAATCACGATCGAGATTACGGCCATCCTGCGCCGTATCTTCTCGACCGGGCGCAGGACGGTCTTCGCGGGCAGCGCGGCCTGGAGCAGGGCGACGGTCTCGCCGGTCGACGCCGACACCGGGACGCTCCCGGCATAGGCGTCCAGCGCTTCGATGTAGTCGGCCACGGGCTCGCCGCGTGCGAGCGCATCCGAGTTCAGGACGGCGAAAGCGCTCTCGTCGAAACCGTACGAGGCGTAATCGATCACCTGCACTTCGACTCCCGTGCGCTCGCTCAAGCGGCTCGCAAACGCTCTATCCATCTTGCGCACGGCAAACACCATCGAGTCGTCGTGCTCCGGTACCCGGGCGCGCGCACCCGCGAGCGCAACGCCCCCGGCGGCGCCCGTGACCAGGAAGCGTTCGCCCTGTTCCGCCGCCGCTGCGAGCACCGGCGGCCAGTCGATGCCGTCGCCGCTCACGGCCACGGGTTGCCCGTCGCGCACGACCGCACAGCCGTCGAGCGCGGCGCCCTCGCAGTAGCGGGCGAGATAGGGAGGCAGCCCGTCGCTATCGCCGTTCGTCAGCAGCCGCAGCAGCGTCGGTCTTTCGCCGAGCACCTGGCTCGCCGTCAGCACCGCCTCCGTTTCCTGCCGGAGGGCTTCCTGCGCCGCGGACAGCGCCAGCTCGACTCGCGTCAGGCCTTCGGTTTCCGCGAGGTCCTTGAGCAGGCGGATGCCGACCACGGACACCGCAGCCACCGCCAGCGTGACGAGCGCGGCGGTCGCGAGGGCGAGCCAGCCGGTCAAACCGGGCGCATGCGGCTTCATCGCCGTCCGTTCAGCGCAGGCCCGGCCGGGGCTGCCGGGCGCTCGTTACTTCGATGGCTGTCTTGATCAAGAGGGTAAGCACTGCCAGCAGCATCAGCAGGGAGGCCACGGCGAAAGCTCCGGTGAGATCGTACTCGTTGTAGAGGATCTCCACGTGCAGCGGCATGGTCGTGGTCTGGCCCCTGATGTGCCCGGAAACGACCGAGACGGCGCCGAACTCGCCCATGGCCCGGGCGTTGCACAGAATGATGCCATAGAGCAGGGCCCAGCGAACCGTGGGCAGGGTGACGCGGAAAAAGGTCGTCCAGCCGCTGGCACCGAGGCTGACCGCGGCCTCTTCGGCATTGCGCCCGTGCATCTGCATCACCGGTATCAGCTCGCGCGCCACGTAGGGAAACGTCACCAGCAGCGTCGCGAGCACGATGCCGGGAAATGCGAACACGATCGAGATGTCCCGCTGCTCCAGCCAAGGGCCGAACCAGCCCTGGGCGCCGAACAGCAGGATGAACACCAGCCCCGCGACGACCGGGGAGAGCGAAAACGGCAGGTCGATGAGTGTGATCAGTACCTGCTTGCCGCGGAAGTCGAATTTCGCGATCGCCCACGCGGCCGCCACGCCGAACACCGTGTTGAGCGGCACCACGACCGCCGCCGTCAACAGCGTGAGGCGGATGGCGGAAACCGTATCCGGCGTGCGCAGCGCCTGCCAGTACATGTCGAACCCGCTCGAGAACGCATACACGAGGATCGATGCGACCGGAATGAGCAATACGAGCGCGAGGAACGCGAGAGAGGTGCCGATGAGCGCGCAGCGCACGGCGCGCCCCGATCCCCGCCCCGGTGCGCGCGATGCAAGCGCCGCCTCGGCCGCGTTCACTTCCGCCCCCTGTGGCGGCGCGCGCGCCAACCGTTCAGCGCGTTGATCGCGAGCAGCATCGCGAACGACATGCACAGCATGACGAAGCCGAGGGCCGCGGCACCGAGGTAATCGTACTGCTCGAGCTTGATGACGATGAGCAGCGGCGTGATCTCGGTGCGCATCGGCAGGTTCCCGGCGATGAAGATCACGGACCCGTATTCGCCGATGCCGCGTGCGAACGCCAGCGTGAAGCCCGTCGCGAGCGCGGGCGTGATCGCCGGCAGGATCACCCGGCGAAAGATGGTCCAGCGGCCGGCGCCCAGGGATTCCGCCGCCTCTTCCAGGCTCGCGTCGACGTCCTCCAGCGCCGGCTGCACGGAGCGCACCACGAACGGCAGCCCGACGAGCGTCAGCGCGACGACCACGCCAAGCCAGGAATACGCCACCTGGATCCCGAGCGGCTCCAGCCACTGGCCGATCCACCCCTTCGGCGCGAACACCGTGGCGAGCGCGATGCCCGATACCGCCGTCGGCAGCGCGAACGGCAGGTCGATGACGGCATCGACGAAACGCCGCCCCGGAAAGCGGTAGCGCACCAGGCACCAGGCGATGGCCAGCCCGAACACCGCGTTCAGGACGGCCGCCAGCAGCGAAGCGCCGAAGCTCAGGCGGTAGCTGGCCAGCGCGCGCGGCTCGGTGGCGATCTGCCATAGCTGGGGCAGCGGCAGGCTGCCGGCCTTCAGGACCAGCGCCGCGACGGGAATCAAAACGATGAGGCCGAGAAACGCGCAGGTCGTGCCGATCGTCAGGCCGAAGCCCGGCAGCGCGCTCGGCCGCACCCAGGTGGCTCGAGCATCCATCGTTGACGTCAGGCCACGCCGGCCAGCCTGGCCCGCCTGAAGTCCGGCGCCGCCTCACGGCTTTCGGTGTCGCCGCGTGCGGAGGTCACGAGGACGGCGGCGCACGAGCGATATGCCGCGAGCTCCGTGAGCCCCTTGATGAGCGCCCGGCGGCCACTCGTCGAAGTGACGCCGACCAGGAGCAGCGTGGGAACGTCCGCTTCGAGGCAGTGCTTCAGGTGGGCGACGATGTCGCCGTGGAAAGACTCGGTGCGGACGTCGACGCCGTGCAGCCGCAGCGCGGACCGGCGGATGTCCAGCAGGTCGCGGTAGCGCCGGCCGTACAGGAGACGCTCCTCCGCGGGCACGAGCAGCGTGGCGTCCACGCTCATATGGCGCAGCAGGCTGCCGGCGGTGGAGAGCGCGCCGTCGCGCGCCGGACGCGACGGCTGGGTGTAAATCAAGATCCGTTCCACCGGCCGGTCGTCCCTGACCAGCGCGAGGATCTGGCGGGCGCCCGTGTGCAGCAGCGCGGCCACCCGGCGCGGGTCGCGCCCCTGCTCGGGAACCACGACGCAAAGCCCGGACAGCGAGCGCTCGATGCCGAAACCGCCATCGGCCCGGTGCAGCGTCGGGGCGATGTTCATGCGTTCCGCCAGGTCGCGCACCAGCAGGGAGCTCTTGAGACGCTGCTCGGCGGCGTCACTCGTCGCGAGCAGGCGCACGCTGCTGATGCGCGTCGGCAGCACGTGGATGCGCTTTGCCCCGATCGCCGCGATCTGGCCGACGCTGAGCGGCAGGCTTTCCGCTTCGCGTGCGCCGCGCGACGCTTCGACAGTGAATTCCGGCGCGGCCGGCGTGAGTGCGCTGGCCAGCGTATCGCTCGATTTCAGCGACAGGCGGATGCGCTCCTGCGAGCCGGTGAACTCCAGCCCCGTCACCTTCCCGGTGCCGATGCGCAAGGCGTCCGACGCGACTCCCGCGCGATGAATGACGACATCCTCGGGCCTGATGACCACGGTCGCTTCGGTGCCTTGCGCCGGCACCGCGGGGATCGGATGCCGGGTCGGAAACGCCGAATCGCCGATCCGCACGTCGCCGCCCTCGTAACGGCCGAGCAGCAGGTTGGCCGCGCCGAGGAACGTCGCGACGAAACGGGTCTTCGGCCGCGCGTAGAGCTCGCGGGGCTCGCCGACCTCCTGGAGCCGCCCGCGATCCATGACGCCGATGCGATCCGCCATCGTGAACGCTTCTTCCTGGTCGTGCGTCACGAGTATGGTGGTGATGCCGACGGCGCGCTGGATGGAGCGAATCGCCCGCCGCAGCTCCTCGCGGATCTTCGCGTCGAGGGCGCCGAACGGCTCGTCGAGCAGCAGCACGCGCGGCTGGTGTGCCAGCGCGCGCGCCACCGCGACCCGCTGCTGCTGGCCGCCGGAAAGCTCCGCCGGCAGCCGGCGCTCGAAGCCGGTGAGGGCGACGAGCTCGAGCAGCTCGGCGCAGCGGCGGCGCCGCTCGCGCGCCGGTATGCGGCGTGCGCGCAGGGCGAACTCGATGTTGTCCGCGACCGTCATGTGCCGGAAGAGCGCGTAATTCTGGAACACGAAGCCGACCTCGCGATCGCGCGCGCTGACGTCAGACACGTCCCGACCGTGCAGCAGGATACGGCCATGGTCGATCGGCGTGAGCCCGGCGATGGCGCGCAGCAGCGTGCTCTTGCCGCTCCCCGAGGGACCGAGCAGCACGAAGAACTCGCCTTCCGCGATATCGACGGTCACGTCGCTGACGGCGGCGGCGCCGTCGAAATGCTTCGAGATCTGTTCCAGTACGATGGACATGGCCAATCTCCGGGCGCGGTTCACAGGGCCAACATGCTATTGCCCGGCGGTCACCGAGTCGGTTCCAGGGCGGTTACTTCGCGGTTACAAGCGCGGACTGGCGGCTTCAGAAGGTCTGCTGCAGGCGGAGGAAGACCACCTTCTCGTCGGGCCGGTCGCCGCCGGGGGCGCCGCCGTCGAATTGGGTCTGCTGGTAGACCAGGGACGTCTTCAAACCCTTTAGCGGCCGCCAGTTGACGCCTGCACCCCAGGTATCGGCGCGGCGCACGGCAATCGTCGGGTCGGCAAACGACGCCGGGCCCCCGGCGAAGGCCTGCCCGTCGATGTCGAGCCGGGCGACCCGGGCGACCAGCTGCACCGCGCCCGCGGTCTCCGGGTCCTTGAATCCGGCGTCGCCGCCGGTGAGGAACCACTCGCCGGTCAGCTGCCACGCTTCGTGCTCCAGCGTCGCGGCGCGGTCGAAGGTCGCGGCGGTCCGGCGCACGTCCTGGCGCACGCGCGCCCATTCGCCGAGCAGCCCGAGCGGCCCGCGGTACCAGTAGAACTGCGGTGACAGGCGCAAGCGGTCGCCGTCGGCGATCGTGGGCGCGTCGTCGCTGCGGTAGCTGAAGACGGTCTCCTGTCCGGGCGATCGGTAGCCGGACAGCAACGGCGTGTCGCTCGTCCCCGCGGTATCCCCGTAGGTCGCGGCGATGCCGATCCCGAACGTCGTGCCGTCATCTTCCGAGCCGAACGGGTGAGAGAACAGGCGCAATGCGACCTCCTGGTTGCCGTCGTCGTTCCGGTCTCCCGAACGCCCATCGTTCACGCCGTTGAAGACGCCGGTGCTCCAGCTCAGGCGCTCGCCGCCGCCCGACAACGCGAGGCCGAGATCGCGGTTCGGCAGTAGCTCGGACACGTAGGAGCGCTCGACCATCCGCAGGCTGTCCGCCGACTGCAGCCGCTCGAGGCCGACGGGCGGCTTGAATTTGCCCGCGCGCAGCGTCAGGCCGCCGCCGAGCCCGGTATCGACGTAAGCGTCGATCAGCTCCGTATCGCCTTCGCCGAAGTCCGGCATGATGCGAAAGGCGATCCGCTCGCCGAGCTGGCCTTCGAGCGAAGGCCGCACGCGACGCAGCAGCCATTCGTCGGCGTCGTCCGGCACGGAATCGCCGCTGAACCAGCGCCCGTCGAAATGCACGAGGCCGTGCAGCTCCAGTGCCCAGGCGCCGTCCGCCGAGGCCAGGGAAAATCCGTCGCTGCCGGCTGCGACTTGTCCGGCTTGTCCGGCGTTCTCCTCGGCGAACGCTGTCCCCGCAAGGAGGACTGTCGCGGCAACCGCCGAGCCGATTCTCGTTGGTGTACGCATCGATGATCCCCGGTTTGCGGCTATTGCAGGTAAATCCGGTCGAACATGCCGCCGTCGTCGAAGTGCTCCGCCTGCGCCTTGCTCCAGCCGCCGAACACTTCGTCGATCGTGAACAGGCGAACGTCCGGGAATTGCCTGCGATAGCGTGCGGCGACCTCGGGATCCCGCGGGCGGTAGTGGTTCTTCGCGATGATCTCCTGGCCCGTCGGAGTGTACAGGTATTCGAGGTACGCCTGCGCGACGGCCCGCGTGCCCTTGCGATCCACCACCGTGTCCACGACCGCCACGGTCGGCTCGGCCAGGATACTGATGCTCGGCACCACGATCTCCACGTCGTCCTCGCCCATCTGGTCGATGGCCAGCAACGCTTCGTTCTCCCACGCGAGCAGCACGTCGCCGATGCCGCGCTGCACGAACGTGTTGGTCGAGCCGCGGGCGCCGCGATCGAGCACCGGCACGTGACGGTACAGGTCCGCGACGAAGGCGGCCGCCTGCTTCTGCGCCCGCGCCACCTCGTCAGCAGGCGCCTCCGCGAGGCGATCGATGCCGCCGAGCTCGCGGTCGAGCACGTAGCCCCATGCGGCCAGGTAGTTCCAGCGGGCGCCGCCCGAGGTCTTGGGATTCGGCGTGATCACCTGCACGTCGTCCCGCAGCAGGTCCGGCCAGTCCCGGATGTTTTTCGGGTTGCCGCTGCGCACGAGAAACACGATCGCGGAGGTGTAGGGCGCGCTGTTGTGCGGCAGACGCGACTGCCAGTCGGCCCGCAACCGCCGACTGTGCAGCCGGATGGCCTCCACGTCGTACGCGAGGGCGAGGGTCACCACGTCCGCGTCGAGGCCGTCGATCACGGAGCGGGCCTGGCTGCCGGAGCCGCCGTGCGACATCTGCACCGTCACCTCGTCGCCGGTGCGCTCGTGCCAGTACTCGGAGAATTTTTCGTTGAACTCCCGGTACAGCTCGCGTGTGGGGTCGTACGAGACGTTGAGAATCTCGACGTCGTCCGCGTGCGCCGCGCCCGCGGAGGCCAGCAGGCCCGTCAAGGCCAGCAACAAGGTAACGAGCAGTGCGCCGAGTAAGTGCCGAATAGCCATGCGAGTCTCCTCGAATCGGGGAGCGACGCATGCTACGCAGGGCAGGTAACCGTGTCGGTATTTTTGCGGTGACGTTTCAGTGCCAGGGCACTGCACGCGCCATCGACTTGTCACCCGATGGTGACCGGCCTGCGACCGACAACGTGACCATGAGCCGATAGCCTTTTGCTCCTCGCCGCACATTGCGTGCGCCATCATGCGAGGAGAAGCCATGCAGCAGCGATATCACGCCGTCATCATCGGCGGCGGTTTCAGCGGAACGGCGCTTGCCATACACCTCATCCGGCGCAGCGTGCGGCCGCTCTCCGTGACGCTGGTCGAAGCGCGCGAGCGGCTTGGTCGCGGCGTCGCCTACAGCACGACCGCCGATGAGCACGTCCTGAACACGCGGCCCGGCGC
The DNA here is from genome assembly GCA_964491485.1 of uncultured Woeseiaceae bacterium. GTDB lineage: Bacteria > Pseudomonadota > Gammaproteobacteria > Steroidobacterales > Woeseiaceae > IDS-8. The sequence continues at coordinate 73,686 of CAZBGV010000001.1, read as the reverse complement.
GATGAGCCTGTTCTCCGACGCCCCCGATCGCTTCTCGAGATGGCTCGAGAAGTGCGGCATACAGGCGGCGGATACGGTGTTCGTTCCCCGCTCGGTTTACGGTGACTACCTCGAGGATTCCCTCATCGAGGCGGTCAACGCCGTCGGGGAGTCGCGCGTCGGGTTCCGGGCACACACGCAGGTGAGCGCCGTATCGGTCGTGCGCCGCTCCGGCACCTTCGACGTGGCGCTCGAGGACGGGACGACGTTGCGCGCGGATACCGTCGTCCTGGCCACGGGCCATCCGGGACCGGCAGACCCGCTTGCGCTGCGGCGCATCGCGGATTCGCCGCGTTACGTGCGGAATGCGTGGGACCGGGGCCGGATAGAAGACGTCTGGCCGACGGACCGGGTGCTGATCCTCGGCACGGGGCTGACGATGGTCGACGTCGTGATGTCGCTGCATCGGCAGGGCCACATCGGCCCCGTGCACGCGATGTCGCGCCGCGGCCTGCTGCCGCGCGCGCATGCCGCCGAGGCATCCGGGCTGCCGCCGGACATCCGGGGGACGCTGCGCGCCGCCGCTGCTTCGGGCAGCGTGCCGGCGACCGTGCGAACCGTCCGCCGCGCCGTTCGCGAGGCCGGCGCGCGAGACGTGAGCTGGCACGCGGTGTTCGATGCGCTGCGGCTGCTCGCGGCCGACCTGTGGAAGGCACTGCCCGATGAGGAGCGCGCGCGCTTCCTGCGCCACGTCCGGCCTTTCTGGGAAGTGCACCGCCATCGCCTGGCGCCCGGAGCGGCGCGCACGATTGCCGGGCTGCAACGCACCGGAAGACTCACCGTTTCGGCAGGCCGCGTCTCCAGGGCTTTGGCGACCGACAAGGCGATCTTCGTCGACTGTACGCTCCGCGGCACGGACCGCACCCGTCACGACCGCTTCGACTGGATCGTCAACTGCACGAGCCCGAGCTTTCGCCTGCATGAGTCGGATCTGCACGGGCAAATGATCGCCGACGGGCTGCTGACGCCCGATCCGCTCGGGCTCGGATACGCGACGTCCGGGAACGGCACGGCCATCGGAGCCGACGGCCGGATCGAGGGACTCTACCTGCTCGGACCCGCCTGCAAGGCCCGGCTCTGGGAGCAGACGGCCGTGCCGGAGCTGCGCAAGCAGGCGGAGCGCCTCGCGACGGAAATCCTGGCGCTGCAAGCCCGCCGCCAGCGGCCCCTGTTCGACCGCCTGCCCGGATTGCGGCGCGCCGCACCGGCCCGCGCAGTGACGCGCGCCGCCAGCGACCCGGCGTCGCGCCGGCGAGGTCCCGCCAGGATGCGTGACCCGGAGCCCACCCCTCCCCGGCGCGATCCCGCCGCGCCGGGGGCGCGCGGGACGGCAGGATTCCGGCGCGTACGGTCGCGGCACGCGCCGGTCGATTGCGCATTCCGGCGATGGCAGTCGGCGGCGCGGAAGGCGGGCGGCTACCGGGCCGCGGCGGCTTTCGTTTCGCGGATCCAGTCGTCGACCTGGCGCTCCAGGACGTCGAGCGTCACGCCGCCGTCGCGCAGCACGACGTCGTGGAACTCGCGGATGTCGAAAGCCGGGCCGAGCTCGCGCTTCGCGCGTTCCCGGAGCTCGAGGATCTTGAGCTCGCCCATCTTGTACGCGAGCGCCTGTCCCGGCCATGAAATGTACCGGTCGATCTCCGTCTGCACGTTGTGCAGCGACAGCGCGGAGTTCTCCGCGAGGTAGCGCCGCGCCTGCTCGCGGCTCCAGCCCATCGAGTGGATACCGGTGTCGATCACCAGCCGGCACGCGCGCCACATCTCGTAGGACAGCCGCCCGAAGTCGTCGTACGGTGTCCGGTAGATGCCGAACTCGATCGCGAGCTTCTCGGCATACAGGCCCCAACCTTCGCCGAACGCGTGCGGATAAAAGGCGCGGCGGAAATCCGGCAGCCCGGTGAGCTCCTGGCTCAGCGCGATCTGCTGATGGTGCCCGGGCACGGCCTCGTGCGCCGTCAGCGCAGGCAGGGTGTAGAGCGGCCGCTTATTGAGCGCGTAGGTGTTGACCATGTACCAGCCGCCGCGGCGCCCGCCGAGCGGTGCACCCCAGTAGCGGCCGGTGGTGTAGTTCGGCGCGATGTCGTCGGGCACCGGCATGATGCCGTAGGGCAGGCGCGGCAGCGTCTTGAAGAACGCCGGCATCTGGCCGTCGATCTTCTTCGCGATCCGGCTCGCTTTCTCGAGGAGATCCTCGGGGCTGTCGGCGTAGAAGCGCGGGTCGGTGCGCAGGTAGTCGATGAACTCCGCGAACGTGCCCTCGAAGCCGACCTCGTCGATGATCGCGTCCATCTCGGCGCGGATCCGCGCGACTTCTTTCAGCCCGAGCGCGTGGATTCCTTCCGGGGTGGCATCGTCCAGCGTCGTGTAATAGCGCACGAGATCGGCGTACCAAGCCTTGCCGTCGGGGAAGGTGGTGCGACCCATTTCCTCGCGCGCACCGGGCATGTACTCCTTCTGGAAAAATTCGAGGTAGCGGCGGTAGGCGGGCACGACCACCGTCTCGATCGCTTCGATACCCTCGGCGCGCAGGCGCTCACGCGCCGCCTGGCCGAGGTGCTCCGGAAAGCTCGCAAACGGCGTGAAGAACACGCTGTCCTCGGCTTTGTCGACAATGGGGCCCTCGATCGACGCCAGCATGCCTTCCAGGATGACCTTCGGCTGGGTGATGCCGAGCTCCAGCCCCTCGCGCATGTTGGCGATGTTCTGGTCGAAGTACTCGCCGATCCCGCGCAGCCGTGCGAGGTAGCTCTCGTAGTCCGCGGCGGTCTCGAACGGCATCGATTCGTACATGCGCTGGATGCCGATGTGGAAGCCTTCGTCGCTCAGGATGGGGATGAGCCAGGGACGGTAACGGGCGAGGGTGGCCCGGCTCTGCACGTCGAACTCGAAGAGGTCGTAGTTCAGCTGGTCCTCATCCGACAACGCACCGCGCTCGATCGCGTGCAGCCGTTCCAGGAAAGCGCGGTCTTCCTCCCGCCAGCGGCGGTGGCTCGCGGGCGTCTCCGCCGGCAGCCGGTCGTTGTACTCGTTCACCCCCATCTCGCTCGCGAACAGCGGATCGCGCGCGAGGCGCGCCTGCCACTCGTCGTCGAAGAGGGCATGCAGCTCGGCGGCCGGTCCGGAGCGCGCGGGCGTTTGCGCCGCGGGCGCTGCCGCCGCCGCCGCCATGGCGAGCGTGCACAGGGCGAGCGCGGTGAGGGTCCTGTTCATCGTCATGCGCTGTCTCTTGCTACCTTGCCGTAGGAGCCCGCCATGCGGGCGACGGCAAGGACGGGGTCGCCCGCATGGCGGGCTCCTACGGAATCATTTTCGGGCGTCGACCCCGAGCAGGCGGGCGAGCCGCTTCGCGTCGCGGGGCGCGTACACCTTGGCGTCGTTGTCAAAATAGACGAACACGTCGCGGCGGCGCCGTCGCGGCGGGCGCCGGGAGCCGATCGTGCGGGCTTCCGCGATCTGCCCGCCCGCGTGCCAGGCCCGGATGCGCTCCGCCCAGCCTTCCAGCACGCGCGGTGTGTAGCCGCTGACGTACAGCTCCTTGTTGCCATGCAGGCGAACGTACACGAAGTCGGCCGTCACGTCTTCCATGAGCGGCCAGCGCCCCGCCGTATCGGCGACGACCAGCGCCACCTTGTTGCGGCGCAGCAGCTCGATGAACGCCGGCTGCTCGAAGCTCCGGTGGCGCACCTCCATGGCATGGCGAAAGGGGATCGCCGGATCGATTTTCAAAGAGGCGCGCCCTTTGACACGGGCGTCGTGACGGCGCGCGAGCGCCATCGCTTCCGCGCCGGTGCGCGGCAGGAGATCGAAGAAGGCCTGGATGCGCTCGGCGTCGTAGCCGAACTGCGGCGGGAACTGCCACAGGATGGGCCCCAGCTTCCTGCCCAGCTCGAACACCCCGGAAGCGAAGAAGTTCGCCAGTGCCGTCTCCGCGTTGTTGAGCTTCAGCATGTGAGTGATGTAGCGGCCGCCCTTGACCGCGAACACGAAATCGTCCGGCACGTCGTCGCGCCAGCGCGCGTAGCTCGACGGCGTCTGCAGCGAATAGAAGCTGCCGTTCAGCTCGATGGTATTGAAGCGCTCCGCGGCATACCGAAGCTCCATGCGTTGCGGCAGGTTCTCGGGATAGAACCGACCGCGCCAACCCGCGTAGCGCCACCCGGAAATCCCGATGCGAACGGCCATGCATTCACATTAGCATGGCCGTGCTGCGTCGCCTGCTTGCGGCCGGTCCGCGCTTTGTTACGCAGCCCGACCTTAGTGCCAGAGGCCGAGAATGAGCCCGTAAAGCGTGTACTGCACCGTGTGGTAGCCGCCGTTGACCAGCAACAGCTTGAGCGGCTTTTGCTCGAACTGGTAGTTGATAGCGAAGGAGCCGGCGACCCAGATGAGACCGACGCCGAATCCGATGGCCGTCGCGAACCCGAGTGCCGGCGCTGCACCCAAAAACAGCGCGAAGAACCAGGCGCCGAGCAGGGCCCAGACGAACGAGACGACGAACACCCCGGGGCCGTGCCCCCGCTGCATGTCCTCGGGAGTCGCGCCGCTTGCCTCCATCCATGCGTTCTTGAACAACGGCCCGTACCACAGGCCCCCGAGCACGAACGCCGAAATCGCCGCCGCGATTACGGCGAGATAGTTGATCTGCCCCATTGCGTTTGCCACAGTCGTTTCCCCCTTCGACGAGCTGATCCTTCAAGCATCATCGCACAATTGACGGATCCTCGACGGTCCGGCGCCTCGAACGACCGACGGGCGATTCATTCACGATGGGTGCCGTGAATCTCGCGCTCCACTTCCTCGACGGACACGTGCCGGACGTCCTTGCCGTGCACGAGGTAAACGACGTACTCGCAGATGTTCTTGCAATGGTCACCGATCCGCTCCAGGGCGCGGGCGCACCAGATCACGTCGAGCATGCGCCGAATGGTGCGCGGGTCCTCCATCATGAAGGTGATCCCCTCGCGCAGGATCGCCTCGTAATCACGATCGACCTTGTCGTCCTCGCGTGCGACTTCCACGGCGGCGGTCGGATCCATGCGCACGAACGAGTCGAGAGCGGTACGGAGCTGTCCCCGCACCCGGTTGCCGAGGCTCTCGATCCGGGTATGGCCGCCGGGCGGCCGCTCGGACCCGGCGAGCCGTGTCGCGAGCCAGCCGATCTTCTCGGCTTCGTCGCCGATCCGCTCGAGATCGGTGATCGTCTTGATGATGGCGAAGATCAGCCGGAGGTCCGTGGCCGCCGGCTGGCGCCTTGCGAGGATCCGGGCGCATTCCTCGTCGATGGCGAGCTCCAGCTCGTTCACCTTGCGGTCGTCGTCGGCCACCCGCCGGCCGAGAGCGCTGTCGCCGTCCACGAACGCCGTGATCGCGTCGGCCGTCTGCTGCTCCACGAGACCACCCATGGCCATCACGTGATTGCGGATGTCTTCCAGGTCCGCGTTGAACTGCTGCGAAATGTGGCTATCGAGATTCAGCTTGTCCATGACTTGCCTCGAACGTATCGATTCTCCTGTAGGAGCCCGCCATGCGGGCGACCGTCAGCGCCGGCACCGGGCGCCGATCGCATCGCCCGCATGGCGGGCTCCTACAGGTGAGTTCATCAGCCGTAGCGGCCGGTGATGTAGTCCTCGGTCTGCCGCTGCCGCGGACGCGTGAAGATGGTGTCAGTGTCCCCGTACTCGACCAGGTCGCCCATGTAGAGGAAGGCAGTGTAATCCGACACTCGCGCCGCCTGCTGCATATTGTGCGTGACGATCACGATGCTGTATTCGGACTTGAGGTTGTAGATCAGCTCCTCGATCTTGAGCGTCGAGATCGGATCCAGCGCTGACGCGGGCTCGTCCAGCAGCAGCACCTGCGGCTCGATCGCGACGGCACGGGCGATCACGAGCCGCTGCTGCTGGCCGCCCGACAGGCTGCCCGCGGGCTCCTGGAGACGGTCCCGGACCTCGTCCCACAGCGCCGCGGCCTTGAGCGCCCACTCGACTTTCTCGTCGAGCTCGCGCCGCTTCTTCACGCCCATGAGGCGCGGGCCGTATGCCACGTTCTCGTAAATCGTTTTCGGGAAGGGGTTCGGCTTCTGGAACACCATGCCCACTGCCTGACGCAGGCGCGGCACGTCCACGTCGCGCGCGTAGATGTCATGGCTTTCGAGCAGCACCCTGCCCTCGACGCGCGCGCCGTCGACCAGGTCGTTCATGCGGTTGAAGCAGCGGAGCAGGGACGACTTGCCGCAACCCGACGGGCCGATAAAGGCCGTCACCCGTTTGCGCGGGAGGCTCATCGTGATGTCGCGCAGCGCACGCTTCTCGCCGTAGTAGAGGCTCAGGTGCTCGACTTGCATGAAAATCTCCTCGTCGGCCAGCCGGCGCTGCGGCGCGCGCGGCCTGACCTTCGCGAGATCGACGGCATGGGATCGAGCCTGGTTCGAATCGTTCATTAGTAGTCCGGTTGCGAGTTCAACTTTCGAGCGCGCGATATTTCTCGCGCAAACGGTTGCGGATGTGCACCGCCGCCAGGTTGAGCACGACGATGATGAGCACGAGCAACAGCGCGGTGGCGTACACGAGCGGCCGTGCGGCTTCGACGTTCGGACTCTGGAAGCCGACGTCGTAGATGTGGAAGCCCAAGTGCATGAACTTGCGATCGAGATGCAGGAACGGGGGATTGCCGTCGATGGGCAGCGACGGTGCGAGCTTCACGACGCCCACCAGCATCAGGGGCGCGACCTCGCCGGCCGCCCGGGCGACCGCGAGGATCAGGCCGGTCATCATCGCCGGGCTCGCCATCGGCAGGACGATCCGCCATAGCGTCTCGGCACGCGTCGCGCCGAGCGCGTACGAGCCTTCCAGCAGTGACCGCGGGATACGCGCCAGCCCCTCCTCGGTCGCGACGATCACGACGGGTAGCGTCAGCAGCGCGAGCGTGAGCGACGACCAGAGCAGCCCGGGCGTGCCGAACACCGGGGCGGGGGCCGCTTCCGGGTAGAACAGCGCGTCGATGTTGCCGCCCAGGAAATACACGAAGAACCCGAGCCCGAACACCCCGTAAACGATCGAAGGCACCCCCGCGAGGTTGTTGACGGCGATGCGGACCGTCCGGGTCAACGGACCTTGCTTTGCGTACTCGCGGAGGTACACGGCGGCGAGCACGCCAAAGGGCGTCACGAACGCCGACATGAGCAGCACCATCGCGACCGTGCCGAAAATCGCCGGGAACACGCCGCCTTCGGTGTTCGCTTCGCGGGGCTCCTTCGAGACGAATTCCCAGACCTTGTCGAACCAGAATGCCAGCTTGTCGAGCGGACCCATCAGGTTCGGGCGGTACGCGCGCACGATCGTCGCGAGCGGCAGCTCCACGGTGCTCCCGTCCTGGATCTCCATGACATAGGTGTCGCGCCGGATCCGGGTGTAGAGCTCCGCGAGCTCTTCCTGCAGCACGGCGTATTGCGCGTCGAGCTCCTTCCGCTTGCGCTCCAGCTCCGCGGCGCGCGGCCCGGTCAGCGCTCCGTCGAGCTCGAGACGCCGCCGCTCGAGCCGGAGGTCCTCCATCGCGTAGTTGATCGCGCCGACAGCGCCGCGCTCCAGCTCGCGGATGCGCGCCCTGAGAGCGACGACGCGCTCGCTGCGCTGCACGAGCTCGGGCCACGCCGCGGGTCCTTCCGTCACAACGGCACCTTCCTGCTTCACGGCGCGCAGGTAGCCGAGCTGGTCGCCCCACTCCGTGCGCTCGACGACCACGACGTCCGCGGGCTGCGTCCGCGCGAGGATGTGCGGCTCCAGCAGGAAACGAAAGTCGCTTCCCAGCCGGTCGCGGTTGCCGACCTTCACCAGGTGCCGCTCGACGTGTTCGGGATCGCCGTCGAGCGCGAGCCCCGCCTCGCGCAGGCGCGCGCCGGTCACCGTCTCCGTCTCCCGCACCGACGCGAGCACGGTGACTACCGCACCGTCTTGCTCCTCGTAGCGGAACGCGAACACGTCGTCGGGCCAGAAATGCGCGAGCCCGTGCAGAGTGATGAGAGCCACGAGCCCGACGACCGCCAGGATGCTCAGCGTCACAGCTCCCGCAGTGAGCCAGATCCATGGGTCGCCGCTCTTCCACCAGTTCCGGCCGCTGCTCGCCATGTCACATTGCGCTGTACTTGCGGCGGAGCCGCTGGCGCACGACCTCCGCGCCGGTGTTGAACACGAATGTGAACAGGAACAGCACGAGCCCGGCGAGGAACAGGACGCGGTAATGCGTGCTGTTCACCTCGGATTCGGGCATCTCGACGGCGATGTTCGCCGCCAGTGTCCGCATGCCCTCGAAGAGGTTCCAGTCCATGACCGGCGTATTGCCGGTGGCCATGAGAACAATCATCGTCTCGCCGACCGCCCGGCCGAAGCCGATCATGACGGCGGAAAAGATGCCGGGGCTCGCCGTCGGCAGGACGACGCGGACGAGGGTCTGCCACGGCGTCGCGCCCAGCGCGAGGGAGCCGTTGGCAAGGTGCCTGGGCACTCCGAACACGGCGTCCTCGGCGATCGAGAAGATCACCGGGATGACGGCGAAACCCATCGCGACACCCACGACGAGCGAGTTGCGCTGGCTGTAGTCGATCCCGAGCGTGCCCGACAGCCACTGCGGCAGGTTGCCGCCGAAGAAGGCGGTCTCCACGGGCTGCCCCAGCGCGAATGCGAGCCAGCCGCAGGCAATGATCGGGAGCACCAGCAGCGCCGGCTCGAGCCCCGGCGGGGCGGCGCCGCGCACGCGCGCCGGGAGCCGTTGCCAGAGCCGGCCCGCGAGCAGCGTGCCGGCCGGCACGAATACGAGCAGCAGGAACAGCCCCGCGAGCCGGGCTTCCAGGATCGGCGCGAGCCACAGGCCTGCCAGGAAGCCGAGGATGACCGTAGGCAGGGCTTCCATGATCTCGATCGTCGGCTTGACGATGCGCCGCAGCCGGGGACGCATGAAATACGCGGTGAAGATCGCGCCGCAGATCGCCAGCGGCATTGCCACCAGCATGGCGTAAACGGCCGCCTTGAGCGTGCCGAACGAGAGCGGCAGCAGGCTGAACTTCGGCTCGAACTCGTTGCTGGCGGAGGAGGATTGCCATACGTAGTCGGGCTCGCCGTAGCTCTCGTACCAGACGCGCCCCCACAGCGCCGACCAGGAAATCTCCGGGTGCGGGTTGTCGACCGTCCATTGCAGCAGGCGCCCGTCGGCGGCGGCGAGCAGGCGGTCGGCGCGCGGACCGAACGCGAGCCTGGTGAGCGGCGCGCCGCTCACGCGCTGCTCGATCAGCGTACGCGCCGAGGTCGCGTAATGGATGGCCAGCGTGCCGTCCGCGTGCGCGGCGGCGAAGCCCTTGCGCCGGTGCTCCGGAGCGATCGCCGACACCGGGCTCGCCGGGCCGGTGAAGGTGCGGACATGCTGCAGCCGGTATTCGTTGTCCGCGTCGCGTACCGGGAACCACTGGAGGATGGGCCCGCGATCCGTGCCCGCGAGCAGCGAAATGCCGCCGGTGAGGAACTCGAGCGCAGTCAGCCGCTGCCCGGCTTCCACCAGGCGCAGCCGCTCGTTCACGACGTAGTCGTTGCCCCGGCGACGGAGCACGGCTGCCTCGCCGCTCTCCGCCGCGAGGTAGATCCACTCCTGCGCAGGATCGAGGGGGGCATACGCGGGCACCTCGTCGCGGCCGATCCGGACCGTGATTTCGCGGCTGTCCGCTTCGGCGACGGAGGTCTCGCCGGTCAGGAAGGAGGTTTCGAGCTCGACTTGCGTGAGCACGACCGTTCCATCCGCGAGCACGCTGAGCACCCGGGCCTCATTGCGGCCGACACGGGCCGAGACCGCGGTCACGGCACGCCCGCGCTCGTCGACCGTGATGGGGCGGGCCCCGAGCGGATATTCGATGCCGGGCTCGATGACGCGCTCGCCGCCCGCATAGCGAGTGCGGTATTGCGCACGCACGATGACGACCCGGCCGTCCTCCAGCCCGATCACCGCCCCGCCGTTCGCGAGATCCGAAATCCCGAAAGCCGTCGCGGTCGCGGGCCCGGCCACGAGATCGACACGATCGAGCACCTCACCATCCGCGGTGTCGAAGAAAATCACGTCGGCGCTCGCCGTGTAGCGGGCCGCGACGACGCCGCGTTCTTCGAGCGCGAGATGCAGCGTGGCAGCCGCGGGCCCGGGCATCGCGTATGCCTCGTCCGCGTGCAGCGACGCGGGGCGGAACAGCGGCAGCACGACCTGGAGGAGGTAGAAGAAGATGAGCACGATCGCGACGATCACCGCGATTCCGCCGGCGGTGATTACGATGCGCGCCGCGAGATCTTTCGCGGCGCGCAGCGGCCGGCGCGCGTCGGCGGCGAGGAAGGAATGCGCGGCGCTCGTCATGCGAGGAGGATAGGGACGCGATGTTGCAGTTTCGTGACAAATCCCGGCCTGCGGGCGCCGCGCTCCTGCGGGATCAGAACTTGTGCTCGAGGCCGATTGCGAGGTAATCGTTGCTCTCGTTCGTGCCGCCGATGTTGCCGCTGGTGTAGAAGCCGAACAGCTTCGTGTCCTTGCCGAGCTCACGGTCGAGACCGACTGAGAGCTGCGATGCGAGCAGGTTTTCCAGCGGATCCGCCTGCCTGTCGGTCCGCCAGATGTCGGCGTCGAGATACTGCAGCTTCGCGGTGTTCCTCCCGAAAGTGTACGCGACCGAGAAGCCAAACCCGTCTTCGTGGGCCGTACCGGTATCGGTACGCTGGTAGAGCAGCATGATTTGCGCGGGCCCTGCCGTATACCCACCGGCCAGTCGCGTGGTGTCGACCCCGGCGCCGTCCAGGTCGCGATCCCGGGCCACCGCCGCGTAGAGCGTGTCCGCCTCCCACGCGAGGGACACCGAGACCCCGTCCGCGACCCCGTCGCCGCCGTTCGTCGGGTCCTCTCCGGGGAAGAAGTTGACCGTCGCGCTGAACGCGTCCAGGAGAGCGGGCGTCCTGTAGCCGATGTAGTCTTTCAGCCGGTTCTCGCCGTTGAACGTGTGCTTGATGTCGCCCTCGAGATCGTTGAACAGGTCGAAGTCGCCCTGCGCCTCTTTCAGCGCCGTATCGTGCCGCCCGGCCCTGACGGTGCCGAACGCGCCCTCGAGCCCGACGAACTGGTTGCGCGCGGAGATATTGTCGTCGCCGCCCTTGCCGTCCGGGTCCACCTCCCATTCGAGCTGGTAGACGGCTTTCAGTCCGCCGTCGAGCTCCATCTCGCCCTGCACGCCGACCCGGGAGGCATTGCTCCGGAGCTCCACTTGCTCGCCGGCGGCTTCATCCGCATTCTGCAACGTCACGTTGAGCTTTCCGTACACGTCGACCTCCGCAGCGGCGGGGCCGCCCGCCAGCACGAGCGGCACAACGAGACGAAGCAACCGCATGCCGAAAGTCCGTTTCACTGGCTTCTCCTTCACTGGATTTCGGCAAGGAAGCGCTCGGCGACCTGCGCCGGCAGCGGGATGTAGCCGTCCTTGACGACGGCCTCCTGGCCCTGGCGCGACAGCACCATTTTCAGGAATTCGTGCACGAGCGGGTCGAGCGGCTCGTTGGGATGCTTGTTCACGTAGATGTACAGGAACCGGCCGAGCGGATACTCGCCGCTCACGGCGTTTTCCGGCGCGGCCGCGACCGGCTCGGCGCCTGCTTTCCTTGCCAGCGGCACGGCGCGCACCCCGGACGTCACATACCCGATGCCGGAATATCCAATGCCGTTCAGGGACGAGCTGATCGCCTGCACGACCGAGGCCGAGCCCGGCTGCTCGTTGACCGAGCTCTTGAAATCCCCGTCGCAGAGCGCGTTCTCCTTGAAATACCCGTAGGTGCCGGATACGGAGTTGCGCCCGTACAGCTGGATGCTGCGCGATGCCCACGCGCCCGTGAGCCCGAGCTGCCCCCAGCGCGTGACGTTCTCCGGATGGCCGCACCTGCGCGTCGAGGAGAAGATCGCGTCCACCTGCGCCAGCGTGAGACCCGCGATCGGATTGTCCTTGTTCACGAACACGGCGAGGGCGTCGATCGCGACCGGGATCTCGAGCGGCGGATACCCGTGCTTCTGCTCGAATGCCTGGATCTCGCCGTCCTTCATCGGCCGGCTCATCGGACCGAGATTGGCCGTGCCCTCCGCGAGCGCCGGCGGCGCCGTGGAAGAGCCGGCCGCCTGCACCTGGATGTTCACGTTCGGATAGAGGCGCTTGTAATCCTCGGCCCACAGCGTCATCAGGTTCGCGAGCGTGTCCGATCCGACCGAGGACAGGTTGCCCGAGACGCCGCTCGCTTTCCGGTACTCGGGCAGGTCGGGGTCGACCGTCGCCTGTGCGGACGCCGCGCCGCCGGCCAGTGCAGCCGCCGCGAGGAGCGCGGCGAGGGCGATGTGTTTCAGTTGCATTGCATCTTTCCTGCGCTGATTTCGGAGCCCGTCATTCTCCATGCGCACATGACGTTTCGATGAAGCGCAGTTGACGCGAAGATGACGGTTGCGATTACGCCGCTGCCGGAATGGCCCGCTGCGCCGGGAAGACGCACGTGAACTCGCTGCCTTCGCCGGGCGTGCTTTCGATCTCCAGGTGCCCGCCATGCCGCTGCAGCACGTGCTTCACGATGGCGAGGCCGAGACCGGTACCGCCGGTCGAACGTCCGCGGGAGGGATCGACACGATAGAACCTTTCCGTGAGGCGCGGCAGGTGCTCTTTCGGGATGCCGATGCCGGTATCGCTGACGGAAAGGCACGGCTGGTCGCCGCGCAGGTACCAGCCCAGCCGGACGCAGCCGTCGCGTGGCGTGTAGCGCATGGCGTTCGCAACCAGGTTCGACACCGCGCTGTAGATCTCGCTTTCCACCCCGAACAGGCGTGCGTCGGTGCGGCAGTCGAGAACGACGTCGCGCGGACCCTTGCCGAGGGCGAGAGCCTCGTCGCGAATTCTCGCGAGCAGGCTCTGCACATGGATTTCCCGGTCCTCGCCGGCAGGTGCCGCCGTCTCGAGCCGGGACAGCTCGAGCAGGTCCGTGATGGTGGCGGACATGCGTTCCGCCTGGGTGCGCATCTCGCGAACCGGCTTTTCCCACTCGCTCCGCAGGTGCTCGCCGTCCGCCATAGCTTCGTCCAGGACGTCCAGGTATCCCGCGATGACCGTCAGCGGCGAGCGCAGCTCGTGCGAGGCATTGGCAACGAATTCGCGCCGCATCTCCTCGAGCCGGTGCAGCCGCGTGACATCGCGCGCGAGCAGCAGGCGCTCGCCGTCGCCGTACGGCACGACCCTGATGCTCACCCGAACGTCCGTGTCGGCCGGTGAGGGAATCTCGACGGACTCGCGAAAATCCCCGGCGGCCAGGTAGCGGAGAAAGGCGGGGTGGCGAACGAGGTTGCCGATGTGCTGGCCGGTATCCGGCGCCCGCGTGAGCCCGAGCAGCTGCGCGGCGGCCTCGTTGAACCAGCGGATCTGCGACTCGGCATTGAGCACGACCGTGCCATCGGGCATGGCGTTCGTGGACTCGCGGAAGGCGCGCAGCAGGCGCTCGATGCGCTTCTTGCGCTTCTGGTTGCGGCGGTGGCGGCGATAAAGCAGCTGGAAGATCTCCCGCCAGATGCCCGGTGCTTCCGGCGGCGGCTCGCGGCGGCGGTGAGTGAGCCAGTCGTGCATGCGAAACAGCCAGTACGAATGCCACCCGGCGTACGCAACGGCGGCGAGCAGGAGCACGAGGAGCGTGCGCTGCAGCAGCGCACCCACGACGACGGCTGCGACGAGCCACGCCGCGGCCCGCACGAGCTTACGGTGCCAGGCGGCGCGCATGTCAGTCGGGCGGCGGCGAGAAACGATAGCCCGCGCCGCGGACGGTCTGCACGTAAGCGTCGGTGCCGCTCGGCTCCAGGGCCTTGCGCAGCCGGCGGATGTGCACGTCGACCGTGCGTTCCTCGACGTAGACGTTTCCGCCCCAGACGCGATCAAGAAGCTGAGCACGGCTGAACACACGATCCGGGCGGGCCATCAGGAAACGCAGCAGCCGGAACTCGATCGGGCCGAGCGAGACGTCGTCCCCGCCGGCCGTCACCCGGTGACTGGCGGTGTTCAGCACGAGCCTGCCCCCCTCGAGGCGCTCCTCCGCGCCCTCGGGATGCGCGCGCCGCAGCACGGCGTGGATGCGGGCGACGAGCTCGCGCGAGCTGAACGGCTTCGTGACGTAATCGTCGGCGCCGCCCTCGAGTCCCCGGACCTTGTCGTCCTCGGCGGTCCGCGCCGTGAGCATGATAATCGGAATGTCGCGTGTCTCCGGCTCGCGCTTCAGCGCGCGAGCGAGCTCGAGGCCGCTCAGGTCGGGCAGCATCCAGTCGAGCAGGATCAGGTCCGGCACGCGGTCGGCGATCGCCGCGCGGGCGGCGCGGCTGTGGGAGGCCTCGCGGACCTCGAAGCCGGCGCGGCGCAGGTTGAAGACGATCATCTCGCGGATGGCGTCCTCGTCCTCGACGACCAGCACGGATCTTTCGGTCACGGTCCGCCCCTTCGCCCGCTCGAGGAGCGCACCTGGACTCCGGGTGTCAGCTGCATCGCGCGCGAAATTACAGCATTCGATTATGACATATCCATGACAGCCCTCCGGCAGCCGGCAGCGCCCACGGAGATTGCCGCCCGCGCGGCGGCGGCGCCGTGATAACTTACGCGCGGGGGAACCAGAAGAACTCATCCGCCCGTGGGAGCCATAGGCATCGTCCTGTTCATGCTCGCGGCGGTGGTCGCGAGCGCGATCATCGTCCGCGTGCTGCCGCGCGCGATACCGACTCCGCTCGTGCAGATTGCGTTCGGGGCCGCGATCGCCGCGGTCAGCGACCAGGAAGTCCCGCTCGACCCCGAGGTGTTCTTCCTGTTGCTGCTGCCGCCGCTCCTGTTCCTGGACGGCTGGCGGATACCGACCCCCGCGCTGCGTCAGGACAAGGCCATGATCCTGGAGCTCGCGCTGGGGCTCGTTTTCCTCACGGTGATCGGCGTCGGATTCTTCATTCACTGGATGATCCCGGCGATGCCGTACCCGGTGGCGTTCGCGCTCGCGGCGATCGTCTCGCCGACCGATCCGGTCGCCGTCTCGGCGATCACGGCACGCTCGCCGGTGCCGAAACGCTTCCTGCACGTGCTCGAGGGCGAATCGCTGCTGAACGACGCCTCGGGTCTCGTCTGTTTTCGATTTGCCGTGGCGGCGGCGGTCACGGGCTCGTTCGCGCTGACGTCCGCCGTGCTGGCGTTCCTGCAGCTCGCCCTCATCGGCGTGCTCACCGGTGTCGCGCTCACTCTCGGTGTCATGCGCGCCACCCACTGGATCAGCCGGCGCTTCGGCGAGGAATCCGGCTCGCACGTGCTGGTGAGCCTGCTCATCCCGTTCCTCGCTTACGAGGTCGCCGAGCACCTCGGCGGCTCCGGCATCCTCGCGGCGGTCGCCGCGGGCGTCACCATGAGCTTCGTGGAGCTCTCCGGCAACGTGCGTTCCGGCACCCGGGTGCAGCGCAGGGCGGTATGGGACACCGTGCACTTCGCGCTGAACGGCATCGTCTTCGTGCTGCTCGGCGAGCAGTTCCCGGCGATCATCGCCGATGCGGCCGACGCGGTTCGCGCGACCAACAAGAGCGAGGTCTGGTGGCTCATCGTTTACGTGATCGCAATCAACCTCGCGCTCGCCGCCTTGCGCTTCGGCTGGGTGTGGGTGTCGCTGCGGATCAGCGGCCGGCACAAAGCGGCGCACGGAGAGCTCCCGGAGAAGCCGGCCTTCCGGCTCGTCGCCGCCATGTCGCTCGCCGGCGTGCGCGGCGCCATCACGCTCGCCGGCGTCCTCACGCTCCCGCTCGTGCTTCCGGACGGGTCGCCTTTCCCGGCGCGCGACCTGGCCGTCTTCCTCGCCGCCGGCGTGATCATCGCGTCGCTGCTCGCATCGAGCCTCCTGCTGCCGCGGCTGCTCCACGGGCTGGCGCCGTCGCCGTCCGACGGGGAATCGGACGGCGTGGAGCGCGCCCGGATCGCCGCCGCGCGAGCGGCCATCCCGGCGGTCGAAGCCGCCCTGCACCAGATGGCGAGCGGCCAGGAGGACGCGGACCTGTACGCGCAGGCGGCGCGCCGGGTGATGGACGTCTACCGGCGCCGCATCGAGGGCCACACGCCGGACCAGAACGCGGAGCGCATCCGCAAGTGCGACGAGATCGAGCGGCAACTCCGCCTGACGGGCCTGAGGACCGAGCGCGAGACGTTGTTCGCGCTGGCCCGCGCGGGCCAGCTCTCGAACGCCGATTCCGGCCGCCTGGTGCACGAAATCGACCTGCTCGAAGAGCGCTTCCGCTGATACGGAGCGCGGGCCCCTAGCGCGTGCGCACGCGCTGCAGGAACTGCTGCGTGCGCTCCTCGCGCGGCCGGTCGAAGAGCTGTGCCGGCGCGGCCTGCTCGACGATGCGGCCGCCGTCCATGAAGGCCACGCGGTCGGCGAACTGGCGGGCGAAATCCATCTCGTGGGTGACGAGCAGCATGCTCATGTCGGTGGTCCTGCCGAGCTCGCGCAGCACGTCCAGCACTTCGCCCACCATCTCCGGGTCGAGGGCCGAGGTGACTTCGTCGAACAGCATGATGTCCGGTTGCATGGCGAGCGCGCGGGCGATCGCGACCCGCTGCTTCTGGCCGCCGGACAGCTGGTCCGGCCAGGCGCTCGCCTTGCTCTCCAGGCCGACCCGTGCCAGGAGATCGAGCGCCGTGTCGCGCGCCGCCGCCGGCGGCGCCTTCCCGGTGAGTCGCGGCGCGAGCGTGAGGTTGTCGAGCACGGAAAGGTGCGGGAACAGGTGGAAATGCTGGAACACCATGCCGAGATGCGCCCGGAGCTCGCGGGTGCGCGCGGGCGGCGCGGGCCTGCCGTCGCGCCAGAGGTCGGCGCCGTGCACGCGCACGCTGCCGGCCTGCACGTCCTCGAGGGTCATCGCGATGCGCAGCACCGTCGACTTGCCGGAGCCGGAGGGCCCGATCAGCGCGACCTTCTCGCCCGCGCCGAGCGCGAAATCGAAGCCGTCGAGCACGGTGTGCGCGCCGAAGCGCTTGACGACTCCCGTGAATTGCAGCACCGGGTCAGCGACGGGCGGCATGACGAGTCTCCAGGTAGCGGAACAGGGCAGCGGCGGCGAGGCTCACGACCAGGAACACGGCGCCCGTGATCGTCAGCGGCTCGAGGTAGCGGAATGACTGTGCGCCGACGAGCTTCGCCGTTTGCAGCATTTCCATGACGGTGATGGCGGCCAGCAGCGGCGTGTCCTTGAACATCGCGATGAGGTAATTGCCGAGCACCGGCAGGGTCGGGGGAATCGCCTGCGGCAGCACGATGCGCAGCCACACGGCGCTGCGCGGGAGGTTCAGGGCGTGAGCCGCTTCCCACTGCCCGCGCGGCACGGCCTCGATGCCCGCGCGGTACACCTCGGCCGTGTAGCAGGCGTAATGCAGCCCGAGCGCGAGAATGCCGATGACGAGCGGCGGCAGGGTGAGCCCGTATTCCGGGAGCACGTAGTAAAGGAAATACAGCTGGATCAGGAGCGGCGTCGAGCGCACGAATTCGACGACCCAGAAAGCGCCGCGCGACAGCCACGCGAGCGGCGCCATGCGCGCGACGGCGAGCACCAGCCCGAGCACGACCGCGAGCGCGAAGCCCGCGAGCGTCGCTTCGAGCGTGACGGCGAATGCGTCGAGGATCTCCGGCAGCACCTCGAGCGCATAGGACCAGCTCCAGATCATGCCTGCCCCCGCCGATGCCGGGTGACGTGCCGCTCCAGCCGCCGCATGCCGAGCAGGAGCAGCTGCGCGACCGCGAAATAGATGAGCAGCGTGAGCGCGAACAGGGGCACCGTCTCGAGCGTCGCCGCGCGCTGCACCTGGGCGGTGAACGTGAGCTCGGCGAGCGTGATGAGCGAGACGAGCGCCGTGTTCTTGAGCAGCTCGATGAGGAGATTGCCCGCCGGCGGCAGCATCATCGGCAGCGACTGCGGCACGATGACGCGCAGCAGCGCCTGCCGCGCGCCGAGACCGAGCGCGCGCGCCGCTTCCCATTGCCCGCGCGGCACCGCCGCGATCGCGCTGCGCACCACCTCCGCGCCGTACGCGCCGCTGTTCAGGCCGAGCACCAGCACGCCGGTGACCAGCGCGGGCAGGCTCAGGCCGAAGAACGGCAGCGCGAAATAGAACCAGAAGAGCTGCACGAGCGCCGAGGTGCCGCGAAACACCTCGACGTAAACGTTTGCGGGCCAGCGCAGGACGCGACGTGTCGAGCGGCGTGCGAGACCCGCCGCCGCGGCGAGCAGCACCGCCAGCACCGCGCCGCCGACGGTGAGCTGGAGCGTGACGCGCAGCCCCTCGATCAGCCGGGGCAGGTGAGTCGCCAGGAAATCGAGCACCGGCCCTCAGGACCGTCCGCAAAGGGCCGTGGCGGTGGCGCCGCCCGGCAGCATGTCGCGCGTGAATCCGAACGGCTCGATGAGCTCGAGATGCTGCTCGGTGCCGATCACGCCGCGCAGCACCTGGTTGAACGCGTCGCGCAGCTCCTCGTCGCTCTTGCGGAAGCCGAACGCGCCGTAGCCCTTGACGATTTCGCCGTCGAGCACGAGATCCGTGAACGGCTGCGCGCGCTCGAGCGGCGCAGCCGTCTTCGACAGGAGATCGTTGACCGTCAGCGCGGTGCCGGCGTATGCCGATACCCGGCCGGCCGCGACGCCGTCCACCGCGGAAGGCGCGTCGGGAAAGATGCGGATGCGGGAATCGTCGATGCCGACGGCGCGCGCGTACTCGAGCTGGATCGCGCCCGTGACCACGCCGAGCGTCGCGCCCGGGGTGTCGCGCAGGTCGCGGTAGCCGTGCAGGTCGAGCGGATTGCCCGCGGCGACGATGAAGGCTTCGCCGATGCCGTAGGTCGGATCCGAGAACAGCACTTCGGCGCAGCGCTCGGGCGTGATGTACATGCCGGCGGCGATGACGTCGAAGCGGCCCGCCTTGAGCGCCGGGATCAGCGAGCCGAACTCCGTCAGTACGCCGCGGACGTCGCTCACGCCGAGCTGCCGGAACACGAGCCGCGCGATTTCCGGCGCCTCTCCGGTGAGGCGGCCGGTCTCTGTGTCGAGATACGCGAAAGGCGCCTCGTTGGCGAAGCCGACGCGAACCCGGCCGGCGTCGCGAATGCGCTCCAGCGTGTGGCCGCCGATGGCCGCGCCTCCGCGGAGCTCGCCGGGCCGCGGCCAGAGCCAGCCCGCGAGGCCGATGGCCAGGAGCAAGGCGACGAGCCGCCCGAGGAGCGCCGGCGCGCGCGTGCCCGTCCGGCGTTCGGCGCTGTCGGATCCCTCCGTCACGCGCGCAGTATGCCGTCCCCGGCCGCCGGGGTCGAACCGGCCCAGCGCGACTACTCGGCGAGCGCGCGCAGGGCGGCGGCATCCATCACGTAGATGTCGCGCAGCCCGTTGCCGGGCGAGCGGATGCGCTCGACCAGCGCGTCGAACGTCAGCCGGTGCTTCAGCGGGTCGGAGCCGAAGCCGCGGCTGCTCGTGAAGAAGAACAGCGCCCCGCCGGGCGAAAGGCGCGGCGAGAACTCCCAGCCTTTGGAATTGAGCGGCGCACCGGGATGCACGGGCTCCGCCCAGCCGTCGCCGTCGCCGTCGCGGCGCGCGATGTACAGGTCATAGGCGCCGATGGCGTCGCCCCGATCCTTCGCCGCGAATACGAGCATGCTCTCGTCGGGCGTGACGAGCGCTTCGATCTCCTCGCCGGGCGAGTTGACCGGCGCGCCCACGTTCTCGGGCGGCTGCCATACGCCGTTCACCTGGTGCGAGCGCCAGATGTCGTGCCCGCCGAGGCCGCCCTCGCGTGAGGAGCCGAAGTACATGGTCCCGTCCGCCGTGAGGGTGGGGAACCACTCGAAGCCGGGGCTCGACAGCTCGGCCACGTGCTCGGGCTCGCCCCAGCCGTCCGGCGTGCGCTCGACGGTCCAGATCTCGGTATCCTCGCGCGGCTCGCCGTTCACCGGCCGCCCGGAGACAAAGTACGCCCGCTTGCCGTCCGGCGTGAACACGAGATCGCCGTCCGGGTATTGCCCGGAGAACGGCACGGTTTCCGGCGTGCTCCAGTGGCCGTCCTGCCAGGTGCTGTAGATGATCGTGTAGAAATCGAAGGATGGCGTGTTCTTGAGGTAGAAGAACGTGCGCCCGTCCGGCGCGAGCGTCGGATGCGACTCGTCGTCGCCCGTCGAGATCTGGCCCGGAAAGACGAGCGCGGGCTTCTGGCCCGCGTCCGGAAAAATGCGGGTCCAGGGGTCGGCAGGCTCGGCGGCGCCGGCAAGCGCCGCCGCCAGCACGAGCCCGAGAGGCACGCAACGCACTGTCGTCATCGGCAAGGCTCCTTGTCCTCTGTTCCGGTGATGCCAGGCGCCGCAGTATGCCGTGCGCCGCGCGCACTTTCAGGTCCTTCGGCGGATGCCGGCCGCTGGTATCGATATTGCATCCCGCCGGACGTTGCTTGCGCGGCTCCCGGGCGTCGTCGCGGGCGCACCCCACCGCGTTGCCACAGCCATCCATCGGAGATTCCGCCATGATCCATTCACTGAAGCCGCTGCACGAGCAGGTCATCGTCATCACCGGAGCATCGAGCGGGATCGGCCTCGCCACCGCGCAGGCCGCCGCCGAGCGCGGCGCGCGGGTGGTGCTCGCGTCGCGCAACGGCGAGGCACTCGCCGGCGCCCTGCGCCGGGTCGGCGGCGATGGCCGCGCCGTGCACGTGGTCGCGGACGTCGGGCGGCGCGAGGACGTGCAGAAAATCGCCGATACGGCTCTCGAACGCTTCGGTGGCTTCGACACCTGGGTCAACAACGCCGGCGTCTCGATCTACGGGCGTCTCGAGGAGGTCTCGGAAGAGGACGCGCGGCGCCTGTTCGATACCAACTTCTGGGGCGTCGTCAACGGCTCGCTGGTCGCGCTCGGTCACCTGAAAAGCCGCGGCGGGGCGATCATCAACATCGGCAGCGAGCTGTCCGACGCGGCGATTCCGCTGCAGGGGTTCTACGCCGCGAGCAAGCACGCCGTGAAGGGCTTCACCGACGCGCTGCGCATGGAGCTCAGGCAGGACGGCGCGCCGGTTTCGGTGACGCTGGTGAAGCCGGCCGGCATCGATACGCCGTATCCCGAGCACGCGAAGAACTACACCGCGCGGGAGCTCACGCTGCCGCCGCCGGTATATGCGCCCGAAGAAGTCGCGCGCGCGATCCTGCATGCCGCCGAGCACCCGAAGCGCGACATCTACGTCGGCGGCGGCTCGAAAATGGTGAGCATGCTGAACCGGCAATTCCCGGTGCTCGTCGACTGGATGAACCGGAGCCTCATGGCGCCGCGCCAGCTGCGCGACGAACCCGCGCGCCACCGCGAGGGGGCACTGCAGGGCGCCGGCGAGGACGGGCACGTGCACGGCAGCTACGAGGGACGCGTGATGCAGTCGAGCCTGTACACCCGCGCTTCGCTGCATCCGGTCGCGACAGCCGCGGTGCTCTCGGCGGCGGGCTTCACGCTGCTCGCCCTGATGCAAAGCGGCGGCACCGCCGCTGCCGCGCGCAACCGCCTGCGACAATAGCGCCAGGCGTGTGCAGCGTGCTTCAGGTGGGCTCGACGCGCGGCACGGTATCGTTCTCCGCCGTGAGCCGCGGCAGCACGCTCGTCACTACCGACCCGGCGATGTCGTCCTGCAGCGCGAGCATGCCGGTGAGTTGACGGTCGTAGGTACCGCTCCACACCCGGAAGCCCGACTCGTCGACCAGCTGGACGGTCACCCTCAGGTGCTGCCCTTCGCGGCGGACGCTGCCCTCGAGCAGGTAGCGGACGCCGAGCAGGTCCTGCAGCCGGCGGGCATCGACGTCGCGGTCCCGGTAGGCGAAGGACGAGGTGCGCGCGGCCACGCGCAGGCCGCGCGCGCGGGACAAGCGGTTCAGGATCTCCTCGGAAAGGCCCTCGCCCAGGTGCTCGCTCGCCGGGTCGCCACTCAGGTTGACGAACGGCAGCACCGCGAGCGACCTGGCGCCGATCTCGGGCGCGGCCGGCGAGCCGGCAGCCCACCACGCACGCGGCGGCGTGTCGCCGGACACGTAGAGGAAGAGGGCGGCGAGCACGGCCAGCGCCCCGTACGCGACCTGCCGCGCGAGGCGTCGCGCGCGAGGCGGCGAGGGGGCGGCGGCTTCCGCGGCCACCGGGGCGGGAGCATTCGCGGGCGCGGCGGCTGCCCCTGCCGCTGCGCCGTTCACGCGCGGCACGTGGACGGCCGCAAGCGGCTCGACGTTGGCGACCAGCTGGTAGCCCCGGCCGCGCACGCCCGCAATGTAGCGTGGCGAGCCGGCACAGTCCCCGAGGGCCTGCCGGACCAGCTTCACGCGCTGGCTGACGGTTTCCGGGCTGACGATGAGTCCGGGCCACACCCCCTTCATCAGGTCGTCGAGGGAGACGAGATGCGGCGCGGCATGCAGCAACGTCAGCAGGAGCTCGTAGGAAAGCGGAGAAAGGTTGATCTTTTCGTGACCGCGGGCAACGTGCTGCCTGCGCACGTCGACGGTCAGGTCGCCGACGCGATAGCCGATCTCTTCGAGATGCGGCGCCGCTTCCCGGGTGCGGTTAATGCCCAGCTCCAGTATCTGCGGGCGAGGCGAAATGCCTTCCGGGATTCTAGGCCACGCCTTTTCACGCTGCTATCACGATGCGTCATCAGCCCTTCGCGTCATGAGCCCGCGTGCGTCGATGAGCCGGCTGTCGCGCGCCCGCTGTCCGGCCGGCGAGCGGAGCGCGGCGCCCGCCCGGCGGCGGCCGGGCGAGCGGGGCCGGGGACGATTGCCGCCGCGTCAGAGCCGATGCATCAGCCTGGAACGTGCGTTCCGTTCCTGCGATTGTGCACGGCGTACAGGCTGCTGCGATTGACCTGCTTGAGCGCCGCCTGCACGGTCTCGTCGATGCATTTGTGAAACTCGGAGCGGCGCTCGAGCTCGCGCGTGTCGGCGCGCCCACACACGGCGTGCGCAGCGAACTGGATGCGGCTATAGAGCGTTTCCGCGCCGGCCTGCTTGTCGAGGTCGAGATCGGCGAAGCTCACCTTCATGCCGGCGGCGTCGCGGTCTTCGGCAGAGGCTTGCCCGGCGAGCAAACCGAGCGAGAGTGCCGAGAAGGCGATGAGCCAGCGGAGCGGGGCGGGGTCTGCATGCTGCCGTTGCATGGCGATTCTCCGGGAAAAGCGCGAGGGGGGAGGACCGCGACACTGTGTACGCGCGCGGGTGATGCTGCATGAAACCTGCGTGAAGCTCGATGATGCCGGCGGGAAATTCCGCGAGGTGCGTTGCGACACGCAGCGGGCGCCGCGCCGCGGCAGCGCCGGCCGGCGGCTCGCGGCGTATTCCGGCGCGAATGCCCGGTGGTCCACGCTGGCACCGGGTCGGCGGGAGCGGTAGGGTACGCATCGACCAGGGCAGGGGGGCGATGGCTTGGGCGGGGAGCGCAGGAAAACCGGCTGGGGAATGCTCGGGCCCGGGCTGCTGCTCGCAGCGACCGGCGTCGGCAGCGGCGATCTCGCCACCGGCGCGATCGCCGGCGCGCTGCTCGGTACGGCCGTACTGTGGGCGGCCGTAGCGGGCTCGTTCCTCAAGTTCGTGGTGACGGAAGGCCTCGCGCGCTGGCAGCTCGCGACCGGCGAAACCCTGCTCGAGGGCGTTGCCCACCGCTTCGGGCCGGCGGCGCTGTGGCTGTTCCTTCCGTATCTCGTGCTGTGGTCCTTTTTCGTGGGCTCCGCGCAGGTGAGCGCAAGCGGCGTCACGCTGCACGCGATGCTGCCGGTCTTCGCCGACGCCCGCGACGGCAAAATCGTGTTCGGCACCGCCGCCGCGCTGGCGGGCCTCGCGATGGTGTGGCTCGGCGGCTATCGCCTGTTCGAGCTCGTCATGCGCGTTTGCATCGGGCTCATGTTCGTGACGGTCGTGGCCACGGCCGTGCTGCTGTGGCCCGGCACCGCGGCGGTCGCGAGCGGTCTCGTCATCCCGCGCATTCCGGAGGCGGGCGGTGAAGGGCTCGCGTGGACGATCGCGCTCATGGGCGGCATCGGCGGCACGCTGACCGTGCTTTGTTACGGCTACTGGCTGCGCGAGGAAGGCTTCACCGGTCCGGCCGACCTGCGCGCCTGCCGCCTGGATCTCGGCATCGGCTACGCGATGACGGCGCTGTTCGGAGTCGCCATGGTGATCGTCGGCACGGCCGTGCAGGTCGAGGGCGGCGGCGCGGGCCTGCTCGTCGCCCTGTCCGCGCGCCTCGACGAAATCCTCGGGCCGGCGGGCAAATGGCTGTTCCTGCTCGGCAGCTTCGGTGCCGTGTTCAGCAGCCTGCTCGGCGTCTGGCAGGCAGTGCCGTACCTGTTCGCGGATGCGTGGGCCCTGCTGCGGGAGGGCCACAGGCCGGACACCGTGCGCGCGGCGGTCGATACGCGCGGCCGGCCGTACCGCATCTACCTGGTGCTGCTCGCCGTCCTGCCGCTGGCGGGCCTGTTCTTCACCTTCCGCGAAGTGCAGAAGCTGTATGCCGTGATCGGCGCCTGGTTCTTTCCGGCGCTCGCGCTCGTCTTGCTGATCCTGAACGGGCGCGCCGCGTGGGTCGGCGGGCGGCATCGCAACCGCCCGCTGACTACGCTCGTGCTGCTGGCGGTGCTCGTGTTCTTCTCCTGGCTCGCGTGGAACAGCTTCGGGGAGTGACGGTGCCGCCGACCCGTCGATTCAGTCCTCCAGCAGGAACCGGATCACGACGTGCTCGCCCGGCTTTTCGACCGGCACGCCGTTCACGAGCTGCGGGGCGTAAAGCCACTGCGATACCGATTCCCGAGCCGGCCGATCGAAGGCCGGATTGCTGGAGTAAACGACCTCGACGTCCCTCGGGTGCCCGGTTTCCGACAGGGTAAAGCGCAGCTGGACGTCGGCCTCCTGGCCAGTCGCCAGCGCTTCCGGCGGATAGACGGGCGGCACCCGGTACAGCGGCATCAGGTCGCCCTCGATCGTCACGCTCGTCTTCGGCTCGATGAGCCGCGACGTGACGAACTCGGCCTGTGAGAGCCGCCTGTCCAGCCGCTTGATCCAGGCCTCCGTTTCCGGCGACTGGTAGAGGCTCGATTGCGGGTTGTCGTGCAGGCTCTGCGCCAGGGCCTTCGCCTGGCTGTACCAGCCGAGGTCCTCGAGAATGCCGAGTGCGACGATGCCGGATTCGCCGGTCAGGCCGCCCAGCCGGAAACCTTCCAGGAGGTACCACGTGGCGCGGTCGAGCTCGTCCTCGTCGCCGCTCCGGTGGCAAATCTCGGCCAGCGCGACCAGCAGGTTGCCGTTCCCGCTCGCGCGCGCCCGTTCCTCGACGAGGTCGAAAGCGCGGCGCACGGCGCGCGCTTCCCTTTGGGATGTCGCATTGCGCCGCGACAGGACGTCGTAGCAGAGCGAACAGCCTCCCGCGCCGCTCTCCACGATGCCGTCGGCGAGCAGGGCCGCCGCTTCGCTCTCATGCCCCGCGGCCGCGAGCGCGCGTGCGTTCGGCTCGCCGCCCCCGGTCGTGTCGGGCACGGCCGCCGCCGTGCGGGGTTTTGCCGTCAGCGCGTTGAACGGCACGAGGAGCACCGTCGCGAGCGCGAGCACCGAAAGGGATTGCAGCCTGCTCATGGTTTTT
Organism: uncultured Woeseiaceae bacterium; assembly: GCA_964491485.1. Classification (GTDB taxonomy): domain Bacteria; phylum Pseudomonadota; class Gammaproteobacteria; order Steroidobacterales; family Woeseiaceae; genus IDS-8. The sequence continues at coordinate 47,937 of CAZBGV010000001.1, read as the reverse complement.
CTCCTCTTCGTCGGATCGAGGATGGCCGTGATTCGCCGCGTGACGGAGCCGCCGCCCGCCATCGCCGCCGCGCGGGCGCTCGGAGCGCTCACGGCTCTCGCGGCGTCGACGAGCTGGCGCGCGTAATCGCGCCCGCTCGCGCCGTTCGCGAGCACGCGGTCGTCGCAGGCGATCTCGCTCTCCTGCATCAGCCGGCGGCAGGCGAGCCACGCGAGCGGCTGGAACCAGTACACCGCGCAGCACGCCCAGGCGAGTGACGTGGTGACAAAATCCCAGCGGGCGATGTGCGCGAGCTCGTGCTCGATCGCGTTCTGCTGCTCCGCCGGAGGCAGGCGGGTGAAATCCTGCGGCAGCACCACGAGGGGACTGAAGCATCCCCACGCGAGCGGCGTGGCGTCCCGGCTCGACCACTTCGCCCCCACGCGCCGCCGGATGTCGTTACGCGCGGCCGCGGCTTCGAGCAGCGCGAGCGTGGGGCGGTGCGTCACGTCCTCGAGCCGCCGCAGCGAGCGGCCGATGCGCGCGGAGGAAACGGCCAGCCAGAGCAGCAGTGCGCAGGCGACCGCCGCGTAAGTCCCGAGCAGCGCCGCCGGCCAGCGCGCAGGCTCAGCTACGGCCGCGGGCGGCGTCGCGTGCGCAGGGGAAAAGCTTGCCGCGGCCGGAGCGGGCAGGTCCGGCAGCGCCCCGCGATCGGCGGCGCCGTGCAGGATTGCTGCCGCTTCGGGCAGGAGCCCGGCGGCCGTCAGCCCCAGGTCCGGCTGCGGGAGCGCCGGCAGCGCGAGGACGCCGAGCAGGCCGCAGGCCCAGACGAGGTGACGCTCCTCCGCGGACGCGCGCCGGCAGAGTCTCGCCACCACGAACGCGACGCCGAGCACGCAGGTGCTCTTGATTGCAAGCTCGAGGAGCATGCCGAGCGCGCTGCCGATCATCATTCTTTCTCGCGCTGCGCGCGCTCGATCGCCTGCGCGAGCTCCGCGAGCTCCTCCCGCGACAGGTCCGTCGCCGAGATGCCGAGCAGCGCGTTCATGGTGCGCAGCGGGGAGCCTTCGAAAAACGTGTCCACGACCTTGCGCAGCGCGGCCTGCCGCAGCCGCTTCGGCCCGAGCGCCGGCGAATAGACGTAGCGCGGCCCGGCCTCGCGGAATTTCAGGTGGCCCTGATCGACGAGGCGCGCCAGGACCGCGCGCACGGCCGAGTAGCTCGGCGGATCGGCCAGCCGGGCGCGCACCTCTTTCGCGGTCGCCTCGCCAAGCTCATAGATCGCGTCCATGACCTGCTGCTCGCGCCGGGTCAGGTTGCCGGTCGGGGGCATGCTGGGAACCTGTGCTAATATCTGAGCAGTATGCTCAAAAATTAGCACAAGATACCGCACAGTGCAAGGAACCCGAGTGGCGCGCATCGGCAAGCTCCCGGTCATTGGCGCCGTCGCCGTGCTCGTTGCGTGCGCGGCCACGGCATCGGCTCCGCAAAAGGGCCTCGCGGCCATACGTTCATGCCTGCGCGAGAAGGCTGCGAGGACCGGGCAGCCGCTGGCCGGCGAAGCGGACCGGGCGTACGTCTACGCCAGGGGTGGAGCCTGGTGGATCTACTTTACGCACGGTGACAGCGGTACCTTCGGGCGCCGCAGTGACGATTACCGGATCCTGCTGACCTGCGGGGTCACGAGTGCGTCGGGGCTGAGGGTGGTGTTCCTGGGCGAAACGATGCGGGACCCGATCATAGACCTGCCGCAGCGCGACCCTTTCGTCACGCCGGAAGGGTCCACGGAGCTCTTGTTCCGGCGCGAGAGCGGTACGTTTCAGTATTGCTGCTCCCAGCCGTTCGATCGCCACAACGTCCTTCGTTCGGCGACATGATCGCGGGCGCCGGCACGCGAGAATCGAACAAACTGAAAGGAGCTACGCCGGACGAGCGCCGACCCGGGTAGGGGGCA
>CAZBGV010000001.1:0-45904 GCA_964491485.1 uncultured Woeseiaceae bacterium | reverse complement strand
ATCGAACAAACTGAAAGGAGCTACGCCGGACGAGCGCCGACCCGGGTAGGGGGCACACGCCGCCTTCGGCAGGCGCCTGCCGAGCGCCGCCGGGCAACCGGCACAATGCCGGTTCGGCCGTGCCGCTCAGGCGGCGCGGCTCTGCTGCATCTGGCGCTGGAGCTCCTGCTTGCGCTCGGCCAGACGCTCGCCGAGCTCCGTCAGCTCTTCCTTCGACATCGCCTTCTGCGCCTTCTTGAACATCTCCTTCTCTTCTTCCTGCACGTGATGCTCGATGAGCTCCTTCAGCACCTTCGCGCGGCCGGAGAATTTCTCGCTGGTGGGGTCGGTCTTCATGAGATCGGGCAGCACCAGCTCGTCGACCGCCCGATGCTCCTCCAGTGCCTCGAAGTACATCTTGGACGTCTCGGAGTTGCCGGACTCCTTGAAGGCAGGATAGAAGATCTCTTCCTCGATGTGCGTGTGGATGTGCAGCTCCTGTTCGATCTTCTCGAGCAGGTGCTGCCGCTTCTTTTCCGCACGCGTCGTGGTCTGCACGAGCTCTGACAGCAGCTCTTTCACCTTGCGGTGATCTTCCTTCAGCAGTTCCAGTGCGTTCTTGGCCATTGTTCCCTCTCCTCGGCGAGGCTTTCGCATGTCTTTATGCGTGCGCGAGAAGGAGCAAGAAACATGCCACGCACTGTGTTGTCACGGGATGAATCCGCTGATGCGCACGCGCACTTCGCCCTCGGGCTCGGCACTGAACCCGAATGCGATCTCGACGTCGGACCCGGCAGGCAGGTAGTCGACCGTGACTTCGGCTTCTTCCTCGCGGCCGTGAACCCGCGCCGTCGCGCTGAAGGTCACTGCCTGCGCGGAGCGGTCGCCCTCGTTTGTCGCGGTGGCCGGCAGCACCCAGCCGGCGGCCGTCGCGTAGGCGCGCGCGCGATGCAGGGCCACGGACGGCAGGGGAGGCCGGCCGTGATCGCCGAACCCCTCCCACACCAGCACGCCGAGCACCGCCGCGATCGCGACCAGGCTCGCCGCAAGGACGATCCACTCGAGCCGGTTACGACTTTCCATTGCCCGCGCCGGCTCCGCCGCTGCCGAGGAGCAGCCGTCCGGCGGCGGCGCCGAACGCGGCGACGACCCCGAGCACGACGATCTGTGCGACGACGGTGTACGGCGGCGTGCCTGCGGTCCGGCCGAACGACCAGACGAGGAGAGCGCTGACGAGCAGGCTGATCCCGTAGGCGACCGCCGTTTCGCTCAGCGGGTAATCCAGCAGGGTATCGCGGCGCGTGCGGCGGCGGCCGCCGCGGAAATCGGCATAGAAGACGATGGCATAGGACATGAGCAGGGAAGCGGCGACGACCAGCACCATCAGCCACCAGGATCCGCCGACGGCGAGGAACAGCGTTTCCTCGGTGGGTGCGACGTTGAGTGACAGGAACAGCGCGGCACCGGCGGCGACGAACAGCCGGCCGAACGCGCCGAATTCGGGCGTGGGAAACTCCGTGCCGAGGTCGGCCGCTTCATCGCCTTCGTCCTCCGGGTCGGCGAGCTGGGCGCCGGCCAGCGAGATGCCGAGGGAGATCGGGATCATCTGCAGGCCGATCTTGCCCATGGCCTCGAGCAGCCCGGTGCCCGGGCCGATGCGGCCGATCAACCACAGGGCGAGCGCCGCGACCAGCGCCGCGAGTCCCATCGTCTGCACGCAGTCGATGATCAGGTCCGGCCAGGTGCGCTCGCGGCGGAACCCGCAGAAGGCGCCGTAGCCGATCACGATCAGGAACGTGAACAGGATCAGCACCACGATCTTGAGCGGCGCCATCATGAATCCCTGGAACCACATTTCCATGGTGAAAAGAGGCGGCATCCCGAGGAGCAGGCCGCCGGCCATGCCGCGCACCAGCTGGCGCGCCGTCGTCGCGGCCGATTCCCCGGGGCCGGTGAAATTGCGCCCGGGCCCGCGCCGCCGTGTCATGTCGCGCCCCGGTCCCCGCCGTTCCCTGCGTGCTGCGGGCGCTCGCCGGCGGCCGCGCGGCTGCCGAAGACGTCGAAGCTTGCGACGACGAAAGCCAGCGTGAGCAGCAGCCGCCCGGTCGACCACGCGTGCAGCCAGGTGCCGCCCGCGTGCACGTGCCGGCTCTCGATGCCGTCCGGCTGCCTGAGATCGCTCATTGCCTGTCCCGCTCCGTTTGCGAAGCGCCGGCCTGTTTCCGGGAGGAGCAAGAACCATGCCATGCAAAAACGGCCCTGCAGCGGGCGCGATTTTGCAAACGTACGTCGCAGGAATGACATGCCGTGCCGCACGCGCCACGCGACGGAACGGCTTACAAGGCCGCCTGTAAAAGCTGCACAAAGCGGCCGGCGGCGGCGTACGAATGTTCGGCACGCATCTTGCTGCGTTGTGCAGGTGACAAGGTCGTTGGAGCCCGCCATGCGGGCGATCCCGACCGTCAATGTCGCCCGCACGGCGGGCTCCTGTGGCAGCGAAAATCATGCGCCCCGAACCTGTCCGGAATGACGTTTATGCCGCCCGGCGCGACGAGATGGTCGAGCGGCAGATTGCGGCGCGGGGCGTGCGTTCTCCCAGGGTGCTGGAAGCCATGCGCGCCGTGCCGCGCGAGGCGTTCGTGCCGGAGAATCTGCGCGAGTTCGCGTACGAGGATTCGCCGTTGCCGATCGGCTCCGGGCAGACCATCTCGCAGCCCTACATCGTCGCCTGCATGATCGAAGCGCTCGGGCTCGCGGGCGGCGAGAACGTGCTCGAGGTGGGCGCGGGCTCCGGCTACGCGGCCGCCGTGCTCGGGCAGATCGCGGGCTCGGTGTGGGCACTCGAGCGCATTCCGGAGCTCGCGGCCCGCGCGGCCCGCACGATCGAGGAGCTGGGTTACGACAACGTCGTCATCCGGCAGGGCGACGGCACGAAAGGCTGGCCCGAGCACGCGCCGTTCGACGCGATCGTGGTCGCTGCCGGAGGGCACGAGGTGCCCGATCCGCTGAAGCAGCAGCTCAGGATCGGGGGGCGCCTCGTGATCCCGGTGTCACGCGACGCCCTGTTCCAGGACCTCGTGTGCATCACGCGCCGCGGCGAACAGGAGTACAGCGAGCGCACGATCGCGCCGGTGCGCTTCGTGCCGCTGGTCAGCGACCCGTAGGGGCGCGCATTGCGCATTGCGCGCGAAACGTTCGGGTCGCGCGCGCTCCGCGCTCCTGCAGGCTCAGGTGCCGCGCGGCTGCGGCTCCGCAAACCCCTCGAAATGCAGCGACAGCCAGCGCAGGATGTCCTCGCGGCGCACGATGCCGACGAGACGCCCGCCTTCGATGACCGGCAGCTGGTTGACCCCGCGCGCCGCGATGAGCTGCAGCGCATGCTCGCTCGCGTCGTCGGGCGATACCGTGAGCGCATCGCTCGCGGGCGTCATGACGTCGCGTACCCGGATCTCCGGCCAGCGGTCGCGCGCGACCTTGCGCACGTCGGTGAGGCACACGATACCGGCGAGCCGACCGTCGGCGAGCACCGGCCAGGCGCGCTGCTGGTGACCCATGATGTAGTCGTCGACGAACTCGCGCAGCGTCACGTCGGGCGTAATGGTGCGCACGTCGCTGAGCATCAGGCGCCGCACGGGCACGCCTTTCAGCGCCGATTGCAGGAGCAGCTGGCGGTAGCTCATGAGCGCGGCGTTGTGCAGGAACCAGCCGATCAGCGTGAGCCACAGCCCGCCCACGAACCCGCGGCCGAATACCGGCACGTTGAGTCCGAGGATCATCGCGACGCCCGCGGCGATCAGGAGCCAGGCAAACGCGCGGCCCGCGAAGGATGCCCAGCGCGTGGCCTGGTGCAGGTCACCGGTCGCGCCCCAGATCGCCGCCCGCATTACGCGGCCGCCGTCCAGCGGGAACCCGGGCACGAGGTTGAAAATCCCGAGAACGATGTTCACCGGGCCGAGCCACAGCAGCAGGGTGGACCAGGGCGACAGGTCGGCGAACAGGGTTTCCGGCTCGAACGGGGCTTCCGGCAGCGGGCCGATGCCGAACGAGCCGAGCCAGATGAACAGGAACCCGAGGACGAGGCTGGTGAGCGGGCCGACGCCGGCCATGTACAGCTCCGTGCGCCAGTCGTGCGGGTCCTCCTCGAGGTGCGCCATGCCGCCGAAGATGAACAGCGTGATGCGCCGGATCTGCATGCCGCGGGCGCGGCCGACGAGAGCGTGCGACATTTCGTGCACCAGCACCGACAGCAGGAACAGGGCCGCGGCCGCGAAGGCCGTGAGCCACGCCGTCGCCGCGCTCCATTCGGGGTGCCAGACCGGGAAGAGCCCGCTGCCCAGGCTGGTGCTGATCAGGAAGAAAATGATCAGCAGACTCCAGTCGAGATAGACGTCGACGCCCGCGATGCGCGCGACGTGCAGCTGTGCTCCCCGCGACGGGCGCCGGCCGGCCGCACCGGCCGCGGTCGTTCGGGCGCTTGCCGGGTCGGCCGGTGGGTGGCGTTGCGCGGCCACGTCAGTGCGCCGGCTCGTCGGCCTTGGTGCGATGCACCGTTCCTTCCGGATGCTCCGGCGGGCTGTAAAGGGTGTACAGGCGCAGCGGCTCGGTGGACGAGGTGTTGATCACGTTGTGGCGGGTCCCGGCCGGAATCACGACCGATACGCCGTCGGAGAGCTCCTGCTCCTCGTCCGCAAGGCGCACCTTGCCGGTGCCCCCCTCGACGCGGATGAACTGGTCGTGCTCGTCATGTGTCTCGAGCCCGATTTCCTCGCCGGGGCGGAGCGTCATGAGCACGAGCTGCATGTGCGGGCCCGTGAAAAGCACGCGGCGGTAATCCTCGTTCTCGAGCGTCGCCTGCTCGATGTTGGTCACGTAACCGACCATTCCGTCACCTCCGAACGCGATTGTTGAGGGCTGATAAGGACACAAATGGGGCTTACCGGCGGCGTTGCAAGCATAGTCCAGAACGCGCGCGGCCGTGGCGGGAGGTTTCGGCGGGCGCACCCCCGGGGCAGAATAGGGCCGGTGGATACGCCCGCAGGAGGGACCATGCAGCCGACCCCGGAAAAGATGGCAGAGCTCGAGGAGAGCTTCAGGTTCAACGATCCGAACGGCGACGGGAAGATCGACTTCGGCGAGTTCCGGAGCATGCTGAGGGACCTGGATGCCGGCGTTTCCGACGAAGAAGCGCGCATCGGCTTCGACGAGATCGATACCGACGACGACGGTGCGATCGACTTCGACGAGTTCCTTTCCTGGTGGTGCGAACGCTGAAGAGGATCGATCCGGCAAACGCCCGCCTCACGCGCCGGCCCGCCCGTCGGCAGGATCGGCCAGCGGAAAGCGGAGCTCCACCTTCGTGCCGATGCCGGCGCGCGATTCGATACGGGTCTCGCCGCCGATCTGCAGCATGAAGCCGTACACCTGCGCGAGCCCCAGGCCCGTGCCCTGGTTGCCCTTGGTGGTGTAGTACGGCTCGAAGGCATGCCGCTGCACCGATTCGCTCATGCCGTGCCCGCTGTCCTCGACGGACACGCAGACGTGCCGGCGGTCCTCCTCGCACGGGTAGGTGCGAATGGCAATGCGACCGCTGCCCGCCATGGCGTCCCGCGCGTTGATCACGAGGTTCACGAGCGCGACCTCGAACTCGGTCTCGTCGAGCCGGCACGGTGGCAGGTCGGGAGTGAGGTCCATCAGGAGCTCGACGTGGTGGCCGGCGGCACGCCGCAGGAGCTCCTCGCAGCCGCGGATCGCCTTTTCCAGCCGGGCCGTAGAGAGCTCCACGGGCCGGCTGCGTGCGAAAGTCGAGAGCCGGCGGATGAGCTCGGCGCCGCGCGCGACCGCGCGTTCCGCGGCGTCCGTCGCGGCCCGGCGCGCGTCCTCGTTGGCGGTTGCGTGCGACACGACCTCGAGACTCGATGAGACCACGCTGAGCAGGTTGTTGAAGTCGTGGGCGATGCCGCTCGTCACGTGGCCGAGCGCCTCCATGCGCTCCGCGTGGGCACGTTGTTCCTGGGCGCGCTCGCGCACCCGCTGCTGGCGGCGGAACTGGACGATGAGCAGTGCGAGCAGCGTGAGCAATGCGGCGAGCGCGATCGCCGCGCCGGCGGCGACGGTGCGCCACGGCGCCAGCACCGAGCTCATCTGCTCCGCCACCGAGACCACGAGCGGCTGTCCCTGCACGTCGCGATAGCTGACCAGGAACGCGGGGCCCGGCTCACGGTGTGCGACGAACGTCCCCGCGTCGCTTTGCGGAAGGTGCCGATCGAACAGCGGGGAGCCCGCGAACGAGTCGCCGGTGGCCGGGCCGGCCTGCGGATAGCGCGAAATCAGGACGCCGTTGCGGTAATAAAAGGAAATGACGTCGCTGGGTCCGAGTCCCATGCGGCGGAACAGGCTCTCGAAATAGAGCGGCTGCACCGCGGCGACGGCAATGCCGTCGAACCGGGTGTTCGTCCCGAGCCGCCGCGTGACGGGAACGAACCAGCCGAGGCCGGGATGGTTCTCGAGCGGCGCCGCGACCGAGGACACGAGCGACGGGTTGTCGCGATGGGCCTGGAAGTAGTGCTGCGCGGCAGGGGTCAGCGCCGGGCTGTCGGGATAGTCGGTGTCGTGCAGCACCCGCCCTTGTGCGTCGACGATGTAGATCGCGCGCACGTACGGGCTGAGGAACTCGAGGCGCCGCTCGAGCGCCGCCTGGAAATCCGGATCGTGCGGCGGCAGGTCGTCCGCGAGCCGGAGCGCGTCGACCGCGCCGGCCAGCGTCAGGTCGACCGCCTGGAAGCTGCGTGCCGTGTAGCTTTCGAGGGCGAGGGCGAGCGCCGCGAGGTTGCGCCCGGCACGTTCGAGAGTCGCTTCGCGTTCCTGCACCAGCAGGAAGACGACGCCGAGCGCGACGGTGAGCCATACGGCGGCGGCGGCGACAGCGAGGCGGGCCGTGGGCGAGGGGCCCGCGATCTTTCCAAAAGTACGGTGCGGCAAGGGTTGCTCCGCCGGAATGGGCCCGACGAAGAGATCATACCCGCGGCCGAAAACCGCGGCATACGCCGCGCGACAGGGGACGGGGAGCGCGCCTCCGCCCGCTTCCGGGCTATCCCGCGTGCGCCGGGTGCGGTGGCGCCGTGAGGCCCTTCTCCTCGAGCCAGCGCCGATTGTAGAGGCGTGACTGGTAGCGGCCGCCGCCGTCGCACAGCACCGTGACGATGACATGCCCCGGGCCGAGCCGCTTCGCCACGCGGATGGCCGCGGCGACGTTGATGCCCGAGGAGCTGCCGAGGAACAGGCCCTCTTCGTACAGCAGCCGGTACACCGTGTCGACGCATTCCTGGTCGCCGATCATCTCGGCGTCGTCGATCGGGGCGCCGTCGAAATTGGCGGTGATGCGGGTGCTGCCGATGCCCTCCGAGATCGAGCCGCCGCCGACGACCTTGGCTTCACCGTGTTTCACGTAGTGCCAGGTGGCCGTGCCCGTCGGGTCGGCGAGCACGGTGAGCACGCCGGGCTTCTGCTGCTTGAGGAAAATCGACGTGCCGGCGAGCGTGCCGCCGGTGCCGGAGCTGGATACGAACGCATCGATCCGCCCGTCCGTGTCGCGCCAGATCTCCGGCCCGGTCGTCTGGATGTGCGCCTCGCGGTTGGCGCGATTGTCGAACTGGTTCGCCCAGATCGCGCCGTCGGTTTCCGCCGCGAGCCTGCCCGCGAGCTTCTGGAAGTTGTTCGGATCCTTGTACGGCACCGCGGGCACCGGCCGCACCTCGGCGCCGAGCGCGCGCAGCAGGTCGAGCTTCTCGGGCGACTGCGTCTCGGGGATCACGATCACGCAGCGGTAGCCGCGTGCGTTGCACACGTGCGCGAGGCCGATGCCGGTGTTGCCGGCCGTGCCCTCGATGACCGTGCCGCCCGGGCGGAGCGCGCCGCCAGCCTCCGCGGCGAGCACGATGAACTTCGCGGCCCGGTCCTTGACCGAGCCGCTCGGGTTCAGGAACTCCGCCTTGCCGAGGATCTCGCAGCCGGTTTCCTCGCTCGGGCCGTTGAGACGGATGAGCGGGGTATTGCCGACGGCGTCGACGAAATCGCGGTAGTACTTCAAGACGCCGGCAGGCTCGCGCTCACTTCGGCTGCGCCACGTAGCGGATATAGGGCTTCGGAGACGTCCAGCCTTCCGGGTACTTCTGCTTCGCGTCGTCGTTCGACACGGACGGCGAAATGATCACCTGGTCCCCCGGCTTCCAGTTCACCGGCGTCGCCACCGCATGCTTCGCCGTCAGCTGCAGCGAATCCAGCAGGCGCAGGATCTCGTCGAAGTTGCGGCCGGAGCTCATCGGATACACGAGGATCGCCTTGATCTTCTTGTCCGGTCCGATCAGGAACACCGAGCGCACCGTCGCATTGTCGGCCGGCGTGCGGCCGTCGGCGGTATCGCCCGCGGTCTCGGGCAGCATGTCGTAAAGCTTCGCGACCGCGAGCTCAGGGTCGCCGATCAGCGGATACCGGACCGCGTTGCCCTGCACGTCCTCGATGTCCTTCAGCCAGCCCTGGTGGCTGTCCACGGGGTCGACCGACAGCCCGATGATCTTGCAGTTGCGGCGCGCGAACTCGTCCTGCAGCCCGGCCATATAGCCGAGCTCGGTGGTGCACACCGGCGTGAAATCCTTCGGGTGGGAAAACAGTACGGCCCAGCCGTCGCCGATCCAGTCGTGGAAGTCGATCGTGCCCTGGGTAGTTTGCGCCGTGAAGTTCGGCGCCACCGAGTTGATTCTGAGCGTCATGGCGTCCTCAATTTGCATGCTCTGTTTCGTGTACGGAAATGTTAGCACCGCGCCGCACGTCCGGCAGGGTCGCGCTTAGACGAAGAAGTCCGAGGCTTATGCCGTATTCGTCATACCGGTCCGTGGCGGGTTTGGCAGCAGCGGCGACGGCGGGCGTGCCTTGGGGGAATGGCTCCCATGCGGACGTTGCGGAGCAGCCCGGGTGCGGGAGCAGCCTGAAGGCTCCTCGCCGGCTGCTCCGCAACGTCCTCGGTCCGCTTTATTTCCCCCAACGGCACCCCCGCCGTCGCCGCTGCTGCCCTTGCTCGGTGGCTCGCAGCGTTGCGCAGGGTGATCTGGGTTCGTCGCCGCTGCTGCCCTTGCTCGATGTGGCTCCTGGCGTCAGAGCTCGTTGCCGGAGTGCGGGTCGATGGAATAGGGGAAGGTTTCGGCGAGGAAGCCGGGCTGGCTCTGCACGCGGTCGAGCCATGCGGTGACGTGCGGGTAGTCGGCGAGGGGGAGGTCGGCCTCGTCGGCGCGGTGCACGTAGGCGAAGACGGAAATGTCCGCGATCGTGTAGTCGGCGCCCGCGAGCCAGGCGCGGCCCGCGAGCTCGCGGTCGAGCACCGCGAGGCACGCCAGCGAGCCCCGGACCTTGCTCGCGACGAGATCCTCGGAGCGGCGGGCGCGCTTGCCCGTCTGCGTCCAGTGGCGCAGGGTCGCAACGGTCGACTGCACGTAATCGCCCTCGAAGGAAAGCCACTGCAGCACCTTGGCACGCGGGTAGCGGCCGGACGGCAGGTAGGGCGTTCCCTCCGCGAGGTAGCACAGGATCGCGTTCGACTCCGCGATCACCGAGCCGTCGTCGAGCTCCAGGGCCGGCACCGCCCCGGTCGGGTTTTTCGCGAGGTACTCCGGCCGCCGGCCCTCGCCTTCGAAAATGCTGACCAGCCGGGTCTCGTAAGGCTGGTCGAGGTGGGCGAGCAGCTGGCGGACCTTCCAGGCGTTCTGGGAGGGCAGGTAGTCGTAGAGGATCATGAGCGGGTCTCCGATGAGCGTGAGGCGGGAGTCTGCGCCCCGCGCCGCCGGCCGGCACTCCGCTGCTTGCGATCGAATTCCCGCCAAAAGGCTCGAACGGGACCGGAAAGGAGGGTTCCGGCCCGGCGCCGGGGTTCGCTAGTCTTCGGGCGCCGGTGCGCCGCCGCCCGCGGCCGCGCCCGGCAGCTCCTCGAACACCACGCGGCCGCCGGCGTGCCCGCCGACGACGAGCCCGGCAACGCCTGCGATCTCGAGCGCGAGGAGCATGAGCGGCGGCGGCGCGGCGAACGCGCCGGCCTTCACCCGCCACACGGCGGCCACGAGGAACACCGTGAACGCGCCGCTCATGCACAGGATGTGCCGCTTGAGCGAGCGGCTCTCCTGCACGGCGGCCGGCAGGCGCGCGAAGTCCGCGAGCCCGGCGGCGACCGTGGGCAGGGCGGCGACGACGCCGCCCCACAGGAGCCAGTGCGCCAAAGCGAAGCCTTCGATGCCTGGCAGGGAGAGACCGAACGCCCGCTGCCCGACGTCGAGCGCCGTTCCCGTCACCCAGAAGGCGAGCGGAAAGTGCAGGAACGGCGGATGCAGGCGAATGCCCGGACGCGTCACCCGATCAGGCCGAGGTGCTGCCCGCGCCGAGGAACACGGCCAGCAACAGCACGAAGCCTGAGACGGCGAGCAGCGCGTGCGCGACGACGACCCCTTTCGGCGGCAGCTCCTTCTTCGCGTGGCGCGAGGCCAGCCAGAAACCGCCGAGCGCGGCCACGAGGAACAGCGCCAGCGCCCAGCCGAGCAGCCCGGCGCCGCCGTTCATGAGCAGGAGGATCAGGAGCACGAGCCCGGTGGCCCCGAGCACGGCGTGCAGCACCGAGAGCGCCCACGGCGCGAGCTTGTTCCTGAGCACGTGCACGGCAAGCACGACGCCCCCCAGAGCGCCGATGGCGAACACGATCACGGCGGCGGTCAGCATTATGAGTTCTCCTTGTGAGTCAGCCAGCCCGTGGCGCGAGTCTAGGCAGCGTGCCGAATCTTTGTCAATAAAAGACTTGACAAAGTACACAAAGTGCGATCGGCGTTATAATCCGCGCATGCAAAGCCCCGCCCCGAGTATCGCCGGCTTCGGCGAACGCCAGCGCCACCTGCTCAGCCTGCTCCTCGAGGACAAGCAGGGCCGGAGTGCCGAGGAGCTCGCGCGCGCGCTCGGCATCAGCCGCAGCGCCGTGCACCAGCATCTCGGCGTGCTCGAAGGCGGCGGCTTCGTCGAGAAGACGTCGAAGGCGCCGCAAGGGGGCCGGCCCGGCTACGCCTGGCGACTCACCCGGCGCGGCGTGCACCTTTTTCCGAAACAATACGCGCTGTTCTCGGGGCTGCTCATCGAGGGCATCCGCGAGCAGCTCGGCAGCGAAGGCCTGGCGGCGGCCATGCAGGCGCTCGGCCACAAGCTCGGGGAGCAGCAGCGGTCGCGCGTGCAGGGGAAGACGCCGGCACGCCAGGTCGAGAAGGTGGCCGCCATCATGGGCGAGCTCGGTTACGCGTCGCGCACCGAGCGCGAGGAAGGCCGCGAGCTGCCGTTGATCGACGCGCGCAACTGCATCTACCACGACCTCGCGCGCGAGCACCTCGAGGTGTGCCAGCTCGACCTGGCCCTCATCGGCACCCTGCTCGATGCCGACGTCGAGCACGTCGAATGCATGGCGCGCGGCGGCAATGCCTGCCGCTTCCGCATCCACCCGCGCGACGAGCGCGACGCCTGAGCGCCCCCGGCCGGTCGCCGACGGCGGCCGGGCCCCTTCCCATGAGCGCGCGACGATGACACCCTCCGCGCCATGAGCAATGACGACGACAGACGCACCCCGGCGGCGCGCGGCTACCGCATGCCGGCCGAATGGGCGCCGCACCAGGCGACCTGGCTTTCCTGGCCGCACAAGCGCGAAAGCTGGCCCGGCAACTTCGAGGCGGTCGAGCCCGTGATGGTGCAGGCCGTGGCCGCGCTCGCGAGGAGCGAGCTCGTGCGCATCAACGTATTGGACGAGGCGCACGAGCGGCACGTGCAGGCGCTGCTCGAGGGCCATGTGCCGCGCGGGCGCGCGGTCTTCCATCGCATCCCGACCAACGATGCGTGGTGCCGCGATCACGGCGCGATCTTCGTCACGCGCGCGGCGGAAGACACACCCGCGCTCGCGCTCGACTTCCGCTTCAACGCCTGGGGCGGCAAGTATCCGCCGTTCGATCTCGACGATGCGGTGGCGGGACGGATGGCGGAGGCGCTCGGCGTGCCGCGGTGCGCCGTCGACATGGTGCTCGAGGGCGGCTCGATCGACGTGAACGGCGCGGGTGCGCTGCTCACGACCGAGCAGTGCCTGCTGAACCCGAATCGCAACCCGGGCATGAGCCGGGAGGCGATCGAGACCTCCCTGCGCGAGCAGCTCGGCGTGGCGCAGGTCCTGTGGCTCGGCGAAGGCATCGTCGGCGACGACACCGACGGCCACGTGGACGACCTCACCCGTTTCGTTGCCGAGGATACCGTCGTGACCGTCATCGAGCGCGACCCGCACGATGCCAACTTCGCGGCGCTCGCCGAGAACCGCGAGCGCCTCGCGCAGTTCCGGCTCGCTGGCGGGCGCCCCGTGCAGGTGATCGAGCTCGAGATGCCGCGGCCGGTGGAATGGCGCGGCGAGCGGCTGCCTGCGAGCCCCGCCAACTTCTACGTCGGCAATCGCATCGTGCTGATGCCGGCGTTCGCGGATCCCGCCGACGGCGCGAACCGCGCAAAGCTCGCCGCCTGCTTCCCCGGCCGCGAGATCGTAGCGATCGACTGCCGCGACCTCGTGCTAGGCCTCGGCACGTTCCACTGCCTCACGCAGCAGGTGCCTGTGTTCTAATAACCCCCGTAGGAGCGCGCGTCGCGCGCGACCCCCGGCCGCAAAGACGGCGCTTTTCTGCATCGCCCGCTCGCGGGCTTCGACGGAGATCGGGAATGACGGCGGTACGCGATTTCGTTCACCACCACTTCCGGCATTTCAACGCGGCGGCGCTGGTCGACGCGGCGGATGCATACGTGCGCCACCTGGACGAGGGCGGCATGATGTTCATGACGCTCGCGGGCGCGATGAGCACGGCGGAGCTCGGTCTCTCGCTCGCGGAGATGATCCGGGAGAACAAGGTCCAGGCGATCTGCTGCACGGGCGCGAACCTCGAGGAGGACGTGTTCAACCTCGTGGCCCACGAGCACTACGTGCGGGTGCCGAACTACCGCGAGCTCACGCCCGCCGACGAGGAGGCGCTGCTCGCGCGTCACCTGAACCGGGTTACGGACACCTGCATCCCGGAAGAGGAGGCGATCCGCCGCATCGAGCGCGCGGTGCTCGACGAATGGGTCGAGGCCGACCGCAAGCGCGAGCGATACTTCCCGCACGAGTTCATGTACCGCGTGCTGCGTTCCGGCAAGCTCGAGCCTCATTACCAGATCGATCCGAAGGACAGCTGGCTGCTCGCCGCCTGCCAGCGCGACCTGCCGATCATCGTGCCCGGCTGGGAAGACTCCACGCTCGGCAACATCTATGCCTCGCATTGCATCAGCGGTGACATCGACAACGTGCACACCGTGCGCAGCGGCATCGAGTACATGATGTTCCTCGCGGACTGGTATGAGAAAACCTCGAGGCGCGCGTCCATCGGCTTTTTCCAGATCGGCGGCGGCATCGCCGGAGACTTCCCGATCTGCGTCGTGCCGATGCTCGAGCAGGACCTGCGCAAGACCGACATCCCGCGCTGGGGCTATTTCTGCCAGATCAGCGATTCGACGACGAGCTACGGCTCGTATTCGGGGGCCGTGCCGAACGAGAAGATCACCTGGGGCAAGCTGTCCGCGGACACGCCCAAATTCATCATCGAGTCGGACGCCACGATCGTGGCGCCGCTGATCTTCGCGTGCGTGCTCGGCCAGTAACCCGATGAGCGAAGCACTCCGGCAGGCGGGCGCGGCGGTGCCGGGCTGGACGCTCGAGGACGCGAACGAGCTGTACCGGCTCGACGCCTGGAGCGACGGCTTCTTCCGCATCAACGCGGCCGGGCACGTCGCCGTGCGTCCGTTCGAGGACCAGGACCTCGAGATCGACGTCATGGACGTGCTCGCCGAGGCCGCCAGCCGCGGCCTCGAGTTTCCGCTCCTGCTGCGCTTCCAGGACGTGCTGCGGGCCCGCGTGCGCCGGCTGAACCAGGCGTTCGGCCAGGCGGTGGACGAAGCGGGTTACCGGAACCGTTACACGGCCGTTTACCCGATCAAGGTCAACCAGCTGCACGAGGTCGTCGAGGAAGTGCTCGACGCCGGCAAACCCTGGAGCATGGGCCTCGAATGCGGCTCGAAGGCCGAGCTCGTGGCGGCGCTGCCGCAGCTCGCGAGCGACGACACGCTGCTCATCTGCAACGGCGTCAAGGATCCGGCGATGCTGTCGCTGATCCTGTCGGCACAGCGCCTCGGCAAGAGCGTGATACCGGTGATGGAGAAGTTCGCCGAGTTCGAGCAGCTCACCGCGCTGGCCGACGACGCCGGGATGCCCGCCCTTTTCGGCGTGCGCATCCGCCTGCGCACGGCAGGCGCCGGCAAATGGGCCGATTCCGGCGGCTACCGTTCCAAATTCGGCATCTCGCTGCCGGAGCTCATGGAGCTCATCGATCGGCTCGAGCAATCCGGCCGCCGCCACGGGCTCGTGCTGCTGCACTTCCACCTCGGCAGCCAGATCAGCGACATCCAGGTCCTGCGCCAGGCTGTCAAGGAGATGGCGCAAATCTATGCCGCGCTCTGCCTTCGCGGTCTCGAGGTGCGCTATTTCGACGTCGGCGGCGGCCTCGGCGTCAACTACGCGGGCGGCTACACGGAAAGCGGCATCAACTACAGCCTGCAGGAGTACGCCAACACGATCGTGTACTCCGTGATGGAAGTCTGCGAGGCGCACGGCGTGCCGCACCCGTGCCTCATCTCGGAAAGCGGCCGCGCGATCACGGCGCATCACTCCATGTTGGTGGTCGAAACGCTCGGCGCGTACCAGAAAGACCGCGTGCCGGCGGAATACACGCCGCCGCCCGATGCCCATGCGATGGTGCGCGACCTGGCCGATATCCTGAAACGGGTCGCGACGAAAGGCTCGCGGCCGCTCAAGCTGTCGCAGCTGCTGGAGGCATATCACGACGTCGTCGTGATCCACCGCGATGCGGCGACGCTGTTCGGCCTCGGGCACCTTTCGCTCGAGCAGAATGCGCTCGTGGAACGCTATTACTGGAGCACCTGCGCCGCGATCCTCGAGCGTCTGCGCGCCCTCGATCCCGACCCGGTCCCGGCCGAGTACCAGGAGCTCGAGGAGAAGCTCGCGGACCAGTATCTCTGCGATTTCTCCGTGTTCCAGTCGATGCTGGACCACTGGGCCATCGACCAGGCGTTCCCGATCGTGCCGCTGCACCGGCTGGACGAGCGGCCGGGCCGGCGCGCCGTGCTGGTCGATCTCACCTGCGACTCGGACGGCAAGGTTTCGCACTACGTCTCGTCGCGCGACGACAGCAAGTTCCTCGAGCTGCACGCGCTCGTGCCCGGCGAGCCGTACTGGCTCGGCTTCTTCCTGATGGGCGCGTACCAGGACATCATGGGCGACGCGCACAACCTCTTCGGCCGCGTCTCCGAGGCGCACGTCTACGCGGATCGCGAAGAGGAAGGCAACTTCTGGATCGAGAAAGTCATCCCCGGCATCGAGGTGCAGGAGATTCTCGCCCAGGTGCAGTATTTCCCGAACGACCTGCGGCGCCGCATGGAAGCCATCGTGAAGGAGAAGATCGAGGCGGGCGTGCTGCGGCCTAAGCGGGGCATGGAAATCCTCGATCAGTACACCCGCGCTTTCCGTGCGGGCACTTATTACGACCCGCGCGGCGTGTAAACGGAGTGAGGCGAATGGCCGGCCAGGAGAACAGGAGCGCTGCGAAGCACGTGACGCTCGGGCTCGTGCAGATGCGCTGCGGCGAGGATCCGGAGGAGAACACCGCGAAGGCGCTGGCGATGACCCGCGACGCGGCAGGGCAGGGCGCGCGGGTGATCTGCCTGCCCGAGCTGTTCCGCTCGCGCTATTTCTGTCAAAGCGAGGACGATCGCCACTTCGCGCTCGCCGAGCCGATCCCCGGCCCGACCACCGAGGCGTTCGCGGCGCTCGCCGCCGAGCTCGACGTCACGGTCGTCGTGAGCCTGTTCGAGCAGCGCGCACCCGGCCTCTACCACAACACGACGGCCGTCCTCGACCGGCAGCGCGGCTATGTCGGCAAGTACCGCAAGATGCACATCCCCGACGATCCGCGCTACTACGAGAAGTATTACTTCACGCCCGGCGATCTCGGGTTCCTGAGCTTCCCCACCGAGGCCGCCGATCTCGGTGTGCTCATCTGCTGGGACCAGTGGTATCCGGAAGCCGCGCGGCTCACCGCGCTCAAGGGCGCGGAGATCCTGTTCTACCCGACCGCGATCGGCTGGCACCCGGAGGAGAAGGACGCGGTGGGCCGGGAGCAGCACGCGGCGTGGGAGACGATCCAGCGCTCGCACGCCATCGCCAACGGCTGCTTCGTCGTTGCCGTGAACCGCACCGGCTTCGAGCCGGATCCCTCGGGCAAGGGCGGCATCGAGTTCTGGGGCCAGAGCTTCGTCGCCGCGCCGGACGGCCGCATCCTGGTCCGCGGCCCGGTCGACGAGGAGTGCGTGCTCGTGACCGAGGCGCACCTGGCCGAGCTCGCGCGCTCGCGGCACGGGTGGCCCTTCTTCCGCGACCGGCGCATCGACGCCTACGGCGGCATCACGCGCCGCTTCCTCGACGAGCCGGGCGGTTAGCCCGAGCGCCGCACAAAGGCGCGCGGTGTAGAATGTGAAGAACGGGGGCGGCTCCCGCGCACCCGCCCGCATTCCCGAACAAGGCACGCGTCGCGAACGACCGTTCGCAGGATGGCCACCGTGAGTCAGGACCTGCCGCCGGGGTTTCGGCTGGGCGAGCACCGGTTCGATCCGGCCGGTCGGCTGCTCACCGGGCCGCGGGGTGCCTGCCGGTTGTCGCCGCGTGCCGCGGCGGTGCTGTTCCAGCTCGCGCGCCGGCCCGGCGAGGTCGTGAGCCGCGAGGCTCTGGAGACCGGTGACGGCGCGCCGCACAGCTCGGCCAGCCTGAGCCACAGCATCGCGGAGCTGCGCCGCGCGCTCGGCGACCACTCGCACGCGCCCCGTTTCATCGAAACCGTGCCCGGCCAGGGTTACCGGCTGCTCGTCGAGCCGCTGCCCGCCGCTGCGCCCGAGGCCGCGCCCGAGGCACCCGCGCCGACGCGCGTCGCGGAGCTCGTTACCGCGCTGAAGCGCGGCGGCGTCGCGGAAACCGGATTCGCCTACATCGTGTTCGGCTGGCTCGCCATCCAGGTCGCGGATGCCACGTTCGAGCCGCTGCGCGTGCCGCTCTGGTTCAACACCTACCTGACCGTGCTGATCATCGCGGGGCTGCCCGTGGCGCTCGTGCTCGCGGCGATCGTCGAGATGTGGCGCGCGCGGCGGGCGGGCCGCAGGCCGGGGCCGGCACGCGCGTTCGTCGATCGCACGGTCATCGCGGTCGGCGGCGCACTGTGCCTCTCGGCGGGCGGCGTGTACCTGTACGACCAGGCGTTCGGCCTGCCCGGCGAGACCGAGCACGCGCAGGCACGGCTCGCGACGCCGACCCCGATCGAGCCGAATTCCATCGCCGTGCTGAAGTTCCTGAACATCGACGGCAGTCCCGCGACCGACGTGTTCGCCAACGGCCTGGCCGAGGACGTGATGAGCCGCCTCGCCGCGGTGCCGTCGCTGCGCGTGTCCGCGCGCGGCGACGCGTACTCGCTGCCGGCGAACGCGTCCTCGGAATCCGTGCGCGAGCGCCTGCGCGTGCGCTTCTACCTCGAAGGCAGCGTGCAGCTGTCGGACCGGCTGCTGCGCGTCGTCATCCACCTGATCGACTCGGAAACGGGCTTCCGGGTTTTCTCGCGCAGCTTCGGCCGCGACCGCTCCGGCCTGTTCGCGATCCAGGACGAGATCACGCGGCTCACGGTCGCCAACCTGCGCGTCGTGCTGCCGCCGGACACCCAGGCGGCGCCGGGCATTTACGGCGAGCATCCCGACATCGATGCTTACGTGCTGTACCGGCACGGCATGGACGTGCTGCACCAGCCGCTCTCGCGGGCCACGGTGCAGGAAGCGGTCGGCTGGTTCCGCCGCGCGCTCGGCCTCGATCCGGAGTTCGCCGCGGCGCACGCGGGCATCTGCATGGCGTACGCGCAGGGCTTCGACCTGACCGCCGAATCCGAGTGGATCACGCTCGCGGAGCGCGCCTGCGCCGCGGCCATCGATCGCAATCCGCACCTCGACGTCGTGCACGCGGCGCTCGGGCACCTGTACGCGGAGACCGGGCGCGACGCGCAGGCCGAGGCCGCGTTCCGGCAGGCGCTCGGGATCAATCCCAACAACGTGCAGGCGCTCGGCGGCCTTGCCGACGTCTATTACCGGACGCGCCGCCTCGCGGAGGCGGAAGCGACCTATCGCCGCGCCATCGGCCTGCAGCCGGGCAGCGCGGAAACCTACAACGCGCTCGGCTGGTTCCTGTACCAGAACGGCCGATACGAAGAGGCCGCGGACGAGTTCCGGCGCGTGCTCTCGCTCGAGCCGAACAATGCGCAGGGCTACTCGAACCTCGGCACCGCGCTCGTGCTCTCGGGTAACTTCGCGGATGCCGAGCCGGCGCTGCTCGAGGCGATCAGGATCCAGCCGCGCCGCGATACGTACAGCAACCTGGGCGTTCTTTATTACTACCTCGGCCGGATGGACGCCGCGGTTGCCGCGCACGAGAAGGCGGCCGCGCTGGCGCCGAACGACCATCTCGTGTGGGCGAACCTCGGGGACGCGCTGTCGTTCACCTCCCGCCACGAGCAGGCGCGTGCCGCGTTTCGCAAGGCGGAGGTTCTCGCCGAGCGCAAGCTCGCCGTCAATCCGAGGGACGCGGGCACGCTCATCGATCTGGGCTGGATCAAGGCCATGCTCGGCAAACAGGGTGAAGCGCAGGGCGCGATCGCGCGAGCCCGCGAGCTGACGCCTTCGGATCCTTACGTGCACTTCGTCGGCGCGCTCGTCTCGCTGCGCGGCGGCCGGCGCCGCGCGGCCTACGCCGACCTGCACGCCGCGATCGAGATGGGTTACCCGGCGCAACTGCTGGCGGCCGAGCCGCACCTCGAGGCTTTGCGGAACGAGCCCGAGTTCGCGGCGCTGACCCGCGATGTCCGTGCCGCACGCGACGCGGGCACCTGAAGAACAAAAGGAGACAAGAATGAAGAAGCGAACGCAATGCGCCGCGGCGGCGCTCGCGGCGGTGCTCGCCGCCTGCGCGGGCCGCCCGATACCCGACGGGCCGGAGCCCCTGTGCGCCGACCGCCTGGTCACCGTGACGCACGCGCCGGGCTATCTCGCCGCGCATCCGGAGCACGTCGACGTATGCGCCGGGCGCACGGTCGTCATCGAGCTGGCGCCCGCCGTCGCCCCGGGAGCGGCGCGCACGGCACCCGCACGCGGCCAGCCGGAATGGCTGGGCGCGCGCAACGCGAGCAGGGGCCGGATCGAGATCCGCGTTCCGGAAGATGCGGCTTACGGCACGTACAAGTACGAGATCGTCGTGGAGGGTGTCGGCCGGCTCGACCCGCGGCTCACCGTCTCGCGTCGCTGAAGGGCGACGCGAGGCGGGCATGCGCGCACGGGCGCGCTCTGGTACCGTCACGCGCCCATGCGTCAGGGCAAACGGAAATCACGGCCGCGGAGCAAGGGCAAGCGCAAGAGCAGGCGCAAGGCCAGGCGCAACGGCAGGCGCAAGCGCGTCGCCGCCTGGCGGCGCGTGGCGTCGTTCGCGCTCCGGCATCCGTTCTCTTCCGCGATCGCGCTCCTCGTGCTCGTGCTCGCCGCCTGGCTCGCCGTGCTCGACTGGCAGGTCACGTCGCGCTTCGACGGCCGCCGCTGGGACGTGCCCGCGCACGTGTACGCGCGGCCACTCGAGCTCTACGCCGGACGCGCGCTCGGCGCGGACGCGCTGGACACGGAGCTCTCCCGCCTGGGATACCGGGCCGTCGCCGAGCGGCCACGGACACCCGGCACCTTCCGCCGCTATCGCAACGTCATCGAGCTGGTGACGCGCCCGTTCGCGTTCTGGGACGGCGCGGAGCCCGCGCATTCCCTCGTCGTGACGTTCGAAGGTGCGCGTATTGCCCGCCTGGCCGACGGCACGAGCGAGGTGGCGATCGCGCGCCTCGAGCCGCTCATGATCGGCAGCCTCTTCGCGGAGCACGGCGAGGACCGGTTGATCGTCGGGCCGCAGGACGTGCCGCCGCTGCTGCCGGCCGCACTCGTCGCGGTCGAGGATCGGCGTTTCTATCACCATTTCGGGATCGATCCGCTGGCGACGTTGCGGGCGCTCGTGGCGAACGTGAAAGCGGGCGGCATCGCGCAGGGCGGCAGCACGCTCACGCAGCAGCTCGTCAAGAACTACTTCCTCGACAACCGGCAGACGCTCTGGCGCAAGCTCAAGGAAGCGCTGATGGCGCTGATCCTCGAGGCGCATTACGACAAGCAGGAGATCCTGAACGCCTACGTGAACGAGGTGTACCTGGGCCAGCAGGGCAACCGCGCCATCCACGGTTTCGGCCTCGCCGCGCAATTCTGGTTCAGCCGGCCGCTCGCCGAGCTCGAGCCGCACCAGGTCGCGCTGCTGGTCGCGATGGTGCGCGGGCCGGGCTATTACGACCCGGTGCGTTTCCCCGAGCGTGCCCGCGCGCGCCGCGACCGGGTGCTCGCGCAGCTGGCGGAGCAGGGTGCGCTGCCTGCCGAAGCCACGCGCGCCGCGGCCGCGGAGCCGCTCGGACTGTGGGATGCCGAGCGTTACGGCCGGGCATGGTACCCGGCCTATCTCGATCTCGTTCGCCGTCAGCTCGCGGCCGATTACCGCGACGAGGACCTGACGCGCGAGGGTTTGCGCGTGTTCACGGCGCTCGACCCGATGGTGCAGGCGGCGGCCGAGCGGGAGCTCGCCGCCGGCCTCGCGCGGCTCGAGACCGCCCGCGGCCTGGCCGAAGGCGAGCTCGCCGGCGCCGTGGTGGTGACGGCCGCGGCCTCGGGCGAGGTGCTCGCCGTCGTCGGCGGGCGGCGTGCCGGCTTCGCGGGTTTCAACCGTGCTCTCGATGCGCGCCGGCCCATCGGGTCGCTCGTCAAACCGGCGGTGTACCTCGCTGCCCTGGAGTCCGGCCGCTACACGCTCGCCTCCACCGTCGAGGACCGGCCGGTGGAGCTCGCCATGCCGAACGGCAGCACCTGGACGCCCGCGAACTTCGAGAAGGGGACGCACGGCACGGTGACCCTGGTGCGCGCGCTCGCGGAATCGCTCAATCTCGCGACCGTGAACCTCGGGCTCGATGTCGGCGTGCAGCGCGTGGCGGCGCTGCTCGAGCGGCTCGGCGCGGATCCGCCGGTGCAGCCCTTGCCCTCGCTCCTGCTCGGTGCCGTCGGGCTTGCGCCCGTCGACGTCGCCGGGATCTACGGGACGCTTGCGAACGGCGGCTTCCGTACGCCGCTGCGCGCCGTGCGCTCGGTGCTGGATGCGCAGGGCACGCCGCTCGCCCGTTACGGGCTCGAGGTGGCGCAGGTCGTGGAGCCGGCGGCCGTGCAGCAGCTGCAGGCGGGACTCGTCGCGGTGATGCAGCAGGGTACGGGGCGCGGCGCCGCCGCGTGGCTGCCCCGCGAGCTCGCGGTCGCGGGCAAGACCGGCACGTCCGACGAGCTGCGCGACGCCTGGTTCGCCGGCTACAGCGGCGAGCACGTGCTGGTAGTCTGGGTCGGCCGCGACGACAACGCGCCGACCGGGCTCACCGGCGCTTCCGGCGCGCTGCCGATCTGGGCGCACATCCTGGCCGCGATCGGCACCCGCCCGCTCGCGCCGCCCGTCGCGCCGGAGCTCGCGGCGCGCTGGGTCGACTATGCGACGGGTGCCGAGGTGCCGGAGCGTTGCGAAGGCGCGGTGCGGCTCATGCTGCCGCGTGACGCGCGCCTTGTGCGCGGCGCGCGCTGCGGACCGGCTTTCGGAGGGACACTGGAATGGCTGCGCGACGCCGTCCGCTGACACTCGCCCTCGTGCTCGTGCTGACCGGCTGCGCGGCCGGCGTGCCGCCGCGCCCGGCGGGCGAGCCTGAAGGGGCCGGCGGCACGGCCGGGCGGCCGGCGACCGCCGCGCGGCCGCCAGCGGACCTGAGCGCCGCGGGCAGCGCGCTCGTCACCCGGGGCGTCGACGCGCGCCGCGCCGGCGATTACCCGCAGGCCGCCGCGGCCCTCGAGCGCGCCCTCAGGATCGAGCCGGAATCGCCCGCCGTCTGGCTCGAGCTCGCGCGCGTGCGCCTCGCCCAGGGCGATTACGCGCAGGCCGGCCAGCTCGCGCGCAAGGCGGCCTCGCTGGCGGGAGACCAGCCGGCGCTCGCCGAGGCGAGCCGGGCCGTGCTGGCCGAAGCGCTCGAGCGCGCAAGCCAGGGCCCCTGAGCCCGTCAGGCCTGCTCGCCGCTCCGGCGCGAGAGGGAAGCGATGAACGCGGCCTTGCGCGGATCGGCGTGAAAGGCGTCGGAGACGATGACGTAACCCTTGCCGCCGTCGTCGGTCTCGATCAGGTAGAAGGTCGCGTCGTCGCCCGGGTCGGTGCCCATGTCCACGGTCTGGCTCCAGACGATGACGGCCTGGTCCCGGCCGTAGCGTTCCCCGGTCGCCGCGCACGTGAGCAGGTCGTCGTGCACCGCAAAGTTACGGGTGTAGCCGCGCTTCTCGGCATCGCGCTGGAGCTCGGCGAGGTCGGGCGAACGATTCTGTCGCATACCCGAAGCGTAGACGAAACGGCGGGATAACGGATCGGGCGCCCGTCGTGGCGCCGCTGCCGCAGCGAGGGAATCCGCCGCGACCCTCAGTGCGACGGTCAGTCCGGGTCGACCCCGAGCTCCGAGTGGAGGAGGGCGCGGGCGTTCACGCTGATGGAGTGCGCGAGCTCCTTGCTCGTGAACACGAGGCAGGCCATGAACGCGCCGGCCATGAGGATCAGCAGGCCGTCCGCGAGGGCTTCCGGCTCGCGCGCGCCCATCTCGCGGCACAGGTGGTTCAGGCGCTCGCGAATTTCCTGGTGGTGCTCGAACACGACGCGGCGGGCCGGGTGCTCGGCATCGGGCAGCTCGACGGCGGCGTTCGCGAAGACGCAGCCGCGCGACCATTGCTCGCTCGACACCTGTGCTTCGAGGGCCTCGAAAAGCGTCTCGAGCTGGCGCTTCGGCTGCCCCTTGAACGGCTCGAGCGTGGCATCCCACCATGCCCAGAATTCGCGCTCCTGGCGGCACAGGCACTCGGCGACGAGCTCATCCTTCGAGGCGAAGTTGCGGTACAGGCTCATCTTGGTGGTGCCGGCCTCGGCCGCGATCATCTCCACCCCGACCCCGCG
Source organism: uncultured Woeseiaceae bacterium (assembly GCA_964491485.1). GTDB lineage: Bacteria > Pseudomonadota > Gammaproteobacteria > Steroidobacterales > Woeseiaceae > IDS-8. The sequence goes on along the minus strand of CAZBGV010000001.1, from coordinate 22,611 downwards.
GATGCCGCGGTTGTAAAACAGGTCGCGCGCGGTCTCGCAGATGCGCTCGCGCGCGCTCGGCCGTACGGCCTTGTCCGATTTCTTCTCCCTAGGGTCTGCGCTCATGGCACTTCATCTCCCCCTTGACAGGTGAGTGACCGGTCAGTATCTTCCTCTCCCGAATGATACCGAACGGTATAGTAACATCCACTAATCATCCAAGGATTGTTGCACTGTGTCAAATGCCCGACAGCCGCGGCGTGCCCTGTCTGCCTCCGGCCCCCGTCGGGCCGCCGGCGGCGCCTCGGCCGGGTCGCTGGACAGCGGAACCCCTGAAACCAATAACCCCCCGAAGGAAAAGGAGTTACCCATGAATTCGGCATACCGAGGCGCGCTGCTCTCCGGTTTCACCACGCTGCTCTTGATGGCAGCCGGATGCGGCCAGAGCCGGGCGGGTGAGGAACAGGCGGCGCCGCCGCCGCCGCAGGTGTCGGTGGCGCGCGTGGCCGTCCGGCCGCTGCACGAATGGCAGGAATTCACCGGCCGCCTCGCCGCCGTGAAGGCGGTGGACGTCCGGCCGCGGGTCTCCGGCTACATCGAGTCGGTCGCCTTCTCCGAGGGCAGCCGGGTGGAGGCGGGCGAGATCCTGTTCCGGATCGACCCGCGGCCCTTCAAGGCCGAGGTCGAGCGGCTCGAGGCCGAGCGCCAGCGGGCGAAAGCGCAGCTCGAGCTCGCGACCACCAACGAGCAGCGCGCCAAGCGCCTGCTCGCCGAGAACGCGATCGCGCGCGAGGAGTACGAAAGCCTGACGACGGCGCGCGCGATCGCCGCCGCGGATGTCGGCGCGGTCGATGCCGCCCTCGACGCCGCGCGTCTCGATCTCGCATTCACGACAGTCGAGGCGCCGATCTCCGGGCGCGTGTCGAACGCGCTGGTGACCGCGGGCAACCTGGTCGACAGCTCGACCCTGCTCACGACGCTCGTCTCCGACGACCCGATCTACGCGTACTTCAACGCCGACGAGCAGAGCTACCTCGAGTACATCGAGGGCCAGGACCCGGCCGCGGTACGCAACGCGCAGGTCTACGTCGGCCTGATCAACGAGACGGGGTACCCGCACGAGGGCAGGCTCGACTTCCTCGACAACCGCATCGATCCCCGGTCCGGGACGATTCGCGGGCGCGCGGTGCTGGACAACGCCGACGGGCGCTTCACGCCGGGACTGTTCGTACGCCTGAAGCTCGTGAGCCCGGCGGTGAGCGACGTGGCGCTGGTCGACGACCGCGCCGTCGGCACCGATCTCGACCAGAAGTACGTGCTCGTCGTGGACGACCGGAACGTCGCGCAGTACCGCGGGGTAGAGACCGGTCCGCTGGTCGACGACCTGCGGGTGGTGACGAAGGGGCTCGAGGCCGGCGACCGGGTCATCGTCAATGGCCTCCAGCGGGTGCGCCCCGGCGCGCCGGTAGCGCCCATGCAGGTCGCCATGCAGCGCGGCTCGCGCGAGCTCGACCGGCTGGCGGTGAACGCGGCGGCCGGGCAGCCGTAAGCAGGTGAACCAGTGGCGGGTTCCGGGTCGCCCGGGACCCGCCACGTGCGACCCCACCCGTAGGAGCCCGCCATGCGGGCGACCAACCGGGAACCGAATTTCGACCGGGAACAAAACTATGAACTTCTCGCAATTTTTCGTGCAGCGCCCGATCTTCGCGGCCGTGCTGTCGATGATCATCTTCCTCTCCGGCGCGATCGCACTCAGGCTGCTGCCGATCAGCGAGTACCCGGAGGTCGTGCCGCCGACGGTCGTGGTGACCGCGACCTACCCCGGCGCCAATCCCGAGGTGATCGCCGAAACGGTCGCCTCGCCGCTCGAGCAGGCGGTGAACGGCGTCGAGGACATGCTGTACATGTCGTCGATGGCGACCTCCGACGGCGTCATGACGCTCACCATCACGTTCGCGCTCGGCACCGATCTCGACCGCGCGCAGCAGCAGGTGCAGAACCGGGTGCAGCAGACGCTGCCGAAGCTGCCTTCCGAGGTGCAGCAGATCGGCGTCGTGACCGAGAAGGCATCGCCGAACCTCACCATGGTGGTGCACCTGGTCTCGCCGGAAGGACGCTACGACACGCTGTACCTCTCGAATTACGCGACGCTGCGCGTGCGCGACGAGCTGGCGCGCCTGCCGGGCGTCGGCAACGCGCAGGTGTTCGGCTCCGGGGAGTACGCGATGCGCGTGTGGCTGGATCCGGAGAAAGTCGCCGCACTGAATCTCACGGCCAACGACGTCGTGAACGCGATCCGCGAGCAGAACCTGCAGGTCGCGGCCGGCAAGCTCGGCTCGCCGCCCAGCTCGAGCTCGGCGCAGTTCCAGGTCCTGATCGACACCCGGGGCCGGCTGCAGACGCCCGAGGAATTCGAGCAGATCATCGTGAAGGCCGGGCCGCGCGGCGAGATCGTGCGGCTGGGCGACGTCGCCCACGTCGAGCTCGGCGCGAGCACCTACGCCATCCGTTCGCTGCTCGACAACAAGCCAGCGGCCGGCATCGGCATCTTCCAGCGCCCCGGCTCCAACGCGCTCGAGATCTCGCGCAGCGTGCGCGAGCGCATGGCGGAGCTCGCGAAGGATTTCCCCCAGGGCGTGGACTACTCCATCGTCTACGACCCGACCACGTTCGTCAGCGAATCGATCCGCGCGGTCGTCCAGACCCTGCTCGAAGCGCTGGCGCTCGTCGTCATCGTCGTCCTCGCGTTCCTGCAGACCTGGCGCGCCTCGATCATTCCGCTCGCCGCCGTGCCGGTCTCCCTCGTCGGCACGCTCGCCGTGATGTACGGCTTCGGCTTCTCGCTCAACGCGTTGTCTCTGTTCGGGCTCGTGCTCGCGATCGGCATCGTGGTGGACGACGCGATCGTCGTGGTCGAGAACGTCGAGCGCAACATACGCGCGGGCCTCAAACCGGTGGAAGCGACCAAGCAGGCGATGCGCGAGGTCACCGGGCCGATCGTCGCCACGGCGCTGGTGCTGGTCGCGGTGTTCGTGCCGACCGCGTTCATCAGCAGCCTGTCGGGGCAGTTCTACCGGCAGTTCGCGATCACGATCGCGATCAGCACGGTGATCTCGGCCATCAATTCGCTGACGCTGTCGCCCGCGTTGTCCGCCGTGCTGCTGAAGGAGCACGGCGCGCCGCCCGACCGCCTGCAGCGCGGCATCGACTTCCTGTTCGGCTGGGCGCTCGGGCCGTTCAACCGCGCGTTCGAGCGCGGCTCGCACGGCTACGTCGGCGTAACCCGCCGCATGCTGCGCCGTTCCGGCGTGGCGCTCGTCGTGTTCGCGGCCCTGATCGGCCTCACCTGGCTCGGCTTCGCGCACGTGCCCGGCGGCTTCATCCCGCAGCAGGACAAGCAGTATCTCATCGCGTTCGCCCAGCTTCCGGAAGCGGCGACGCTCGATCGCACGACCGACGTCGTCAAGCGCATGGGCGAGATCGCGATGGAGCAGCCCGGCGTCGAGCACGCCGTGGCTTTCCCGGGGCTCTCCATCAATGGCTTCGTCGCGGCGCCGAACCAGGGCATCGTGTTTGTGCCGCTCGCCAACTTCGAGGACCGCGAGGATCCCGCGCTGTCTGCGGGCGCGATCGCGGGTGCGCTGAACCAGAAGTTCGCCGCCATCCAGGAAGCGTTCGTCGTCGTGTTCCCGCCGCCGCCCATCCTGGGCCTCGGCAGCATCGGCGGTTTCCGCATGCAGATCGAGGATCGCACCGGGCACGGCTTCCGCGCGCTCTACGAGGAGACACAGAAGCTGATCGGCCAGGCCTGGCAGACACCCGGTCTCACGGGGCTGTTTTCCGGATTCCAGGTCAACGTGCCGCAAGTGCGGGCGGTGGTCGACCGCGAGAAGGCGAAAGCCCAGGGCGTGGACCTGCACGATCTCTACGAGACCATGCAGATCTATCTCGGCTCGCTGTACGTGAATGACTTCAACCGCTTCGGCCGCACCTACCAGGTGAAGGCGCAGGCGGACATGAACTTCCGGCTGCAGCCCGAGGACATCGTCGACCTCAAGGTGCGCAACGACGAAGGCGCGATGGTGCCGCTCGGCAGCTTCGTGCGGCTCGAGCAGGCGGCCGGCCCGGACATGGTGCCGCACTACAACGGCTACCTCACCGCCGAGATCAACGGCGCGCCGGCGCCGGGCTACAGCTCGGGCGAGGCAGAGGCGCTCATGGCCGGGCTCGCCTCTCAGCTCCTGCCGAACGGCATGCAGTTCGAATGGACCGAGCTCACGTACCAGAAGATCCTCGCCGGCAACACCGCCGCGTGGATCTTCCCGCTGTGCGTGCTGCTCGCATTCCTCGTGCTGGCCGCGCTGTACGAGAGCTTCAGCCTGCCGCTGGTGGTCATCCTGATCGTGCCGATGGTGCTCCTGTCCGCGATCGCGGGCGTGTGGCTCACGCGCGGCGACAACAACATCTTCACGCAGATCGGGCTCATCGTGCTGGTCGGTCTCGCCTGCAAGAACGCGATTTTGATCGTCGAGTTCGCCAAGGACCGCGAAGTGGCGGGCGCGCTCACCTGGGACGCCATCATCGAGGCCTGCCGGCTGAGGCTCCGGCCGATCCTCATGACGTCGTTCGCGTTCGTCATGGGCGTCGTGCCGCTCGTGCTCGCGCACGGGGCCGGCGCGGAAATGCGGCATGCGATGGGCATCGCGGTCTTCTCCGGCATGCTCGGCGTGACCTTCTTCGGTCTTTTGTTGACGCCGGTCTTCTACTGGGTCGTGCGGCGCGTGACCGGCGCCGCGCGCCTCGCGGACCAGCCGGAGGGCCGCCCGCAGCAGCGCCGCGGATGGCTGCGGTTGCCGGCTTTGAGGAGCGCATCGTGAAACACGCTTTACTGATCTCGCTTGCACTTGGCTTGGGCGCCTGCGCCGCGGGTCCGGAGTATCAGGCTCCGGATACCCCGGCGCCTCGTTTCGCGAACGCGGATGCGGAGCACTTCGCCCGCACCCGCATCGAAGCGGCCTGGTGGCGCGAGCTCGGTGACCCCGTGCTCGACGACCTCATAGAGCGCGCGCTCTCGGCCGATCTCGACGTGCGCATGGCGGCGGCGCGGCTGGCCGCGGCGCGTGCGATCTACCGCGACCAGTCGCTGGACCGCCTGCCGACCGTCACCGCGCACGGCGCGTACGACCGGCGCAAACAAAAGCTGACCGGCTTCGGTACGGCGGACGGGGACACCCGGATCCTGTCGGAGACCTTCGATCTCGGCTTCGACGCGTTCTGGGAACTCGACCTGTACGGGCGCGTACGGCGCCAGGTCGAGGCCGCGCGCGCCGACGCGCAGGCGGCGGAAGCCCGCCTGCATGCGGCCCAGGTGAGCGTCGCCGCCGAGGTCGCGCGCAACTATTTTGCGCTGCGCGGCGCGGAACGGCGCTACGCCGTCGCGGTCAGGAACCGTGACAACCAGCGCGAAGCCGTGCGCATCACGCGCGTGCGTTACGAGCTGGGGCGTGGGACGGAGCTCGATCTCGCGAGCGCCCGGGCGCAGCTCGCGGCAACCGAGGCGACGCTGCCGCCGCTCATCGCCGCCGAGCGCGCGGCCGAGCACCGGCTGGCGGTCCTGCTGGGCCGGCAGCCGGGCACGCTCGAGATCTCGGAGAGCCAGAGCGCGCGGCCGGTCAGCGAATCGCTCGCCGAGCCGCTGGCGGTCGGCGACCCGGAAACGCTGCTCAGGCGCCGCCCGGACATCCGCGCCGCCGAGCGGCAGCTCGCCGCGGCGACGGCGCGCATCGGGGTCGCGACGGCGGACCTGTTTCCGCAGCTCTCGGTGACGGGGTTCATCGGCTTCATCACCGGTGAGGCGGGGCAGCTCGGCGAATCGGCGGCCGAGGCGTGGAGTGTCACGCCGACCTTGAGCTGGGCCGCATTCGACCTCGGCAGCGTGCGCGCGCGCCTCAGGGCGACCGAGGCCCAGGCCGACGGCGCGCTCGCGTTCTACGAGCAAACCGTGCTGCGCGCCCTCGAGGAAACGGAGAACGCCTTCGTGGATTTTGCGCAGAACCAGTCACGGCTTGCCGCAACGGTGGACCAGGCCGCGGCGTCCGGACGTGCCGCGGAGCTCGCGCGCATCCGCTATCGCGAGGGTGCGATCGAGTTCCTGAGGCTGCTCGACGCCGAACGGACGCTGCTCGAAGCCGAGGACGCCGTTGCCCGGGCGGAGACCGACCTCAACACCTCGGTGGTCGCGATCTACAAGGCGCTCGGCGGCGGCTGGGAGGTCGCGCCGGCAGTCGCGGCCGGACCGTATTCGCAATGAACCAGAGACAGGCAGAAAGGAACAGTATCGCCATGGATAACAATCCAGACCTCGAAATCGAGCCCGGTGTCGTCGTACTCGGCATCGTCTTCGCGGCCTCGCTGCTCGGGCTGATCTTCTGGCTCGCCTCATGAGCCACGCCGGCGCCGGTCTCCGCAGGGACGGCGAGCCTGTATCATCCCGTCGGATGGATGCCACGCTGCAGGAGAGGGCGGCACCCGCCGCGGCGCCGGCGCCGGCCGTCATACGCGTCGAGAAGCTCGAGAAAACGTACGAGTCGGGCTTCAGGGCCCTGAAGGGCGTCGATCTCGACATCCGCCGCGGCGAGATCCTGGCGCTGCTCGGCCCGAACGGCGCCGGCAAGACGACGCTCATCAACATCGTGTGCGGAATCGTGAACGCAACCGGCGGCCGGGTAACGGTGGACGGCCACGACATCGTGCGGGATTTCCGCAAGACCCGCTCGATGATCGGGCTGGTCCCGCAGGAGATGGCGACGGATACGTTCGAGTCCGTGTGGGCGACCACGTCGTTCAGCCGCGGCCTGTTCGGCAAGCCGGCCGATCCCGCGCACATCGAGCACGTGCTCAGGTCCCTCTCGCTGTGGGACAAGAAAGACAGCCGCATCATGACGCTGTCCGGCGGCATGAAACGGCGCGTGCTGATCGCCAAGGCGCTGGCCCACGAGCCGCAGATCCTGTTCCTCGACGAGCCGACCGCGGGTGTCGACGTCGAGCTGCGCAAGGACATGTGGGAAGTCGTGCGGGAGTTGCGCGCCTCCGGTGTCACCATCATTCTCACGACCCATTACATCGAGGAAGCCGAGGAGATGGCGGACCGCATCGCCGTCATCAATCACGGCGAGATCGTGCTGGTCGAGGAAAAGCGCGAGATGATGCAGAAGCTCGGCCGCAAGCAGATGGTGCTGAGCCTGCAGGCGCCGCTCGACGCCGTGCCCGACGCGCTCGCCGACTGGAACCTCGAGCTCGCCGCCGATGGCCAGGAGCTCGTCTACAATTACGATACCCGGGCCGAGCGCACCGGCATCACCTCGCTGCTCGCCGAGCTCAACCGGGCGGGCATCCGCTACAGCGACCTCAGGACTTCGCAGAGCTCGCTGGAGGAGATCTTCGTGAACCTCGTGAGGAGGAAGCCGTCGTGAACTGGCGCGGCGTCGCCGCGATCTATCGCTTCGAGATGGCGCGCATGCGCCGCACCGTGACGCAGAGCATCCTCTCGCCGGTCATTTCGACATCACTGTATTTCATCGTGTTCGGCGCGGCGATCGGCTCGCGCATCACCGAGGTCGGCGGCGTCAGCTACGGCTCGTTCATCGTGCCGGGGCTCACCATGCTCATGCTGCTGACGCAAAGCATCTCGAACGCATCGTTCGGCATCTACTTCCCGCGTTTTACCGGCACCATATACGAGCTCCTGTCCGCGCCGGTGTCGTTCGTCGAGATCGTGCTCGGCTACGTCGGCGCGGCGGCCACCAAGTCGCTCATCATCGGCGCCATCATTCTCGCGACCGCCGGCCTGTTCGTGCCGGTCGAGATCGCACATCCGGTGTGGATGCTGCTGTTTCTCGTGCTCACCGCGGTGACGTTCAGCCTGTTCGGCTTCATTCTGGGGATCTGGGCCGACGGTTTCGAGAAGCTGCAGCTCGTGCCCATGCTGATCGTCACGCCCCTCGCGTTCCTCGGCGGCAGCTTCTACTCGATCGACATGCTGCCGCCGTTCTGGCAGACGGTCACGCTCTTCAACCCGGTGGTCTATCTCATCAGCGGCTTCCGCTGGAGTTTCTACGAGAATGCGGACGTGAGCGTCGGCGTCAGCCTCGCGATGACGGGGGTGTTCCTGGTCGGCTGCCTGCTGGTAGTGCGCTGGATCTTCCGTACGGGCTATCGCCTGAAGACCTGATCCGCTTATGATGGGAATCTCCCCCGCTCAGGAGATCGCGGATGGCCTTGTCCGGCATGAAGGTCGATCGGGCATTCTTCTTCCTGCTGCTCATCGCCGTCACGCTCGCGTTTTACGGCCTCATCGCCGATTTCATCAAACCGATCTTCTGGGCGATGGTCCTCGCGCTGCTGTTCCAGCCATTGCAGCGTTACATGCTGCGGGTCATCCCGGACCGGTCGTCGCTGGACGCGTTGATCACGGTGACGACGATCGTGTTCCTGGTGCTGATCCCGGTGTTTCTCGTCGTGCTGGCCGTGGCGAACGAGGCGGCGGCGATCGTCGAGGACATCCGGCAGGGCAACATCCGCTGGACCGCCGCGCTCAACTGGGTGCGTGAGCGCATCCCCGCCGTCACCGGGCTCCTGAACCGTTTCAACGTCGACCTGGCGCGGATCCAGGAAGGCCTGTCCGCCGGAGCCATGGCGGCCGGCCAGTGGGTCGCGACCAACGCGCTGGTCATCGGCCAGGGCACGGTCGTCTTCTTCCTCCAGCTCTTCGTCATGCTGTACCTGCTGTTCTTCTTCCTGCGCGACGGCGTGACCATCATGCAGCGCGTGCGCCAGGCGCTGCCGCTCGACGATGCGCTGGCCAACCATCTCGGCCGCCGCTTCGCGACGGTGGCCCGCGCCACGCTCAAGGGCACGTTCCTCATCAGCGCGATCCAGGGAGCGCTCGGCGGCTTCACGTTCTGGATCCTCGACCTGCGCGCGCCCATCCTGTGGGGGGTGGTCATGGGGGTGCTCGCGCTGGTGCCGGCCGTCGGCCCGCCGCTCGTGTGGGTCCCCGCGGCGATCTGGCTGATCGCGACCGGTTCCTGGGTCAAGGGCCTCGTGCTGGTGGTGCTCGGCACCGTGCTGATCGGCCTCGTCGACAACCTGTTGCGGCCCGTGCTCGTCGGCCGCGACGCCGGGCTCCCCGATTACATCATCCTGCTCTCCACGCTGGGCGGCATCTCGATGTTCGGGCTGTCCGGCGTGCTGATCGGGCCCATCATCGCCGCGCTGTTCTTCGCCGTCTGGCACAGCTTCGAGAACCAGCGCAGCAGCCCGGACGCCGCCCTGCGCTAGGGAAGCCCGGCCATGTTCCCGATCCGCGACGACAACCCGCAGCTGCTCGTGCCGGTCACGACCTGGGCCCTGATCGCGCTCAACGTGCTCGCCTGGGTGTTCCTGCAGGGCATGGGCACGGAGCCCGCGCTCTCGCACTCCGTGTGCCGGCTCGGCCTCATCCCCGGCGACCTGCTCGGGAGCGTCGATCTCTCCGGGCTGCGGGGCCCGCTGCCGTGCCCGGTCGACGGCGAGTCGAACTGGGAGACCTTGCTCTCGTCGATGTTCATGCACGGGAGCTGGCTGCACCTCATCGGCAACATGTGGTTCCTCTGGATTTTCGGCGACAACGTCGAGGACGCGATGGGCCGCCTGCGCTTCGCCGTTTTCTACGTGCTCTGCGGGGTCGCCGCCGCCGCGGCCCAGGTGCTCGCCAGCCCGCAGTCGCCGATCCCGATGGTCGGCGCCTCCGGCGCGATCGGCGGCGTGATGGGTGCCTATATCGTCCTGTATCCGCGCGTGCACGTGCACATGCTCGTCTTCCTCGGCTTCTACGTGACGACGTTCGCGATTCCCGCGGTCGCGATGCTGGGATACTGGGTGCTGCTGCAGCTACTCGGCGGCCTGACGTCCTTCGGCGGGGCCGGCGGCACGGCGTTCTGGGCGCACGTCGGCGGATTCCTCGCGGGCGCGCTGCTCGTGTTCCCGTTCCGCAATGCGGAGCTTCTGGCGCGCCATCCGTACCACGGCTGGAAGCAGCGCGACCACGCGACGCAGGCCTGGCACCGTGTGCGCGGCGGCCGCGGCCCATGGGCCTCCGGCTGACCCGGCCGCGCCGGCGATGACCGCGAGCGCGGACGAGAGCAACGCCGTCGAACGCGTGGCGGCGCGCTACGTCTGCGACGCGTTTCGCGCGTACAACCTCGCGTTTCGCGAGATCACCCGCCGCGCGGCGCACCATTTCATCGCCCGCGACTGGAGCGCCGCGCGCGAGGACGCGATCAGCCGCATCGACCTGTACAACCGCTCCGTCGCCGCGGCCCGCCACGGCCTCGAGCCCCTGCTCGGCGAAGCCATGACCCGCCGCGAATCGTGGCGCCGCATCCGCGAGCTGTATGCAGGGCTCATCCGCGACTGCCCCGACGCGGGTTTCTACAAGACGTTTTTCAGCTCGCTCACGCGCCGCATCTTCAACACGGTCGGCGTGGATCCGGAAGTCGAGTTCCTGGCGCTCGACGTGGACCCGGCGCTGGCGGAGGCGGCGCCCCTGCCGACCCGCGCCTATGTGAACCGCGGCTCACTCCTGCTGCTCTTCGAGGAACTGCTCGGGGACCTCCCCTTCGCCCGGCATATCCGCGACACGGACGCCCACACGCGGTTCATCGCCGCCGAGATCGACGCCTTCCGGCGCGAGCGCCGTCTCTCCGCCGCGCCGCAGAGCGTCGAGGTCATCCCGTCGCTCTTCTACCGCGGCCGCCGCGCGTATCTCGTCGGCCGGCTGCTCGGGGCAGGCTGGCAGGTCCCGCTCGTCCTGCCGTTCGCGCACACCGACTCCGGCGTCGTTTCCGACGTCGTGATCCTTTCGGAGAGCGACGTCAGCATGCTGTTCGGCTTCACGCGCAGCTATTTCCACGTGGACCTCGAGACCGTGGGCAGCGCGGTGCGCTTCCTGCGCGAGCTCATGCCGCGAAAGCCCATCGAGGAGCTGTACACCGTCCTCGGCCGGGCCAAGCAGGGCAAGACCGAGCGCTATCGCACGCTGATGCGCCATCTCGAGCGCTCGAGCGACCGGTTCGTGCGGGCGCCCGGCGCGCGCGGCATGGTGATGGAGGTGTTCACGCTGCCGTCCTTCAACGTCGTGTTCAAAGTCATCCGCGACGACTTCGGCCATGCGAAAAACGTCCGTCGCGACGAGGTCCGCGAGAAATACGAGCTCGTGTTCCGGCACGACCGGGCCGGCCGGCTGGTGGACGCGCAGGAGTTCCGCCGCCTGTCGTTCGATGCCGCGCGCTTCGAGCCGGCGCTGCTCGAGGAGTTGCTGGAAACCTGCCGCAGGAATTGCCGCCTGCACGGGGGAACGCTGCTCGTCGAGCACCTCTACATCGAGCGGCGGTTGGTGCCGCTCGACCTGTGGCTCGCGGACGCCGGCGCGGAGCAGGCAAGGAACGCGGTGATCGACTACGGGCAGGCGGTACGCGACCTTGCCTTCAGCAACATCTTTGCCGGCGACCTGCTGCTCAAGAATTTCGGGGTCACGCGCCACGGCCGGGTGATCTTCTACGATTACGATGAAGTTACATTCGTAACGGATTGCCGGTTCCGGCCGCTGCCGGAGAGCACGCAGCTGGAGGACGAGATGTCCGCGGAACCCTGGTTCTTCGTCGGCGCTCACGACGTGTTCCCGGAGGAGTTCATCCGCTTCCTGGGGCTGGGCGAGGCCCTCGAGGCCGTGTTCCGGCGCTATCACACGGAGCTCCTGTCCTGGCGCTGGTGGGCGCGCCTGCAGGAGAAGCTCGCGCGCGGCGAGGCGCTCGAGGTCCTTCCCTACAGCCCGAAGACGCGCACGACGCGCCTGCCGGCCAGCGGCGTGTACGTGGACCGCTGAGCGGCACGCCCGCGTGCGCCGGGCGCCAGAGGCGGCCGCCGCGTTGAGCGCCCGGCCCCTGGCCGGTAAAATTTTTGCACATGGCTCCCGTCCGGACGGGCTCATTGTGTGAGGGAGACCACAGACCCCGCACGTCCGGACGGGCGACAATGCCCGGCGGCGTGCACGGGCCGCGGCGGATGACAGGTCGGCGATGACAAGCGCAAGGAATCGACTGCTGGTCGTCGACGACGAGCCGGCCATCTGCACCGTGGTACGGCGCGTCGCGGAGCCGCTCGGTTTCCAGGTCAAGTCGCTGAACCACTCGGGCGAGTTCCTCTCGACGGTGCGGGAGTTCCGCCCCTCCGTCCTGGTCCTCGATCTCAAGATCCCCGGCAGCGACGGCGTCAGGCTCCTGCAGCAGGTGGAAGAGACCGGCGTCCCGGCGCAGGTGATCGTCATCAGCGGCATGGACCAGCGCGTGCTGAACACGGCGGAGAAGCTCGGCCGCTCGCGCGGCCTGTCCATGCTCGGCGTGATGCAGAAGCCGTTGCAGCGCAGCGAGCTCGAGGGGCGGCTCAAGGAAGCGCTGGAGGCCAATCGCAGCTTCGGGCACCAGGATCTCACGTCGGCACTGCGCGACCGGCAGTTCGTCGTGCATTACCAGCCGAAGATCACGCGCAACGGCAGCGGCTGGAAGATCGAAAGCGCGGAAGCGCTGGTGCGCTGGATGCATCCCGAGCACGGGCTGCTGGCCCCGGGCGAGTTCCTCGAGCTGGTCGAGGATTACGGGCTGATCAACGAGCTGACCGAGTATGTCATGGACGCCGCGCTGGCCCAGGTGGCGGACTGGCAGGCCGGCGGCCTGCGCATCGGGGTGGCCGTGAACCTCTCCGCGAGCCTCGTGCGGGATCTCGATTTTCCCGACCGCGTGGCCGCGTTGCTGCAGCGGCACGGCGTCTCCGGCAGCTCGCTCACCATCGAGCTCACCGAATCGAGCGCCATGAGCGATCCGACGAAGGCGATGGACATCTTCCTGCGCCTTTGCGTGAACGACGTGAGCCTGTCGATCGACGATTTCGGCACGGGCTTCTCGTCGCTGAAGCAGCTTTACCAGTTGCCCTTCGACGAGCTGAAGATCGATCGCATGTTCGTCGGCGGCCTGCCCGGCGACGAGGAAGCCCGGGCGATCGTGCGCGCCACCGTCGACATGGCGCACGCGCTCAATATCAAGGTGTGCGCCGAAGGGGTCGAGACGCGCTCCGCGCTGGAATACCTGGAGTCGGTGGGCTGCGACCGGGCGCAGGGTTACCTGGTCAGCCCCGCCGTCGCCGCCGACCAGTTCGCTCGCATCGCCAGGAACTGGAACCGCACCGCCTGAGCGTGCGGCGATTTGCGATGAGGGCAGCGCAGCAACGCGCCGGGACGGGTCGGGGCATCTGCGTGCTCCGCCTCGCCGTTTTCGCGCTGCTGCTCTCCGCCGCCCCGGCGGGGGCCCAGGCGGTCGGGGCGGCACCCGAGCAGAACATCAAGGCGGCGTACCTCTACAACTTCGGCGCCTACGTCGACTGGCCGGCGGAGGTGCTGCCGCCCGATGCGCCCCTGACGATCGCCATCCTGCAGAACGAGCCGGTCGCGGCGGCCCTCGAGCAGATCACCCGCGACCGGCGCGTGAACGGCCGCGTCGTGCAGGTGCGGCGGCTCGCGCCGGGCGAATCCCTGGACGGTGTGCAGATGCTGTTTGTCGGCGCGGACGGTGCGACCGACCTTCCGGCGCTCGCCGCGGCGGCGCGTGCCCGCTCGGTGCTCGTGATTACGGAGTCCGGCGACGGCTTGCGCCAGGGCGGCGTCATCAACTTCGTCATGGTCGACGACCGGATCCGCTTCGAGGTCTCGCTGGACGCGGCCGACGCCAGCCGCCTCGCCATCAGCTCCCGCCTGCTGGCCGTCGCCCAGCAGGTGCTGCCGAGATCGCAGATATGAGTCCGCTGCCGGCCGGCTCCGTACGCGGCAAGCTGCTGTTCATCGCGCTTGTCACTGCCGCCTGCGCGCTCCTGATCAGCGGCGCGGCCATGCTCTGGTACGAGCTCCGCGACTTCCGCAGCGCCGGTATCGCCGATCTCGCCGCGCAGGCAGAGGTCATCGGGCTTGCGGCCGCCCCCGCGCTGCAATTCCTCGATCCCGATGCCGCGAACGCCTACCTTTCGCTGCTCAGGGCGAAGAGCAACATCACCAGCGCTGCGATCTACACGCCGAACGGCACGCTGTTCGCGAGCTACTCGGCCGACGGCCGCGCCGTGAGCTTCCCCGATCTTCCCGAAGTGGACGGCCAGCGCGTGGAGGGCAACGAGCTGATCCTGTTCCGGCGCATCATCGCCGGCGACGAGATCATCGGCACGGTGGGGATCAAGGCCCGCTACGACATGGTCGGCCGGCTGCTCAATTACCTCGGCATCTTCGGCGGCGTCATGCTCGTGAGCCTCGCGGCGGCCGCGATGATCTCGGGCCGGCTGCAGCGCACGATCACGCGGCCTATCTCGACCGTGACCTCGGTCGCGCGGCGCGTGATCGAGGAGCGCGATTTCAGCCTGCGCGCGCCGAAGACCACGAGCGACGAGATCGGCCTGCTGGTGGACGCCTTCAACGGCATGCTCGAGGAGCTGGGGCGGCGCGCGGAGCGGCTCGAGCATTCCGTGCGCGAGCAGCAGCGGGCCGAGGACGAGCTGCGGCAGCTCAATGCCGAGCTCGAGGACCGCGTGGAGGCGCGCACGGCCCAGCTCGAGGCCGCGAACCGCGAGCTCGAGAGCTTCAGCTACTCGGTTTCACACGACCTGCGCGCGCCGCTCAGGGCGATCACCGGGTTCGCGAACCTGCTGTGGGAGGATCACAAGGACCGCCTCGACGAGGAAGGCCAGCGCAAGATCGGCATCATCCGCGGCCAGGCGGATCGCATGGGCGCGCTGATCGACGACCTGCTCGCGTTCTCGCGGCTCGGCCGCAAGTCGATCGAGCCGGTTGCGATCGACATGTCGGAAATGGCCCGAGCCTGCTTCGAACGCCTGACGCGCGACAGCACGGGCCCGGAACCCGAGCTGCGCATCGGACGCCTGCCGCAGGCCACGGCCGATCGCAATTTGATCGAGCAGGTCTGGGCGAACCTGCTCGCCAACGCCGTCAAGTTCTCGTCGAAGATCGAGCAACCCATCGTCGAGGTCGGTGCGATCGTCGAGGAACGCGAGAACGTGTATTACGTGCGGGACAACGGTGCGGGCTTCGATCCGCGCTACCGGCACAAGCTGTTCGGCGTGTTCCAGCGCCTGCACGACGAAACCGAGTTTCCCGGCACCGGCGTCGGACTTGCGCTGGTGCAGCGGATCGTGACCCGCCACGGCGGGCGCGTGTGGGCCGACGGCCAGCCGGGCGAGGGCGCCACGTTCCATTTCAGCCTGCCGAGGGAGAGTGCCGATGAATGAGTTCGAGGAAGTGGAGATCCTGCTGGTCGACGACAACCCGCTCGACGCGGAGCTCGCCATGCGCGGCCTCAAGCAGCACAATCTCGCGAACAAGGTCGTGTGGGTCAAGGACGGCGAGCAGGCGCTGGATTACGTCTACCGGCGGGGCGAATACGCGGACCGTGCGGGATCCGGCCCGCGGCTGATCCTGCTCGACCTCAAGATGCCCAAGGTCGACGGCATCGAGGTCACGCGCGCGCTGAAGTCCGACGAGAAAACGCGCCACATCCCGATCGTCATCATGACGTCCTCGCAGGAGGAACGGGACCTCACCGAATCCTACAGCCTCGGCGTCAACAGCTACATCGTGAAGCCGCTGGATTTCGAGGCGCTCGCCGACGTCGCGAGCCGCGCCGGCTACTACTGGCTCGCCATCAACCGCCTGCCGACGCGATGAGCACGCTCCGCGTCCTGTTCGTCGAGGATTCGGAGCCCGACACTGAGCTCGTGTGCCGTGAGCTCGCACGCGGCGGGTTCGAGGTCGACGCGCGGCGCGTCGACACGGAAGAGGCGTTCCTCGACGCGCTGTCCTCGGTCGAATGGGACCTGATCATCAGCGATTTCTCCATGCCGCGCTTCGACGGGCTGCGCGCCTTCGCGCTGTTCCGCGACCAGGGCCTCGATATCCCGTTCATTTTCGTGTCCGGGGCGATGGGCGAGGAACGGGCGGTGCAGGCGATGAAGGCCGGCGCGCGCGACTACATCCTGAAGGGCCAGCTCGGACGCCTGAATGCTGCCGTGCAGCGCGAGCTCGCGGAGGCGGCGGCGCGCCGCAAGGGCCGCGAGGCGGAAGCGGCAAAAGCCCGCGAGCAGCGCCGGTTGGCGGTCGCGCTGCAGGCGACCCGCGCCGGCGTCTTCGAATACGGCGTGCCCGACGGCGAGGGCGCGTATTTCAACGAGCGGTTCGGCGAGATCCTGGGCCTCGGCCACGAAGAGATCCCGCAGCCGCCGCGCTTCCGCGAGTGGTTCTTCGACCAGATCCATCCGGAAGATCGCGAGGCGGCGGTCGCGATGCGCCGGCGCTTCATCACCGGCGAGAGCCGCTACTTCACGGCCGACTTCCGCATCCGGCACGCGGACGGCAGCTGGCGGCACGTGACCTGCCACGCGGCGGCCTCGGCGCGCGCTCCTGACCGCCGGGTCGCGGCGCTGATCGGCGTGCTCGTCGACCGGACCGAGGAGAAACGCCTCGAGGAGCAGTTCCGCCAGGCGCAGAAAATGGAGGCGATCGGTCGGCTCGCCGGCGGCGTCGCGCACGATTTCAACAACCTCCTGACGGTCATCAGCAACTTCGGCGAGTTCGTGGTGGAACGGCTGCGGCCCGGGAGCGGCGAGTACGACGACATGCAGGAGGTGCTGAAGGCCGCACGCCGCGCGGAGAAGCTGACTAGCCAGCTCCTCGCGTACTCGCGCAAGCGGCCGGTCGCCGCCACGGTGCTGAACGTGAACGGGCTCGTGGCAGACGTCGACAAGATGCTGCGGCGCCTGATGGGCGACGGCATCGAGTTCAGCACCGACCTCGCGCCCGATCTGTGGAACGTCAGGATCGACGCCGGCGGGCTGGAGCAGGTGCTCGTGAATCTCGCCGTGAACGCGCGCGATGCGATGCCGAATGGCGGCCGTCTTTCCATCGAGACCCGCAACGTGCGCGTGGGTGACGAGTTCCGGACGGCGCGCGGGCGCGACGTGCCGGCGGGTCCATATGTCGCAATTTCAGTGAGCGATAGCGGCGTCGGCATGGACGACGAGACCAAGGCACGCCTGTTCGAGCCGTTCTTCACGACCAAGGAGCCGGGACGCGGCACCGGGCTCGGGCTCGCGACGTGCTACGGCATCGTCAAGCAGGCGGGCGGCTTCATCTGGGTGTACAGCGAGCCGGGTCACGGCACCACGTTTCGCGTGCTGCTGCCGCAGGAAGTGCGCGAGCCCGAGGCCGAGCGTGAGCCGACCCAGGTCGACAAGCTGCGCGGCAACGAGACACTGCTCGTCGTCGAAGACGAGGAGCCGGTGCGCAACCTGGTCGTGCGGCTGCTCTCGATGCTCGGCTATCGCATCCTCGAGGCCGGGGATGCCGCCGAGGCGCTCGCGCTCGCGCAGGGCTTCGGCAAGCCGATCGAGGCCGTGCTCACCGATATCGTCATGCCGGAAATGAACGGCCCGGAGCTGGTCCAGCGGTTGAAGAAGATCCATCCCGACATCAAGCCGATTTACATGTCCGGCTATACGCGCGGCGCGATCCAGGTCGACGAGACCATCGTGCTGGTGCAGAAGCCGTTCGCGCCGAACGATCTCGCGCGCAAGGTGCGGGAAATCCTCGACGCGCCGGCCTGAGTCGGGGGCCGATTGCACCGCGGGCGGCAGGCTGCGATAGTTTTGGCCCGAGCTTCGCAGCCTGTTTTGCCATGTCCGCATTCACTGCCGCCCGCTACCGCCGGCTGGTCGTCAAGATCGGCTCGGCGTTGCTCACCGACGCCGACGGCCGGGTCAACCGCCGCTGGCTGGCGGGCGTGGCGGAAGATCTCGCCGCGCTGCGCGCGGGGGGCGGCGAGGTGCTGGTCGTCTCCTCGGGGGCGATCGCGCTCGGCAGCGGCATCCTCGGCATCGCCCGCCGGCGCGCGCGGCTCGACGAGCTGCAGGCGGCCGCGGCCGCGGGACAGGTGCAGCTCGTGCACGCCTGGGCGGATGCGCTGGCCGCGCACGACATCGCCGTCGCGCAGGTCCTGCTCACGCTGGGCGACACGGAGAACCGGCGGCGCTGGCTGAATGCGCGCGGAACGCTCGCGCGCCTGATGGGGCACGACGTCGTGCCGGTGATCAACGAGAACGACACGGTCGCGACCGAGGAGATCCGCTATGGCGACAACGACCGCCTCGCCGCGCGCGTGGCGCAGATGGTGCTCGCGGACGGCCTGCTGCTGCTTTCCGACGTCGACGGCCTGTACGAGGCCGACCCACGCCGTCATCCCGGCGCGCGGCACGTGCCGGAGGTGGAGTCGGTGACGGACGAGATCATGGGCATGGCGGCGGGCACCGGGTCCGCGCACGGTTCCGGCGGCATGACGACCAAGCTGCTCGCGGCGCGCATTGCGACGCACGCAGGCTGCTCGACGATCGTTGCAAATGGCACGATCGAGCGGCCGATCGCCGCGCTCATCGCGGGAGCGCGGCATACGATCTTCCATGCGCGCGGCACCCCGGCGGCCGCGCGCAAGCAATGGGTGGCGGGCGCGCTGGAGATGCGCGGCACGCTCACGCTCGACGAAGGGGCGGCGCGCGCTCTCGCCGAGGGCCGCAGCCTGCTGCCGGTCGGCGTGACGCACGTGGCGGGTACGTTCTCGCGCGGCGATCCGGTGTCGATCGCCGGCGCGGACGGGCGCGAGCTCGGGCGCGGCCTGGTCGCCTACGACAGCCATGAGGCGGCGCTCATCGCGGGCTGCCGGTCGGAGGACATCGCCGCGCGCCTCGGCTATCCCGGGCGCGCGACCATGGTGCACCGGAACGATCTCGTGCTGTTCGGGAGCGGCGCATGACGGAGCAGGGCATCGCCTCGATGATGGAGGATCTCGGCCGCGCGGCCCGCGACGCCGCGCGCACGCTCGCGCGCACCAGCGGCGAGCAGCGCAACGCGGCGCTCAGCGCCGCGGCGGCCGCGCTGCGGCGCGCGGGCGACGCCATCCTGGCCGCCAACGAACGCGATCTCGCGAGCGCCCGCGAGCGCGGGCTTGCGGCGGCGATGCTCGATCGCCTCGCACTGGATCCCGCGCGGCTCGAGGGCATCGCGGCGGGGCTCGAGGCCATCGTCGAGCTGCCCGATCCGTTAGGGCGCGTGCTGGCCGAGTGGACGCGCCCGAACGGGCTCTGCATCCAGCGGGTTTCGGTGCCGCTCGGCGTCATCGGCATGGTTTTCGAGAGCCGGCCGAACGTCACCGCCGATGCCGCGGGCCTGTGCCTCAAATCCGGCAACGCCGTGATCCTGCGCGGCGGCTCGGAAAGCTTCGAATCGAGCCGCGCGATCCATGCCGCGATCGCCGGCGCGCTCGACGCTTGCGGACTGCCGGCGGCCGCGGTGCAGCTCGTGCCGACGCGCGACCGCGCGGCGGTCGGCCACCTGCTCGCCATGCGCGAGTGGATCGACGTCGTCGTGCCTCGCGGCGGGAAGAGCCTCATCCGGCGCGTGCAGGAAGACGCGCGCGTGCCGGTGATCGGCCACCTCGAGGGCATCTGCCACGTGTACCTGCACGCGTCGGCCGATGCGGACATGGCGCAAGCCATCGTGCTGAACGCGAAGATGCGCCGCACCGGCATCTGCGGCGCCGCGGAAACCCTGCTCGTGGATCGTGCCGCCGTGGAGCGGCTCGTCCCGGCAATCGTCGCCGCGCTCGTCGAGGCCGGCTGCGAGGTGCGCGGCGACGAGGCGATCCGGCGCGTCGTCGCGGACCGGGTCGTGCCGGCCGCGGAGGCGGACTGGTCGAGCGAGTACCTCGACGCGATCATCTCCGTGCGCGCCGTGGACGGCGTCGAAGGTGCCATCGAGCACATCCGGCGCTACGGCTCCGGTCACACCGAGAGCATCGTCGCGGAGGATGCGGCGGCCGCCGAGGCGTTCCTCGCGGGCGTCGACAGCGCCATCGTGCTGCACAACGCCTCCACCCAGTTCGCCGACGGCGGTGAGTTCGGCATGGGCGCCGAGATCGGCATCGCGACCGGCCGCATCCATGCACGCGGCCCGGTCGGCGCGGAGCAGCTCACGAGCTACAAGTACGTGGTGCGCGGCGCGGGCCAGCTGCGTCCTTGAGGGTCAACGCGGGAAACGCAGCCTGAGATTGGCCTGCACGGTATCGATCCACTCCGGCGGCAGTTGCACGTTCTCCGCGTATCCGCGCCAGCCGGAGACGACCTCGAGCACCTCGTCGAGCAGCGTGTCGGCGCGGCCGCGCTTCAGTCCGGCGACGTTCGCGCACGCCCGGAAGTCGGCGCGCTCGAAGCCGTCCCGTTTGCCGTTCAGGGTCATCTGGTGGCGCGCCGTCCAGAGCCCCTGGGGGTTGTACGCGTAGGTCACGTCGAACGCCGGCGCAAGCGACCACTCGCCGGCCTTGTTCATGAGGAAGGCGACGTTCTTGACGTGATCGTCCTGGTTGCGCGCCACGACGTTGAAGAGCATGCGCCGGAACTGCTGCTCGACGTCGCGCATCGGAAGTCCGAGGCGGCGGATCACGTCGAACAACTGCTCGTAGGAATTGGCGCCGGCGGCGTTGAAGTCGAGATGCGCGAGCGCGGCGAGCGATTGCATGTGCAGCTTCGCCCCGTCCGCCTCGCGGTCGAAGCGCCGGGTCAGGAAATGCCGCCGGCCGCCCTCTTCGAGCAGGCGGCAATCGGCCATCTCGATCCCTGCCTCGCGGGCCATCTGCGAATACGCATACTCGATCACCGTGTAGCCGCGCGGGTCCTCGAGCTCTTTGTCGCGATTGCCGCTGACGCCGTCGAACTTGAGCAGCCAGTAGCCGAATCCCTGCGGGGCCCTGACCTGGCCGGAGCGCACCTCGTTCGTCTGCGGGTTCCAGGCGACGATGGCCTTCGCCCGCGCGCCGCCGGCGGAGGTGCCGACACGCAGGATGTCCTCGAGTGTCGCATGCCGCTCGCCGAGCGTGAAGGAGCCATGGAGCGCGGCGCGCTGCGTGAGGATTTCGGAGGCGAGCTCGACCAGCGCGTCCACCTCGAGCCTGCTCGACTTGCGGTCCGGCCCGAGCGCCGGGACGTACTCGAGCGCGCCCATGCCGCGATGGCCGGTGTAGCAGAGCCGCTCGATCGCATTGAACCCGGAGGGCGTCCGGCCCTGCGTGGCCAGCCAGGCATCGATGAGCGCGTTGCCGAACTTGTCGGGCAGCGAATCCGCGAGCAGCCCCGGCAGCCCGTGGAAGGACGCGAGAGGCAGCGACGGGAACGCGTACACGCGCGTGCCGAGCGGCATCACGAGCGGCGACACTTCGATGCCGCTTTCCGCGAATTCCGGGTCGTACTGGAAGCGCGCGCAGGTGTCACCGTCCTCCAGCGTGACGGCCGCAATGCGCCGACCCCAGAGCCGCACCTCCGCGAGGGTCGGCACGCGCTATTCCTTCCAGGTCCAGGTGCTGCGGCCGCCTTCCGGCCGCTTCGGCCGCGGCTTGCGCGGATGCGCGACCCGCTTGCGCGCCTTCCGCCTGCGCTCCAGTTGCGCGATCGGCCCCGGTTCCACGGGCGGCAGGAGGCGATCGAAACCTTCCGCCAGCCCGAGGATCCGCAGCACCCGGAGGAGCATGACGATATCCGCCCCCTGTCCCGCCTCGAGGCGCTCGAGCGTGCGCTTGCCGATGCCCGCCTCGCGGGCGAGCTCCGCCTGGGTGAGCCCGGCCTCGATGCGGTGCGCCTTGAGGCGCGCGCCGAGCTCGCTCAAAAGCGCCTGGTCGGTGAGATCTGCGGTGATCTTCATATTCGCCGGAACGGGAGTGATGGGCCGAAAATCCGGGGTTAATCGTCCAATACGGCGAATTCTATCACTTTGCCATGCTGCTTTTGAAGCTTCTTAGGCGCCACTTTCGGCGAATAGTGCGGAATTTAATTGTAATATTCGACAAATAGGGCGGATATGGAGAACAGCATCGGAGATGCGAGCGCCGCTCGTGGCCCGGAGGCTAGCGGCTACTGAAAGGGTTGACCAGCTCGACCCCGAACCAGCGGAAATCGGCGGTGTTGCGCGTCGCGACCTTCATATTGAACACCTCCGCGGACGTGCGGCCTCTGCGAGCCGGTCCACGATGCAGTACGACCCCGACGGGGGCTCCTTGACACTCCAACCGTCACCCGGGTCGTCGCCGACGTCCGATATCCCGCGCGCATCGAACACACCCGGGTTGCAAGAGGCTTCCGGGGAGGTGACGGGCGCCTCCGCGGAGGCGCGGAATGCTTCGGAAGAGGTGCACGGCGTTGCCGCGGAGGTGCGGGATGCTTCCGCGGAGGCGTTAACCGTTTCCACGGAGCTGGATGCTTCCGCGGAGGGGCGGGGCGCCTCCGCGGCAGCGCGCGGCTCCGCCACGATGGTGCCGCACTCGAAGTACGCCCCCGCGGTGGCAGCGCCGTCGTCCAGCATGTCCTCCGGGCAATAGCCGCACTCCGGCACCGCGCGGCCATCCGGCCGGCGGAAGAACCAGCGGCCGCGCCAGTCCTGCTCGATGGTGTAGCCGC